>JAJBBH010000117.1 GCA_020532185.1 Candidatus Cloacimonadota bacterium | reverse complement strand
GTTCTCTTTGTGCTCTTTGTGGTTCAAAAACTTCGTGTTCTTTGCTTTCTTCGTATTCTTAGTGGTAAATAATAATCCTCTTTGTGCTCTTTGTGGTTCAAAAACTTCGTATTCTTAGTGGTAAATAAGAATTTCGTTATCGTTCCTTGTAAAATGCCTTGACAAATAAACAACAAATAATATAATATATAAAAATATTATTATAAGAGGTGAACATGAGCAGTTTCGAACAACTACCCAAGATTCAAGACGCCGATTTGAAGGGCAAGCTTGTATTAGTAAGAATGGATCACAACGTAGTAAAAAAGGGGAAAATCAAGGACAACTTTCGTATTGATCAAACAATCGCAACCTTAGTTTATATTATCGCCAAAGGCGGTAAGCCTATCTTAATGACTCACGTTGGTCGCCCAAAAGACAAAAAGACAGGCAAAATCAAAGTTTCTATCGATGAAAATGTATATCCAATTGTAAAATATCTCCAGCAAAAGCTCGCTTTAAACATAGCAGTACCCGAATTTCCTTGCCTTGAGGACAGTGGATATTACTCATTGGATAGCTCAGTAAACTTCATGTTAAATGATTTGAAGAATGGCAAAATTGACCTTATTTACCTGCCAAATACACGTTTCTTTATCGGTGAAGAAGCAAAAGATGAAATGAATATTTTCTTTGGTAAGCAATTAGCAGGACTTGCAGATATCTTCGTAAATGATGCTTTTGGTTCATGGCAGCCACACGCATCCACTGTCAAACCAACAGAGTACTTACCCTCATATGCTGGACTATTGATGCAAAAAGAGATAATTAATTTACAAAAAGTATTTGCACCAAACAAGCCCTTTCTCGCTGTTGTAGCTGGCTCCAAGTTTGACACAAAAATAGCACCTCTTCGTTCGATAATAGAAAAAGTAGATCATTTACTCTTAGGTGGTGTGATTTTCAATGCCTATCTTGCTGTAAAATATGATCTTGAAATCAAAGGTATTGATCCAGCAGATCTTGATGTTGCCAAAGAATTTGTCGCTTTAGCAGCAAAAACACCTGATAAAGTTTTAGAACCTCAATTTATTGTTGAGTCAGACACTCTTGATGCACGCATTGAGGGGCAGTATAGAGTTCATAATATCAAAGACTTAAAGCCTGGCACAAAGCTCAATTATGTGCTCGATGTGGATAAAGAATCATATCAAGATGAAAAGATCAAAAATGCTATTCTCAATGCAGAAACAATCTTCGTCAACGCTGTGATGGGCTTTACCCCAAACTTCTATGAAGGCACAGAGGCTCTTTATAAACTGATCCACCAAAACAATAAAGCTCACAAAATGTATGGTGGAGGCGACACCTTACAAGAATTTAAAAACTTGTTACCTGGCATCTATATGTCTTGTCTCGATGATGAAAAATACTATTTCTTCACTGGTGGCGGCACCATCCTCACCGCTATCGAACTTGGCTCACCTTGGGAGCTCGCATCAATCAAGGCATTATTAGCAAATAAGAAATAAAAATTAGACTTATAATGGGCGAATCTACAGGTTCGCCCTTTTTTGTTTTAAAGTACATTTTGAGGAGATTCTTTTCTCTTTCCCTAATTGTTTAGAGCTTTTAAAAACTAATAAATTAGCAGGCATTTATGTATATTTTCAAGCTCTTTTTCCAATTATGCAACACAAAATACATTATAAAATGACTTGCTAAATATATGAAATAAAAGGCACTTACAAGATGTTTTTTATTGATTATATATTTAAACTTGACATAGCGAGCCTATGATATGGAATTGCTTATGGAGGCAATCAATGAAAGACAAAATTGTTATCAAAGGTGCTCATGAACATAATCTAAAGCATGTTAATATAAGTATAAATCGTAATGAATTAATCGTATTTACAGGAGTGTCTGGCTCAGGCAAATCATCTTTAGCATTTGATACTCTCTATGCCGAAGGGCAAAGAAGATACGTGGAGTCGTTGTCAGCATATGCACGTCAATTTCTCGGACAAATGGAAAAGCCAAAAGTTGACTATATTGAGGGGCTATCACCAGCAATTTCAATAGATCAAAAAGCAGCATCCAAAAATCCACGCTCGACTGTGGGAACAGTAACCGAGATATATGACTACTTAAGAATACTGTTCGCCCGTACAGGCACGCAATATTGCCATATTTGTGGAGATCCAATAAGCTCGCAAACAATCGATCAAATGGTACAAAAATTAATGACTCTCCCTGAGAAAACAAAGATACAGATATTGTCGCCATTAGTGCAAAATAGAAAAGGTGAACATAAAGACGAGATTGACTATGTGCGCAAAGAAGGCTTTACGCGTGTGGTGATAAACGGCAAAGTTCGCGAACTGAGCGAAGATATAGTTTTAGACAAAAAAAGCAAGCATAATATAGATGTTTTGATTGATAGAATTGTGATTAAAGAGGGTGTAGAATCCCGCCTTGCTGACTCGATAGAGCTTGGATTGAAAATGGCTGATGGCGTAATCAAGATTGACTACCCTGATGAAAATGTGCAAGAAATCATGTCTGAACACAACTCTTGCCCAAAATGTAGTACCAGTTATCCAGATCTATTACCGCAACACTTTTCTTTTAATAGCCCGCTTGGTATGTGTCCTGTTTGTAATGGTTTGGGCACAAAACTTGAGTTTGATACTGACTTAATTGTACATGACAAAAACCTCAGTATCAATGAAGGAGCTATTGTGCCTTGGGGTAAAATGAGCGATAAGAAGAATAGCATGACTTTGGGGTTAATAGAAAAGGTTGCAGCAGAATATAAGTTTTCTTTGGATACGGCATGGAAAGACTTAAGCGAGGAAGCACAGGATATCATCTTATATGGAGTAAAAAGTAAGCGTTTTAAAGTGAAGATGAAATCAAGTACCAGAGG
>JAJBBH010000058.1 GCA_020532185.1 Candidatus Cloacimonadota bacterium | reverse complement strand
TATAATAATTATCCTATATACAATTTTAGATTTGACAAAAAACTATTTGAATTTAATTAGGAATATATAGAGTGTTTTGAAATCTTATTGGAGGTTTCAGACACACTCAATGGGACGCTCCCTATTTTATAGACTAACGACACCAAATTATAGTTCAACAAAGAAAATGTTGCTAATGAAATAAGGCAACTCGAAATAATAAAGGGCGGGATATCCCGCCCTTTTTTATGGGTAAATTATATGAGAGTATTTTATCATGTACTCTGTGATTGTAAACATATTTGAAACAATACCAATATCTATTTCATTCTTGATATCATAAAAGTCAATACAAGTTCCACAAATAACAATTTCAACTCCTTTGCTTTGCAACAAACGAAGAGATTCATAAACATTTGATGAATCTTTTGTCAAAAGTACTGAGCTATTATAAAAAATCATTGCCTTAGGAAGCTTATTCTGTTCTGGTAAGCTGTTTATGAAAGCTTTTATCAGTATGCTTCCTAAGTCATCATTACCAACCCCCATTTTATCCGTTTTAAATACGATTATATAATCATTATTTATTGGGGCAACACAATATGACTCGGCATCTGGGTTGTTTAACTCTTTGTCTTTTTTGATACACATTATTGTGTAAAAATCATCATTGCTGATGGTATCAGTCTCAAAATGATTGTCTTTCAAGAATCTAAGAAGATTCTTGAGAGAAGTATCGTTATCTGTTAGAATTTTAAAGCTTTCATTAACTGCGATATTTGGTATTTCTTTTTTAGTTTTGATAATAGGTTTTGGGCATAGTTCTCCACGTGTGTCAATTATCTTCATAATCATTCCTTTTTTTATTTTCGAATATTCTTTTTACAACAAATATAATCAAAGCCACAATAAAAAATGTTAGCAACAGCCATGCAATACTTGTCAGAGAATTAATAATTGAGCGATACATTTCAAATGCAATACTAATGCCTGTAATATCAAGAACAGGTAAATTTTGTGCTGTGGGATATATATATCTTTCAATTTTCCATAAACTAATGCCAGATGAAATACTCACAACGTATATGGCAAAAATCATATATTTTAGCCACGAGTCATATATTTCATCTTCTATTAGTCTTTTTAAGATAACGGCTAATGGCTTTTTAAAAAATAGATTTACAATAACTGCTACTAATAAAGCTGAGATAAACGTTGATAAAAGTAATAGTAATAACATTATTCATCCTCCTCTACCAAATCAGAAATTGGTTTTACAAGGCTTTTCATAGTGACAGAAGAACTTGAATATAATAAGATTATTGATATCATGATCTTGAAGCAATGGAACGGGTTTTCATTATTACATGAATCTGCAAGTTCAAACCATTCTGGCACATCAAATTCATGCATTTTAATTTTGTTATACCATTCAAATTGAATCTTATAAGCAAATATATATGGTAATTGGCTAAGCATATATTGATGAATATCAGTATTGTATTCTTTTTCTAAAAGGTCTTCTATATGTCTTTTGTGATAGAATATTTTTTGACTCAAGTAAACACCTTGTGCTGTCAATGGAGAAATACTTTGAGCACCAATAATTATTATTATTCCGCTTATTATCAATGAAAACATAATAATTAAACCTGAGCTTGTAAAAATATCAAAGTATAGTACGAACGGTAATATTGATAATACGCCAATTGCAGCTATTATGCTGCCAATTATTGTATATTTTGTTCTTTGCTTAACAAGATCTAAAGAGATTATTTCTCTTTCCTGCAGGTTGGTTTTAATCTGTTTTAAAATATTATTGACTTTAAGGCTGGCAATATTTAGACTTTGCTTTAGGCTTAAACCTTTTTTAGTTGATAGACTATCAAAAATAAGCTTCTCATATTCATCAAATGATTGATCTTTTTGTAAAAGCAAATCAAAAGCAAACCCTTTTTTACGTCGACTTATGATACTCTTTATACTTTTCTTAGACAAAAGCTTTATCATTAAGGCACCTATATATTGCAGAAATTGAGAATCGGGAAAGCTGATATTCAAAAGATATGCACCTTCAATAGGTGAAAGCTCATCTGGTGCACTTTCTAATCTGTTCAAGTCTTTTTTATTAGGTTTAAATGATACATTATTGTTTTTATATATTAAAAAAGAATATATGACAGATATCACAAGCAAAAGAAATCCTAAAATAGTAAATGTAATTAATAATCTTTTTGATTTAAGCTTTAATTCAGACCATTTAGGGTTTTTTGTTATAACTTTGTCTTTTTGAAATCTCAATTGCAGTTCAATTGTTTCATTTTTTTTTAAAGGTCTTTTGTTTTTAATAGTAATGTTTGATTCATCGAGTGACACAAGAGCATCGCCATTGATTATTTGATGAGCTGTTAGACTGCCTGTAAACTTCAAATAGTCTATCACAACCTCTACAGAATCAATCTCGTAGCTATGTTTAGTTGGCAAAAGAGTATATTGCAACACATCTTCGTCATCGTCTTTGTAAATAGCACCTTTTATTCTATAGTATAAGCCAAAATTCTTATCTGTTTGTTTTATTTTATTAAATGTCCATTTAACTGCATTATCAGTAACCTGAGCTCGATTATTACCAGCTCCAAAAGGAACTTCGACATAATCAATTTCTGCACTAATCACATCGATTTTATCGATGTTTTTAAATAGTATACTTCTCTCTACCCAATTATTTGAACCTTTTTCAAAACGAAAATGAATATGCTCATTAACTTCAACAATGTTATCATGATTAATAACATGATGTGCTTGAAACTTTTCAACTCGATAATTCTTTGTATAAGCGATATTTACACTAAGGACGATGACAAGTAAAACCATCCATTTTTTCATTATACCCTCTTTATTTATCCAAACTTATTATTGCTCCAGAAAGCATTTCCCCTGCTTCCAGGCGTCTTTCAAAGCTTTTTAATTCTTTTATATATTGAACTTGAGATTTTGCTTTTATTTCGACAGTTGTTAATCTTGAGCTAATTATTTTGTTTTTAGTCGTATATACTTGAATAAAAATATTAAATCTTCCATCTTTATTAGTCTTATTATTGATAGTAAAAAGAACATCAAC
>JAJBBH010000017.1 GCA_020532185.1 Candidatus Cloacimonadota bacterium | reverse complement strand
ACTTGTACATACGGGTTTAACGTAAAAACTATTCGATGATTTTCACCTTTAGTTTTTTTACTCCAGCACCTATCATGCCTATTTGTCTTGCAGCACCTTTTGATAGGTCGAGATCTCTGCCAGCTATAAAAGGACCTCTGTCATTAATTCTTACAGTCACTTTTTTGTCTGTATCTTCGTCCCAAATCATTAATTTTGTATCAAATGGCAAAGTTTTGTGGGCAGCTGTTAGCATATTCATATCGAATATTTCGCCATTAGCAGTGTATTTTCCATGAAAATCATCGCCATAAAAGCTACAAGTCATTGTTTGCCAGCCAGACTTTGTGCCCGAGCTTTTGGGTTTATAAGTGCTTGATGAGGTCGTGCTTGCTGCGGAATTAGAATAAATAACAGCGGGGGAACATGCATTGAGCAATAAAAGAGTTAAGATAGACAGGATGAGCAGAGCCCCTTTATTGTTTATATATTTCATAGTCTATAACCCAGAGAGATTTGGTTGTTCCAGCCCAGATCGCCCATTGAGGCAACACCATAGTCAAGTTTATAGTTTTTATAACGAATACCAAAGCCTGCAGATAGTCCTGACATAGCGTCGTAGGTGCCGCCTGCACGATAGTCAGAGGAACGACTATCAAAGCCAGCTCTGATCGCCATTATAGGCACAATATCGTATTCAATACCAAGTTTAGCATAAAGATCATTATCTTTTGGTCGGGTCAGGTCAAGACTGCCTCGCATTTTTTCATTAATTGTATATTTTGCACCGACAGAATAAACAGTTGGCATTTTCTCTTGTATTTTTTCTTCTGTAAAATAAGTTAATTGCAAACCAATATTGCGTACGCTGGCACCGATCATAAGGTTTTCATTAACAGTCTGATGTATCACACCCAAATCCACGACAGCAGCCGAAGCGGAGACATCATCGAGGCTCTCAAAAATATATTTCACATTTGCACCAAAGTCCAACATCTCATTCATGGTTTGAGCAAAAGTCATACCCACAATAAAGTTTGATGCGGAGAATTCACCATCGAGGGCATATGCTCCATCTGGTGCGATAATAGTTCTTTGTATCGATCCTGAGTTCAGATATTGGGCAAAGATAGCGATTTTCATTTGCTCACTATATGGTTTTGCAAATGCAAAAGAGCCGCCATTCATGCCATCAACATAGTTTATATAGTTTGATTTCATACAGGTCTCTGTGTGTTTTGCTATTCCTGCAGGATTGAAATAGACCATATCGATATCATCGTCTGCGGTAAAGGCATTTGCCATTCCGAGAGCGTGGGCAGAATAGTGTAACTTTAAAAATTGAAAGCCAGCGGTACCGGCATTTTTGTATGTGGCAAATAATTGCAAGCTAATAAAGAGACAGGTCAAGAGCACTGCGGTTTTTTTAATTGGCATCTTCTATTCCTTTTAGTAATTGATATGCTTCATCTACGGTCTCAGCTTTGAGGAGTGCATTTTGTAAAAATTCATCGTGCATAGACTTTGAAATCTGGCTGAGGATTTTTGTATATTCTGAGTAAACATCTGAGGGTATAGCGATTAAAAAGATTATACTGACAGGTTTATCATCTATAGAGTCAAAGTTAATGGCATCTTTGCTGGTCATAAAGACACAAGAAAGCTCGTTTGCTGCACTGCTACGCCCATGTGGTATGGCGATACCTCTGCCAATACCAGTTGACATAATGTCTTCTCGTTCATAAACATCTCTTGTGAATTGGTCTTTGTCTGAAAGCTTGCCATTTTGATATAAAACGTCAATCATTTTGCATATAGCGTGCCCTTTGCTGGCTATATCTTGTTGTAATAATACTAAGTCTTTATCAAATATTTTCATTTAAACCTCTAATTTATATTCTTTCGCATTTACAATAATTTTTGATTCATTAATTGTCAAGAATTGTTTTTCTTTTAAGACAAATTTACCATCTATGATGACGTTAGAAACTGCAGAAGTATTTAATGTGTAAACAATTAGCGAATATGGATTATAGTATGGTTGTGCTTCGATTGAGGCAGTATCGAGTGTGATCAAATCAGCTATTTTGCCAATTTCAATTGAACCAAACTTATCTTCTGCCCCCAAAGCCCTGGCAGCATTGAGAGTAGCCATTTTTAACACATCTGATGCAGGTAGGATGGTGGGATCTTGATTGAGTGCCTTGTGAAGCTTTGCAGTGAGACTCATCTCGTCAAAGATGCTCAGATTATTATTGCTTGCCACGCTATCTGTGCCGATACAGAGATTGATCTCATATTCGAGATACTTTTTGATCGGGGCAAAACCTGATGCTAATTTGAGATTGCTCTCGGTGTTTATACAAACGCTGACATTATGCTTTTTGAGCAATTCCATCTCTTTTTCATCTACGTGAACGCCGTGAGCAATCGTCAATCTATCGCATAATAAGCCTATTTTATTGAGGTATTCAATAGGCTTAAGATTGTGTTCTTTAATGCATTGCTCAACTTCAAAAGCAGTTTCTGAGAGATGAATATGTATCAGAGCATTTTCTTTTTGGGCAATATCTCTGCACTTTTTTAAAGTTTCTTTGCAGCAAGTATAAATAGCATGTGGTGCTAAGGTGAAAGTCAATGTTTGCTGATCTTTAAACTTCTCTTTTAATATATTTATCTGTTCAAAAGAGCTTTTGGGTTGATGAAAATCACCCATTGGAAAATCGAGACCAATATCACCAATATTGGCTCTGATACCTGTATCTATGCATGCTTTAGCAGTTTGTTCTGGGATGAAATACATATCATTAAATTGCGTGACGCCATTTTTGATCAATTCAGCAATGCCATGCACAGAAGCATGATAAACAAAGTCTTTGGAAATATGTTTTGCTTCGTTGGGCCAAATATAGTCTTCGAGCCATGTTTGGAGAGGTAAATCATCAGCTAAGCCTTTGAAATAAGACATAGGGATATGGGTGTGCATATTGATAAAACCAGGTAAAAGAATTTTGTTTTTAAGATTGTAAACCTCTTTTGCTTGATATGATTTCTGCGCCTGAGTCGACTCTATAATGTCGATAATCTTATTTTCGTTGATGATAAGTGCATGTTGAGTGAGTATTCTATCGTCTTGATCAAGTGTAACAATAGTTGCGTTGTCTAAAATTAAATCACAGTATTTCATAATTCACCTCTTCTGAGACTTTTTTATATTTTATTATTTTCGTCAATCTTTTTTCGAGTTTGAGCTTATTCTTTTATTTTATAGCTTTTTATGAAAAAAATAATCGCCTTT
>JAJBBH010000089.1 GCA_020532185.1 Candidatus Cloacimonadota bacterium | reverse complement strand
GGGTTTAATAAAAAGATTTGTTTTACCCATCCCACTAACAACTAAATCAGATTTTGCATCATAAGCAGATTCGAGTGTGCGCACCACTGTTGTCCCAACAGCTATAACTTTCTTCTTATTTTTATGATAGGTGTTTATTAAAGAGGCTGCTAAATCATCTATTTCATAATGTTCGTAGTGCATTTTATGATCTTCTAGATTTTCCCCTCTCATTGGAATAAAAGTACCCATTCCAACATGCAACGTTATTTGGGCAATTTCAATTCCCCTATTTTCAATCTCTTTTAAAATATCTTCTGTAAAGTGTAAACCTGCAGTGGGAGCTGCAACAGAGCCCAAGTTTTTAGCATAAATTGTTTGATAACGAACTTTATCAAATTCTTGATCATCTCTTTTGATGTAAGGAGGAAGTGGCACATGCCCCATAGCTTCAAAAAATGATTCATCTATCATTTCATCAAATTCAAAGACTTTAGATCCTTCCCCCAACTCTTCAACAATTGTTCCACTAATAGTTCCAAAGAAAAATCTTTTGCCAACTTTTTGCTTTTTGCTTTTACTTACTACAACTGTCCATCTGTTGGCACCTAAATAATTTAAAAACAAAAATTCAACTTTTCCTTTATTTTCACTAAGAGCATAAACTCTCCCTTTACGCACTTTGGTGTTATTTAAAACTAAAAGTGAATCCTCCTCTAAAAAAGAGGGAAAATCTTTTATTGAGCTCTCTATTAAATCATCACTATTACGATCAACAACTAATAGACGTGAAGAATCTCGTTTATCTTGTGGATTTTGAGCTATTAAATTTTCAGGTAGGTTAAAATAAAATTCCTTGGTTTTCATCTTGTTTGTGGTTGTGCTCTATGTTTAAAAGTTTGTAGGCTAAGGAGGTCGCTACACGACCACGGGGAGTTCTTTTTAAATATCCTTTTTGAATTAAAAAAGGTTCGTAAAAATCTTCAAGCGATTCAATAGCTTCACCAACACTGATAGCTAAAGTTTCAGCTCCAACAGGTCCCCCATCATAAAATTCAATAATAGTTCTTAAAATATTTCGATCTTGCTCTTCTAGCCCTTCACTATCGATTCCCAATCTATCCATACTTGCAATTACTATCTCTTTGGTGATAGTACCATTTCCTAAAATTGTTGCATAATCTCTAAGACGTTTTAACAGGCGGTTGGCAATTCTGGGAGTTCCACGAGAACTTTGGGCTAAAAGTCTAATCGCCTGCTCATCAATTTTAGCATCTAAAATTTTGGCAGATCTTCTAATAATGGAAATGAGCTCATTAATTTGGTAAAACTCAATTCTACAGGTGATTCCAAAACGGCTGTATAAGGGGCTAGAGACTTGACCTGCTTTAGTTGTAGCTCCAATGAGTGTAAAATTAGGAATGGGGATTCTAATTGTGCGAGCCGCTGGTCCTTGTCCAATAACCCAATCAATTTCAAAATCCTCCATAGCTATATAAAGCATCTCTTCCAACGCTGGTCTCATTCTATGAATCTCATCGATAAAGAAAATCGAACCTTCAGTGACATTAGTTAAAATACCTGCAAGATCTTTAGGTTTTTCTAAAGCTGGAGCACTTGTCATCCTTATCTCACTACCCATCTCATTGCCAATAATAGATGCTAAAGTAGTTTTGCCCAATCCTGGAGGACCAATTAAAAAGACGTGATCTAAGGCCTCTTTACGTTGTAAAGCCGCCTCAATGAAAATAGAGAGGTTCTCTTTAATTTTACGTTGTCCTTGGAAATCTCCTAAGGTTTTGGGTCTGAGTATATTTTCTTGTCCATCAACTTCACTTTGAAACTCTGTTGATAGAATTGATTGATCGTTTTGCTCCACGCTTATTTCCTAACTCAATTTAATAATTGCATTTTTAAAAAGATACTGCTCTTTCTCTTTAATGGAGAGCTTAATTAAACTCTCTTTCTCATTTTCTAGTAGCTCATTAATTGTATTTAATACCTGTTTTTTATCATATCCCATTTCATTAAGGGCAGCAACGAGGTCATTATATTGAGGATCTAAGACTCTAGAACCCTCTTTAGGGCGATCAAAGGCTACATCTAAGTTAATAGAACCTTTTAAGGCCAATACTATTTTTTGACTAGTTTTAGGGCCAATACCTGGAATAGTTGCTAAGTACTTAACATCTGAGTTATCTAAAGCTTGTAAAAAGGTCTCTATTTGAACAGAACCTAATATTCTCATAGCTTGGCGAGGTCCTATTCCATTAACTTTTATAAGTTCTAAAAATAGTAGACGCTCTTGTTGATCATAAAAAGCATATAAGTTCATACTATCATCTCGGTGTTGTAACCAAGTTAACAGCCTTATCTGTTTTTTATCTTCCCCCCTAAGATTAGAGAGTCTACTAGCTGTTTGAGTTGAAACTACAAGTTCAAACTCAATTGAATCATTTACCAATAAGATAATTTCATTCTCACTTATTTCAACAATATCTCCAATTACTCCACTTATCATAAAATCCTTCCCACCTTATTGGTAAAACTTCTATTGGTCGCAAAACAAATTGCAGCAGCTAAAGAGTCACTTGCGTGATCTGGTTTAACTATATCATCCAATTTTAATAAAAGCTTAACCATTTGTTGCACTTGGTTCTTCTCTGCTGTCCCATAACCGGTAACTGAACTTTTTATTTGTAAGGGGGTAAAGAGCTTTACTTCTAAGTTTTGAGTAGAAAGTTGTTGAATTATTGCCCCAATAACTTTAGCTACGTTGATGGCACTACTGACGTTTTTAGCAAAGAAAATATCTTCCATTGAAACTTCATCAATGTTGTATTTTGTGGCAATTAAACCAATTTCACTAGCTATAGCAAAGATTCTTTTTTCTAATGGTCTGTCGGTTTTTGTTTTAACGACCCCGTAAGCTATTAGGCGATGGCGTTGATTTATTGTCTCAATCACCCCCCACCCTGTTTGTGCCAAACCGGGATCGATTCCTAAAACAATCATTTTCTACTCTTCATCCTCAAAGTCATCTGGGACATCTAAGTTAGTAGATACTTGTTGTACATCGTCTAAATCTTCTAATTTATCGATTAGCTTCAATACTTTGCGTGTTTTATCATCATCAAGGGAGATCATAGTATCGGCAATTTTTTCAATCCCTGCATTGAGCTCTTTTAAACCAGAATCTTGAAGAGCCTCTAATATGCGGTTAAAGTCCCCTTGTTCGGTTATAACTTCAATAAGGTTTTCATCAGCGCTAATATCTTCAGCCCCATTTTCCAAAGCAACTTCTAAAATATCATCTTCAGTGTACTCATCGCTATCGTAAGAAATAACCCCTTTGGTTTGGAACATGTAGGAAACTGAACCTGTAGTTCCTAATGAACCACCATGTTTAGTTAAAGTACTTCTAACTTCTCCAGCAGTTCTATTTTTATTATCTGTTAAGGTGTCGATG
>JAJBBH010000014.1 GCA_020532185.1 Candidatus Cloacimonadota bacterium | reverse complement strand
GAAGCTCGCTTGCACCATAATCGTACGATAGGCATATGATTCATTAGTCCAAATATCGCTAAACGACATAAATAAGACATACACAAATAGCATTATTAGTAGTGGGAAAATCTTTTTTAAACGCCCCTTATCTGGGTTTGTTACAGTATCTAAAACGCCGTCTTTTAAAATAAATACCTGGCAACGTTTGAAAATAAAGAGTGTTGGAATAATCGTACTAATAATTAAGAGTATAGCATTAATAGCATCAAATTGCATTGTTTGTATTATTATTATTGTATTAATAAAGGGCAGTAATTGCGTTAGATAAGTAGCACCAAAACTTAAAAAAGAGCTGCCAATTATTAGAGCAGAGAAAACTAAGAAAAAGACTGATTCGACACTTCGTGCTTCGTGTATACTTTTTGCTTTTAATGAAATATATAATAGTATGCCAGAAAGTAAGATAAGTGCTGGTAGTACGGCTATAGTCACACTAAAAGATTCATTAAAAAGCTGAGCTAAAGGCATTGTTTTCATCATAGTAACAGATATCGCCATAATCAATAAATTAAAAGCAAAGTTAAACATAGAAAACAACAAGATAGCCAAATACTTAGCACTCAAGATGTGGCTTCTGTTAATTTGTAGAGAAAAGAGTGTTTCTAAGGTGTGTCGTTCTTTTTCACCGCTCACTATCTCGCTTGCGACAAAGGCTGCACCAGAAAAGCCAAACATGAGAAATATCCATGGATATGCTGTGAATGGTGAGCTCGCTGCTTCTGCCTGAGTATTGCTCGTGTCAAACTCACCAAGATCAGTGATATCAGTCTTCATGTCTGTTATTTCACTATTGATAATTGAACTACTTATGTACTCGAAAGCTTTCTGACTATGACTCGAACTTGAGTTATAGATGAGCATAACTTGTTTCTTACGATAATCATTTTGATGAATAATAAGACTCAAGTCAAACTTATTTTCATTAATACGATCAGTGTCAATAAACTCGATCTTTAGTCGATCATCATTTTTAATTGTCTCAATAAAATTAACGTCTGACTTGTCAATACGATAATCATAAACCGCAACTCTAATGTCCTGACTTTCAGTTAAGCTCAAAAATGGCTGAAAATACACCAAAAACGGTATAAAAAGAGCGGGTAAAAATAATGCAGATATAACAGCTCGTTTATTACGAAATATCTCAAATAAGTCTTTTTGAATGATTGATATAATTGTGTTAAACACTAATTTGCTTCTTTCATTTTACAGAGAATGATATTTCTAAGTCTCTGTCCTTCGGATTCTTTATGCAATTCTTGAATACTGCTATTTAGCTTTATTTGACCATTTTCAAGGTATATCACTTTATCTGCTATCGTCTCAATTTCATACAGATTATGGCTGGATATTATGACACTTGTTCCGTGATCTCTGAGTGCATTGATAGTATTTATCATCTCATCAACCATCAAGATATCTATATTTGCAAATGGCTCATCAAGAAAGAGGTATTTTGGGTGATTGATAATGGCAGATATAAAAGCGGCTTTTTGCCTTGTGCCAGTAGATGTGTGTTCGAGTAGGGTGTTCAACTCTTGGGTCAATTTTAGCTTTGATGAATATTCTTTTAACCTCTCTTCAAAAACCATTTTGGGCAGCTCTTTTATTTTAGCAAAAAAGCTTAAATATTCTCTAATTGTCAATCTTTGATATACTTGCGTATCACTTGATAGATAAGATATTTGATAGGGATTTGCCATGTTAAATGCTCTAATATCGATATCTTCATAGCTGATAAAGCCAGAAGTACAATTGTAAATACCCGATAAGAGCCTCAAAAGAGTCGTTTTACCTGCACCATTTAAGCCAATCAGTCCATATATTTCAGCATTATCGAGTTGAAAACTAATATTATTAAGTGCTAAAAACTCTTTATTGTTTTTTACAAAGCTCTTGCTAATATTTTCGGCTCTAAGCATTATTTTTCTTATCCAAGTATTCTATCAACTGACAAGCTGTCAAAAGATTTTCTGCTACATAGTCAGGCTTTGTTTCCCATTCATCAAGTGTTGCAAGGCTATCCATACCATTGCCAGTCATTAGCAAAATACTCGTTAAACCTGCTCTTTTTCCGAAGATAATATCGTCAGGCTTATCTCCTATCATAAAAGATGATTTGATGCGAAAATCATACTCTTTTTGGGCTTGTTTGAACATGCCGATCTCTGGCTTTCTCATTTCAAGATTTTGTCGATATTCGGGCAGCACAGCGTCTTTAAAGTACGGACAATAATAGGTTTTTTCAATCATAGCATTATCTTTGGCAAACAAAGCCATCATTTTCTGATGTACTTTATCCAAATCTTGCTCTGTAAAATAGCCTCTGCCAATACCAGACTGGTTTGAAACAATAAAAACCTTATAGCCTAACTGATTAAGTAAGCAAATTGATTTAGTCGAGTAGTCGTAAAGATTAAAGTCTTCTGGTTTGGAGATATAGCCCTTTTCATCGTGGTTAATTGTGCCATCACGGTCAAGAAATACTGCTTTATTTATAATCATGTGTCTCCAATTTCAATGCATCAGGTAGCTTGATATTTAAAAGAACTATACGATAGTCCCAAAAGTCTGCAGATTTTGTATATGAAAATGAAATACGCCAGCAATGTAATTCTCTGACAAGGCTAATTGATTGAGATGTTAGCTTATGTGTTTTCATATCCATATAATTATTATAGTTAAATGACCAGTTCATTGTCAATTTTAAGTTAGCTGAGCTACGCAAGCCAGTATAGACATAGTTGTTTTGCCTCGCTTTTGAATAATCGTAGTCAGCGGTAAATCTCCAATTACCAGGTTTAACAAGCCTTTCCAAATCTTGTATAGAGTCCACAACTTGGTCTTGTACACTGATGCTGTCAGGCTCGAAGAACTTTCGTGTGATAAACTCATTTTTCTCATATGGAAAATAATCATTATAAACTGCGTCGCCTGATATAGCTGCCCCAAGATTGACTCGCCACGACTTGATATTGAAGTCATATGCATCTTGAGATGCACTGAAAGACTGTGTTGTCGAGAGCTTTATATCTCCATCATAAGAGCCTGGATTAAATGTCAGATTATGAGATATATCTGACCATGGTTTTTCTTTATTTCTAAGATTATAGTTCGAACCAGATCGTAACACAAGCAAATCATTAAGTTTTGTCTCTTCTTTTTTAATGCCCTTGAGATATTTCAATTGCCATTTTTGCTCAATATTTAGCCCCACAGAGCTTGCTTTTTTGCTTGCATCGACTCCCACGCCACCAAATGAGTATAAGTCTTTATTTTGCTTACTAAAATCTGGTTTCCAAGAATAAGATACAGAGGGGGTAACTATATGCCGTATAGCTGTAATTTTGCTGTCATAAAAGCGTCGCATTCCATAAAGAGAAAAAGATGCAGAACTGCTGTAAGAATAAGCATATCCGTGTGCGAGCTTTTCGTCATTTCTATCTCTATCAATTAGTGCTTCGTCAAAGTTTATTG
>JAJBBH010000076.1 GCA_020532185.1 Candidatus Cloacimonadota bacterium | reverse complement strand
CCATAGTTTTTTATTAGTCATTTTTATCTCCAAATCATTCTCACAAGTCATAATAATAACAAAGAGTATAATGTCAATTAATTATTTAAAACATCATAGCTTCTCTTATAAAAAAACAAATCTTTCTCATCAAAAAAGCCTCCATATGGAGGCTTTTTATATAAATATCTCATTTAGATAAAATCATCAAAATCATCTTCTGAAATATCATCCAAAGGCAGTAATTGTTCTGGATTCACTTCATAAGATTTCTCTGACTTTTTAGCTATTTGCTTTTTTTCACGTCTGTCTGAGATTTGTGGTTGAGCTTTATGTGTAATTTTTGCTTTTGCATTTCTTCGGTTCAAATTAAATTGAGCTACCATATTATTTAATTCAGCAGCTTGACTATTGAGCTCTTCTGCAGCCGATGCTGATTCTTCTGCATTAGCAGCATTTTGTTGGGTGACTTTATTCATTTCTTGTACTGCTGTGTTTACTTGTTGTACACCTTGTGATTGTTCTTGTGATGATGCCGCTATTTCATTAACTATATTTTTAACCTTACCAAAGTTCTCTCTGATTTCTGTAAATGATTGATTTACTTGCTCAACAATTCGAGCACCAAGCTCTGCATTTTTGGTTGATTCTTCGATCAAATCATTTGTATTCTTTGCAGCTTCTGCACTACGTAATGCAAGGTTTTTAACTTCTTCAGCAACTACAGCAAATCCCTTCCCTGCTTCGCCTGCATGAGCTGCTTCAACTGCTGCATTCAAAGCCAAGAGGTTTGTTTGGAAAGCTATCTCATCAATTGTTTTAATAATCTTGCCTGTTTCTTGAGAAGATTTGAGAATAAAGCTCATTGCCTCGCTCATCTTATTCATTGCCACGCCGCCCTCATCAACTGACTCTACCGCTTTGTCTGCCAAATTAAGCCCTATTTTAGAGTTATCTGTGTTATTATTTGTCAGTGAATTTATCTCTTCCATTGAGCTTGATATTTCTTCCAATGCACTTGCTTGCTCACCTGTTGCTTCAGCTAATATTTGTGAACCAGAGCTAATTTGAGTTGAGGCAGAACTAATTTGTTCGACAGCCATATCAACATGCACCAGAGAATCTTCAAGATTTACAGCTGCAAGATTAATATCTCTCTTGAATAGATCAAGATCGCCTTTATAATCACCTCGCACACGAGCTGTCATATCTTTATTTGCTAATTTACCCATTACTTCCATTGCTTCATTAATAGGATCAACTATCGCATCTAAAGCTTCATTAACTCCGCCTACAATATCTCTGTATGCACCATTATGTCTGTTAGCATCTGCACGATCTTTAAGACGACCACTCTTAGCTGATGCTACAAGATTTTTTGCATCATCAACCATTGCCTGAATATTTTTACTCATATTACCCATAGCATTCATTAATCTTGCAGTTTCATCATTATAAGTAATTTTAAATGCCACATTTACATCACCATCTGCTATCTTATCTGCAGCATCAACACATTGATTGACTGGATTGACGATTGATTTGGTAATCCATAGTGCAAGAATTATTGCCAAAATTACTGCCAATGCTAATGCTGCTATGATTATAAATGTTGTTTGAGTTATCAGATCTGTTGTCTCACCACCTGCTCTTGCCATCTCTTTGCGTATGATATCTGAATATTTATCAATATATTCAAAATATTGATTTTGAATATCTCTCATCTCATATTTAAGGTGATTTTCAGCTTTATCTCTCTCATCATTATTGAGATATGCTAAAAAAGTATTTTGGGAGTTTAAATACTCTTGTCTGATACGTAATAGATTATTATAAATATCTAATTCTTCTTTATCTTCTCGATTTACTAAAGGATCAAGCTTTTCATAAGCCTCAGCTACTTCAGCTCTCGCATTCTTTATTTGATCAAAATCTCTTTGATTATCTTGTGCTAAAACATATATAATCAGATTTCGCATCGAACGTGCATATATATTCACACCATCTTTGATGTCATTAACACATGTATCAACAATATAGCTATTTGTTGTTAGGTATTCAACACTTGTGCCAATATTATTTAATCGAAATATTGCTAACAAGGCAATTACAAGCATGATAATTATTACAGCTGAAAATCCATAGGTCAGTCTTCGTGAAATTGTACTATTTTTAAACATTTTCTCTCCTTATTCATTCTCATTTGTTAGAGTTGTTAATTCTTCTTCAGTTAGAACTCTGTTGATATTCAGTAAAGTTATTACTTTACCTTTCACTTTTGCCATACCAGAAATAAACTCAGTATCAAGCTTAATACCAAACTTTGGGGTATTCTCGATATCTTCCTGGCTAATATCCATAACTTCTAACACCTTGTCAACAATTGTACCAATAAATATTTCGTTACCCTCGTGTTCTACTTTTATAATAACTATACTTGTTCTGTCGGTATAGTCTTCTGAAGGTAACCTAAACTTCTTTCTCAAGTCAATCACTGGAATAATTTTTCCTCTCAAATTGATAACGCCTTTTACAAATTCTGGTGTCTTGGGTATGGGTGTTATGTCAGGTATGGCGATAATTTGCAATATTCGATCAACATTAATACCATACAATTCTTCCAGCAAATTAAAAGACAAATATTTGCCACTTATGTCAGTTAGGTCAGTCTTTTTTATCGCTTCTGTCATTGAATCCTCCTCTTTACTTAATTTTATTATGAATTACTTTATTGTATATTTGAGTGATTTGTCAACATATATTTATTTTTTTGTAATTTTAATATTCAGATATTATAAATACATTTATCTGAATTGATAATTGTATATTTTTTAATCAGTTACAGTGCTCGCATATTTGAAGTGCTAAATATTCCGTTTACTAATTATTCAAAAACATAACTTATTATTGCTTTTTTAATAAAATAAAAACCAGCATCTTAAAATTGGCTAATCCTATGGTAATTCTCAAAGCTTTAGTAAAATATTTATCTAACAAAATATCAACATCTTTTAAATGGATTGATGGGACTGATATTATGTTTTATAATCAACAAACCTCATCATTTATTACAGGATTGGTTTTGTCAAAGCTTCGACATTTTGGACATAGATGAGATACCCAGACTCTGCAGCTTCTGCAATACTTCCAGCACCATTTTCGTATAAATCCTCAACGTTCAATTCACATGCCATCACATCAAGCGATGAAGCTAATTTATATACTAAACCAACAAAAAGCGGATAAGATGACGCTTTAATCTTCTCAGGGAAATCAATACTTAGTAATTGTGCATAAATTTTCATTTCAACTTTAAACGCTTCACTCACATTGTCCCATAAAAGCTTACATTGCTTTGCATTTTTTGCAAAATTAGTATTATTGTCTGTAAGCTTTGGCTTTTTATATGTCCTTGCAATACAAACATTACCATAATTGTGCGAAGAATAAATAACTCCTTCTTCCACATCCTTGCCTGAATAGGCAGATAAGTATTTCTTCATATAAACCTTCATAGTTTACCTCCATTTTGTTTATTATTTTTCTTGAGGCAGTAAATATGTTTTTTCTCATCCAATCATTTTTTAAAAAACATGCCTCTCTAT
>JAJBBH010000002.1 GCA_020532185.1 Candidatus Cloacimonadota bacterium | reverse complement strand
GTGCATCACTATAATAGCCTTTGTTTTAGCAGTAATCTTTTGCTCAATTTCATCAGCAGAGATCGTGAGATTATCAAGCCCAACAATATCGCAAAACACAGGCTTTGCTCCCACATATTTAATAGCATTAGCTGTCGCAACAAAGCTTAGAGATGGACAGAGCACCTCATCGCCTTCTTTTACTCCACACAATATCATTGCTAAATGCAGAGAAGTTGTGCAATTTGCCATTGTCAGTGCATATTTAGAGCCAAGCATTTGTGCAAATTTATCTTCGAAAGCCAAGCATTTTGCACCTGTCGATATCCACCCGCTTTTTATAGTATCATATGCAGCTTTCGCTTCTTCTTCGCCAAAATTCAAATCAAATAACGGTACTTTGTACATAAGTCCTTCTTAAATATTATATATATCTGCTTTATATTTTTTCAAATTATCTTGATTTGAAAACCATTCAATAGTGTTTGCCAGTCCCTGATCAAGTGAGTACGAGGGGTAATATCCTGCAAGCTCGTTTATCTTGCGATTATCACACCACAGGCGAAATACTTCTGAGTTTTTGGGACGCAACCTTTTGTTATCTGTTTTTATTTGGATATCGCTACCCATAATTTTGCTTATCTTTTGCACTGTATCTTTAATTGAGATTTCGTAATTAGAGCCAATATTCAGGGTTTTACCAACACATTTGTCTGCTTTTGCTATAGCCAAAAAACCACGACAAATATCTTTTACATAGTTAAAATCTCTTGTTGGGCTCAAATCACCTAATTCAATTTCTTTTTTGCCACTCAGTATTTGAATGATTACAGAGGGGATAATCGCTCTTGCTGATTGACGCGGTCCATAAGTATTGAAGGGACGTGCAATTGCTACTGGCAGATTGAAACTATTATAAAAACTGTAGGCAATAGCATCTGCACCTATTTTGCTGGCACTGTATGGCGACTGAGCTTGCAGAGGGTGATTCTCATCAATAGGCACATATTGTGCTGTGCCATAGACTTCACTTGTGGACGTATGTATCACCTTTTTTACTTTATTATCTAATGCAGCTTGGCAAATATTGAGTGTGCCTTTGATATTTGTATCGATATAAGAATCAGGTGCTTGATATGAGTATGGTATAGCAATCAATGCAGCCAAATGAAAGACAATATTAATATCTTTCGTGATTTTATGACAGAAAAATGGGTCGCGAATATCTCCAGATATTATCTCTAAGTTTTTATGCTCAATACCCTCAAGCCAGCCCCAGTAATTAAATGAATTATAATAGGATAGGGCTCTGACATTATAGCCTTCTTCCAGTAAAAGCTCTGTGAGGTGTGAGCCTATAAAACCGTCTGCTCCTGTAACTAATACTTTCATATTTCCTGCCTAAAATGATTATTATAAACTTCTTGTGCTTTTTCGTAATCCTCAATTTGACCAATATCAATCCAGTATTCTTTTATCTGATACTTTGCAATCTTTATTTGGTTAGCCAATAAATCTTTGATCAAGGTGTCCATACCATAATATGTATTGTTTGGTATGTATTTCAAGATTTCTGGTTTAAATATGTAAACGCCTGCTAATATGGTAGTTTCGATATTTGGTTTTTCTTCAATTCCGACAACATAGTCCCCTTCAGTAAAGATATTTCCAAATCTGAATGGAGTGATAATATCTTTAATTCCCAAAGTAAGTATAGATGGGCTTTGTAATGCAAAATCGTACATTTTTTGGTAATTAAGTAGTGTAAGGATATCTCCATTCATAACTAAGAAAGGTTTATCAAGCTCGTTTTCTAATAGTTTTACAGGACCTGCAGTACCCAAAGCTATTTCTTCTTGACTGATTTTAAGCTTTACGCCGTATTTTGAGCCATCTCCAAAGAAGTTTTCAATATAGTTTGATTTATAATTTGTTGCTAAGATTATTTCCTCGAAGCCATGTTTTTTGAGGTTTTCTATTTGGATTTCGAGTATTGCTTTTTCACCTATTGGCAATAGAGGCTTTGGTATTACCTCTGTAAAAGGTTTTAATCTGCTTCCTAATCCACCCGATAGTATAATTGCTTTCATATTTATCCTCTTTACTATTCTTTAATCAATTTATCGAATTGGCAAAAATAGTCAAGTGTTTTCTTAAAGCAATCATTTTATCGTGAATTATCTGTATATTAGTGCAAAAAAAAGCTGACTCAGATTAGAGTCAGCTAAAAAAATGTATATTATTTTTTCTTATGACGATTTTTTCTCAATCTTTTTTTTCTTTTATGAGTTGCTATTTTATGACGCTTTCTTTTTTTACCACAAGGCATTTGTCCTCCCTAATTATTTGTTTTTGTCGGTGTTGATAATCTCGAGTTTAAAGCCTCTTGAATATTTGAATGTGGGAACTCTTCTCTCAGGAACTGGTACTAATGCTTCTGTTTTTGGATTTCTTCCCATGCGAGGCTTTCTAATTTTTGTGTCAAATGTTCCAAATCCACGAATTTCAATATGTTCACCATCTTTTAATACTTCTTTGATAGTTAGCAAAAATGAATCTACTATTTGAGCTACTTCTCTGCGTAACATTCCTGTATCTGTTGCAACTTGTTTAACTAAATCAGCTTTAGTCATATTGTTTCTCCTTTGTATAATTAATGCTTTATTATTTTGTATCTTTTTTAAATAGAGCTTATATGTCAAGTGCTTTTTTTAAATTTCTTTAAATATTACAATATTTCAACGATTTATGCGTTTTTGATACTATATTATAAATGTGCTAAGTGAATAAAAAGACTTATGTATATATCAAAAATTTGTAAACTTAGCTAATTATATTGCAGTTTTATCATTTTAAAAACATGTGAGCAAAATTAAATCTGTTTAGTATGTAGATGCAAAGATAAAGATGATTTAACAGTGTTCAAATCAATGCGATTGTGCAATACTGAACGATAGCCGTCCCTTTATGTTCAGATTAACTTAGTAGTATAAAAGACGTAAAGAGTCAATTAATAATGAGATATGAAATAATTTTCTTTTGGCATAGATTTTGTTATATATATAGAAAAACATTTAAATAAAGGAGATTGAGATGAGCAAAGCATTAGTTAGATTGAGAATGAGTCAAGCAGACGCACACTATGCAGGCAATTTGGTTGACGGAGCAAAAATGTTACAATTATTTGGTGATGTTGCAACAGAGCTGTTAATTCGTAATGATGGCGATGAAGGTCTATTTGCAGGCTATGAATCATGTGAATTCTTAGCTCCTGTATATGCAGGTGATTTTATTGAAGTGAGTGGTGAAATTATCAAAACAGGTAATACATCAAGAAAAATGAAGTTTGAAGCAAAGAAAGTTATTTGCCCAGCACCTCATGCTGGAGATTCGGCAGCAGAATTACTCGAAGAACCAATAATTGTATGCAGAGCTGTGGGCACATGCGTTGTTCCAAAAGAAAGACAAAGATATAATAAAGTAGAGGAAATAGCTTAAATTATTTTATTCTATAATAAAGGGGAGAAAATGGATTTTAGTTTAACAAAGTCGCATGAATTAGCTCAAAGGCTATTTCGTGAATTTAGTATAAATGAAGTAAAACCGATTGCTCAAGAAGTGGACGAAGAAGAAAGAT
>JAJBBH010000102.1 GCA_020532185.1 Candidatus Cloacimonadota bacterium | reverse complement strand
TGCTCGCAATTATCCTTAATTGCGAATGTAAAAGACTGCAATATAGTAGTTTTTGATTTGATAACTGAGGACAGTTATCAGCACGCCTGTTTACTTCGATAACTGAGGACAGTTATCAGCACGTCTGTTTACTTTGATAACTGAGGACAGTTATCAGCACGTCTGTTTACTTCGATAACTGAGGACAGTTATCAGCACGTCTGTTTACTTCGATAACTGAGGACAGTTATCAGCACGTCTGTTATCAGCACGTCTGTAACAAGCAAACTACTAATCCCTCTTCATGTTCTTTGTGCTCTTTGTGGTTTAAATCCTTAAAATTGTTGTATCTGCCTGCACAAATAGAATAGCAATACAATAAATATGCAATATACAATTTTTGATTTGACAAATATTAATTTAAAATAAATTAGGGATTAATAAGGCACTTGTGAGGAGTTAAAACATGTATAAAATAGAGATCTTAAAAGACGTCAATAAAACAGATATGAATAGTATATTAGAGGTCTGGGAATCCGCAGTGAGAGCAACCCACACTTTTTTAAAAGAAAAAGATATAATATCAATAAAACCACAAGTAACTCAGGGTGTTAACTTTGTCAACAAGCTTTCATGTATAAGAGATGAAAAAGGCATTATACAGGCTTTCATGGGTGTCCATGAAAATAAGATTGAAATGCTCTTTGTAAGGAATGAATACAGGGGCAAAGGAATCGGCAAGACGCTGATAGAATACGCTATTAATAAACAAAACGCAGTATTTGTGGACGTAAATGAGGATAATCCAGAGAGTGTAGGCTTCTACAAACACGTAGGCTTTGAGGTCTTTGATAGATCAGAATTAGATGGTCATGGTGATCCCTTTCCTATTCTCCATATGAAGCTCAAGTGATTAAATATAAGAACAAAGGGACATGCTTCGCAAAAGAGAGAGAGTGAACGAGTGAACAAGTGAACAAGTGAGTAGTGTTTACCGTAACGAAATCAATACATATCGTATCAAAAATCAGACATTTTATTAGCCACTAATAACACTAATCAAACACTAATAAGAAAAGACTCAAAAACAATATTCGTGTTCTATTCGTGTCTTTCGTGGCAAATAATAAACCTCTTTGTGTTCTTCGTGTTCTTTGTGTGCTTAGTGGTTATATAAAATGTATTGCCCGTAAAAAGTATAGTCAGTAAAGTCTGCGTAATGTCTGCCAGTCGGAAAAAACTACTCACTCGTTCACTTGTTCACTCTCTCACTTTTGCGAAGCAAACCCTCTGTGATTCTCTGTGGTTAATTAAAAGTGCATCGTCTGCCAGCCCGCAAAAACTACTCACTCGTTCACTTTTCTCTTCTTTTTTAAAACTATTTTATCAAATGCAGCCAATCTCCAAAAATGAATTGCAATCTACCTATCAACAGAGAAATACGTGCCATAACTGTATAACCAAAAGATGCTCCAAAGCTAACCATCAAGAAAATAATCCCAACACGAGCATTAGCCCCAATAAAGCCCTCATGTTTTTTACTAAAATAAAAGTAAACAAGTCCAGTTATCGTACCTATTATTATGATTATTTGCCCAATTGTTACTGTTAAACTTGTTGCTGCAAAAGGGTTGAGCATTGTTGCTGTTGTCTGAGTCAATACATCCGATTTTAAAAATCTAAGCAGGCTAATACCAGCTGTAGTTCCTATCAGCAAAGACAATGGATAAAAGCTTAATTTTTCGAATTTTGGTATTATTCTCAAGATCATCATCAGTCCCAAAATACCAGGTATGAAGTATATCCAATTAGCGACAGGATCCGCTATCAGCTTTGAAAAGAGATTAGGTATTAAAATATTATATATAGTATATACAAGCCAATATGCAGCTGAAATACCAACAAATATTTGCTCAGCAACTTTATAAAACGGGTTGTCTTTATATAAAAAGCTCCAAATTGCGAGTGTGCTAAGTGCACCAAGCCAAATTCCGAAAGATGTCCAAAATTCTATCATATCTTAATCCTTTACCTTTTTATAATTCATAAAGAAAGCAATATTCCCTAAGAGAATAAAGCCAATTATTATCAGGTGTGCTACTGATTGTGCATCCATCCCTGCTGTAGCTGTACCTTTTCTTTTTACCAAACCCTCATATTCAGCAGCATTCTTTAAACCGCCTAAAAGACCATTTAACTGATTAGAATCATTTAAATATGGTTTAAATCCTGGCGTACTAACTGCTGTTGCACCGCCCAAAACTGGTACACCATATTTATCTTTGGCAATCATAATCCAGTCTTTCAAGCCAGGCGTACCTGATGAAAGAGATACTACATAAGCAAAACTTTTTAAAGATTTGACGCAATTTAATATTTCATACTCATTAATATCTTTTCCGCTCACATCTGTGGGATATACTTTTCTCATATCTTTTCCCATAGCCTGTATAGTAACCATACCGCCTGCTTTATAGCCAAGATTTATAAAGTTTTTACCATATTCAAGCTCTGGCATTTCTGCTTTGAGGTTATGATATATATCATCAGCCATTTGGCTACCCATAGGCCATAGGGCTGTACAAACAATAATATGATTTTTTTCGATTGCATGCTTGATAATGGCGTAGCCCATCGGATGTAATTCTGGCTTACTTGCTGGATCATAATCAAAAGAAATAAGTGCTAATTTATCTTCTTCGACATTTTGAATCAAATCATAAACCTTTTGCACATCTGACGTAACTTCAAGCTTAAAACCAATAGGGATTATCAATGGTATAGCAACCCCTAAAAGTATGAAAAGAAATATCCAACGTCTATCAATAGATGAAAAACTCATTTTTTGCCTCCTATCCACGAACGCTCAATTCCCAAAATAATACGTAAAGAACTGCCGATAATTCCAAGACCTGCTCCTATCATTATTGCTCTTTGCCCAGCTAAATTCGGATAATCCATTATGAATTTACTCAGATTTGGTAAATGCAAAAAGTTTAAACTTTGTGGTAAAAAAGAGGTCAAGCTGGAGCCAACACTGGTATTGCCAAGCATAACTATTATTGCTGATACCAAGAGCAAGCTTGACTCCAAAGTTCTTGCTATAAATGCTCTATAAGCTGCAGACGCTATAAAAAAGGCTAATAAAGAAAACATTGCTGCCATTAAATGCTGATAGATATTATTAAAGATGAAATCAAATGGTTTTACTCCAATTGAATCAACAAACACTTTTCCTTGTCCAAGCAAGCCTGCATGGCTTTCTGTGCCCCAAAAGATACCAACTAAAAGCATGATAAAGAAAGAAGCCAAAGTTACTATGCAGTATTTCCAGCCTTCTGATTTATATTTAATTTTAAAGAAATTCATCTTCAATAAACTCAATTGACCAAGTACGATCGCAAAGCCAGAGATAATCATAAACCATATCTCCAACTCACTGACTATGCTCTCAAATGGTTTATGAGGTATAAATTCTGCGACAAGCATCAATAAGCCTGCGAGAAATGTGATTATTAATGGTATTATATAATTCATAAATTTGACCCCCCTATGATATTGTAAAAAAGTCTTTTAAGAAGTGATAACCAAATATTTCTAAAATCACTCCAATTATTATTAGAAGAATAATCACAAACTTACCAAAGTCCTGACCTTTTAAACTGCCCAATTGCTGTGGATCTTT
>JAJBBH010000099.1 GCA_020532185.1 Candidatus Cloacimonadota bacterium | reverse complement strand
TTCGCTGTAGTTCACTGTTAAAATAAGTTCGTTAAAGTTCGCTGTAGTTCGCTGTTAAAAAAAGTTCGTGTCAGTTCGCTGTCGTTCGCTGTTAAAAAAAGTTCGTTAAAGTTCGCTGTAGTTCGCTGTTAAATTGTTCTCTGTGGCTCTCTATGTTTCTCTGTGTTTAAATAAAAAAAGTTCTTGACAGCACATGGATTAAATTAATAATTTACATCAATATTGTGCATACTAAATAAATTCCTATTATAGAGGAGAATATATATGGAAAATCGTATCAAAGAACATCCTATTGTACATGTTATCGAGAGGGAAGAGCTTGTTTTTTATTGGCAGAAACAGCCAATGAAAGCCAAAAAAGGCGAAATGCTTGCTTCGGCATTGATAGCAAATGGGATAAAGATTTTTGGTCATCATCACAAAGACGGTTCTGCCCAGGGCATTTTTTGTGCCAACGGGCAATGTTCAAAATGTATGGTTATAGCCAACGGCATGCCTGTAAAATCATGCATGACAGAGGTCAAAGCCAACATGATAGTCGAAAGTGCGGAAGGTTTACCCGAATTGCCCGACACTAATGAAACACTCGAAATGCATGATATAGAAGAGCTAAAAACCGATGTTTTGATCATTGGTGGAGGTCCTTCAGGTCTTGCTGCAGCGATTCAATTAGGCGAGCACAATATCAATTGTCTCTTAATCGACGACAAAAACGAGCTTGGCGGAAAGCTTGTTTTGCAAACACATAAGTTTTTTGGCTCGGTTGCTGACTCCTTTGCAGGGACAAGGGGCAACGATATTGGCAAAAAACTATCTGAGACAGTCGAAAGCATCAAATCTGTCACTATCTGGACAAATTCAACTGCCCTATTTGTTTTCAAAGACAAAAAGGTTGGTATTTTAAAAGATGGTGTATATAAAATTGTCAAACCCAAAATCATTTTAAATGCTGCTGGAGCACGCGAGAAGTTTTTAAGATTCTCGGGCAATTCTCTGGCTAATATATATGGTGCAGGTGCATTCCAAACTCTGGTAAACAGGGATTTGGTCAAGGCATCCAATCGATTATTTATCATCGGTGGCGGCAATGTCGGCTTAATTGCTGGCTATCATGCTCTGCAGGCTGGCATCGAGGTCGTCGGCTTAGCTGAAGCAATGAATAAATGTGGCGGTTATAAAGTCCATGCTGATAAGCTAAAACGCTTGGGCGTACCAATTTACACCTCACATACAATTCTCTCTGCAAACGGTGACGAAAGCGTAAGCTCAGTTACTATAGCCGAACTTGATGACAAGTTCAAAGTTATACCAAATACAGAAAAGAGCTTTGCCTGCGACACGATATTGATAGCAGTTGGGCTTGACTCGATCAAAGAGTTTACCGAAGAAGCAGAAACTGCTGGTATTAAAGTCTTTTCAGCAGGTGATGCTTTAGAAATAGCAGAAGCCTCTTCTGCCATGTTCAACGGCAAGATTATAGGCTTAAAAATAGCCCAAGAAATGGGTGCACCCGTCGGTGAAGTCCCTCAAGAATGGTATGACAAAGCAGCTATTTTAAAATCACATCCAGGTGCGATTTTACCTTATCAAAAGATAGAAGTTGAAGAAGGTGTTCGCCCTAATATCCACTGTTTGCAAGAGATACCTTGCAATCCATGCACCAGCGTCTGCCCTACCCAATCAATAATCATCGAGGGCACATCGATCATGGGTCAACCTCAATACAAGGGCTCTTGTATTGGCTGCGGCAAATGCCTTTTCATCTGTCCTGGCCTTGCCATCAGTCTTTTAGATTATCGTAAAGACACAGATAATCCTATTGTTTCTCTCCCTTATGAAATCACAAATATCCCTGTCAAAGTTGGCGACAAATTAAAAGTTGTCGATATCGATGCCAACGATTTAGGCGAGTTTGCAGCAATATCAATTACCAATAATCCAGCAAATAAAACACAGATGGTCAAAGTGCAGATGCCAAAAGACTTAGCAATAAAGGCTATCTCTTTCAAGGTGCAAGATGAAAGCATTAGCAAAGCTCTCCCACAGCCAATTATTCCTGATAAACTCGAAGACGATACTATGGTATGTCTCTGCGAACGAGTCAGCGTGGCAGATGTGAAAAAATGGATAAAACGCGGGGTAACTGATATGAATCAACTAAAAGCTATCACACGTATTGGTATGGGACCATGTGGTGCCAAAACTTGCGACGTAACCTTACGCCAGATTTTCCGACAAGAAGGCATTCCTGTTGAGGAAATTATTGCAAACACACGACGACCAATATTTGTTGAAGCAAGCTTTGAAGTTTTTGCTGACGGAAAGAAATAGGGAGATGAAGATGATTAATATATATGATGTTATTGTGATTGGTGCTGGTTCTGTAGGCGTGCCTGCAACTATGAACCTTGCAAAAAATAAAATGAAAGTTCTCTGTATCGACGAGTTATCCTCGCCAGGTCAGGGTAATAATAAAAAAGCTATTGGTGGTGTACGTGCATCTCATTCAGACTTTGGTAAAATAAGGCTCTGTCAAAGAAGCATAGATATCTTTTCATCATGGCAAAGTAAACATGGCGAAGATATTGGCTGGCATCAGGGTGGCTATAGCTATGTGGCTTATACTGAGGAAGACGAAAAGCTTCTTAAAGACTTGATGAAATTGCAATTAAGTTATGGTTTATATATCAAATGGTTGAGTGCAGAAGAATATGAAAAGCTCGTTCCTGGTATTAATATGGAAGGCTTACGTGGTGCGACCTTTACGCCTGAAGATGGTTCTTGCTCGCCCTTATTAGCCATAAATGCCTTTTATTTTAAAAGCCTTGAATATGGTGCTGAATATCGTTTTAATGAAAAAGTTGAGGAATTTATCCTGACTGATAATACGATTAATGCTGTGAAAACAAATAAGGGCACATATTATGCAAAACAATTTATTAATGCCTCTGGTAATAATGCTCGTGAACTTTCTGCATTGCTTGGCTTAAACTGCCGTGTGATCCCTGATAGTCATGAAGGTGCTATCACAGAGCCTGTCAAACGCTTCTTCGAGCCTATGATCATCGATATGCGTGCTGATAAAGGCTCGCAAAACTTCTATTTCTATCAAAATAGTGAGGGGCAAGTTGTCTTCTGCATCACTCCTGATCCTCCTATACTCGGCACAGATAGCGACTCTACATCTGAGTTTTTGCCACTCTGTACACGCCGTATGGTAAAACTATTTCCCAAACTCAAAAACCTCAAGATCCGTCGTCAATGGCGTGGTCAATATCCGATGACACCCGACGGCTTCCCTATTATTGGCAGACTAAAAGAGTATAAAAACTTCATCCAGGCGGTCGGTATGTGCGGGCAGGGCTTTATGTTGGGACCTGGTTTAGGCGAATTACTCACACGTATTGTGCAAAAAAGATTGTCGCGCGATGATAAACAAATACTCAAATCTTTTGATCCATATCGCAGCTTCTTTGGTATGGAAAAGTTTAAATAGGCTTCGCTTATGCTTGGCTCGCATAATTTTTCTTACCAAAAAGGAGGAGAGCTTTGCTTTGCAAAAGTGAACAAGTGAACAAGTGAACAAGTGAGTAGTGTGTACCATCTCGTAATCTGATAATCATCGTTTTTTTAAAATACATATAACTAAACTTGGAAACCAATAATATACCACTCTCAGTCAGGCAAAATCTCTGTGTTGAAACCATCTTCGATGGAGTGAACAAGTGAACAAGTGAACGAGTGAGTAGTGTTTACCATCTCGTAATCTGATAATCATCGTTTTTAAAATACATATAACTAAACTTGGA
>JAJBBH010000082.1 GCA_020532185.1 Candidatus Cloacimonadota bacterium | reverse complement strand
TCTGTCCATTTTTTCTCATTATCAAAGCGATTTTTACCAAACCATAATAGAGCTTCTGTTGCCAAAAAAACTCCAGCACTATTTTGGTTTTCTGCATATAATTGACCAGCACCTGGCAAAATCGCCGAATACAGCATAGCTTTGCCTACCGATTTGGAACTATCTGCAAATAATCCAATACTCATCAAAAATAAAATGCTCGATATAACAATTACTTTGACCATACTATTTATCATTTTTACCTCAAAACTTACAGCTTAGATTGAAAACAGGGGTAACATTATTATTAAAAACTACTGTCTCGAAGCTTGGCTGTAAAGACACAGTTCTCAAATAATTACGATTGTACTTATTTGTAGCTCGAAGTGCATCAAAGGTGCTAACAATATGATTTGCCATCAGAAAAAACCTAAGATTATCAGCTGAGCTATAATGTTTTTCTGCATCTTTTCTCATTTGAATATATTCTGCACGTAAAGCAGAGGCATTATCTGGGCTATCAAACTCATTTTGTCCATAACCATCAGGTGGATTAATTGGTCGATTACCAATCCATACGATATCATTGGGATTTGTCGTTCCAACACCGCCAAATACCCAATCACACCAAATTTGTGTTGAACTTATTTCATCAACATAATTATCATACCAATCTTGCCAACCAAAAATATACTTATTATATTTGCCAATATCCTCATAAAAATGTTGTGTATTATCATCGTCAAGCCTAAAATGTCCCGCCACATAAATACTATGTGCTGCAGTCGGATGATTGATCAAATCTTGTTCGACTCTATGTTGTCTATCTCGGCTATAATTAGTATCTGCAAATTGCTTATATTGCTTTGTTACATCATCACCTTTTGAAAATTGATTGACATATGTGGCAATCAATCCAATTTCTATCACAGGAAACACATAAGCCAAAACTGACTTTTTATTCACATAAAACTGCCCTGCTCCAGGAAATAAAGCTGAGTAAAGCATTGCCTTTTGAGCTGATTTCTTTGCATATCTAAGTTCAACAATATCTCCATCCAAATCCTTGTCTCCCAACGCTAAATCATCGAGCAATTGTGCACTTAAAACTCCCACCAACATAATAACAAGGCTTAGCAAAACAATCTTTTTCATAAATCCCTCTTAACTATTTAATCACTGCAAATTTAATTCTTTTATATTCTTTACCTGAAGTCACAATAGCATAATAAACTCCAGATGTCAACCTACTATTTTCAAATTGATAATCTTGATATATATTATGAGATTTGTTTAAAAGTTTATCTAATACCAAATCGCCAGCAATATTATATATCTTTATGTTTATATCTGACTTAGCATTCTCAATTCTGATACGGCAATTATCGTTAATTACAGGATTTGGATACACGTAAGCTAACATAGATTCTTCGCTTACACTTTCCACTATAGAGCCTGCAATTGCACCTCTATCCCCATTCCGATATCCATTCCAAACAAGATCATCGCCTGCTCTTAGCGATCGATATGCCAAAAACACATTATTATCAACATCTGTATATAATATGTAGAGACGATTACTTTGGTGCTCTTTAAACCAAACAGGCTCAATATCTCCCTTTTGCCAAAACATCGTATTATGAAAATCTATCACACCACGATTATTTATTCCCACAAATCCGTCATTTACTGCATTGAATACACTGATCAAATCATTATCCTTTTGCAAAACGGTAACAAATGATTTTTCTTTTACGGTAAAATCACTTAATCTCTGTGGAAATTTATTTACAAATGTACCGTCATTAAGTATCATAAAAGCTGTATTACCTGCAGCAAAGCTCAAAATCAAACGTTGTTCGTTATCAATCGCCAATGCAAGCTGGCTTGGCAGGCTATCTGAAGAATGTGAAACATCAAAAATAACTTGTTTCTCAGATAAATTATTACTCTGCAAACAAGTGATTTTCCCTTTATCAGACATGATAAATATCTCAATATTGCCATTTGAATTAGCAAAAAGCACTGGCTCATAATCAGCGTGAGTCTCACTTAATCCAACTCTTGCAATCTCATCCAATTCCATATTTAATAAAACCAATTCATCGGCTGCCTGGATAATTATTGAGTGTTCTACACCAGCAAGCTTACCTGTTGAATTTATATTTTTTAACTGAACAAGCTGATAATTTGAACCTATTTTATCAAGTCGATACAGGACTGTTTCATCTGCAAATGGAACTAAAAGCATGACATTAGCATCTTGATAAAATACAAATGGAGAATTAGTTACAGGTCTATTCATGGCAAACTCTTGATACACGTCTTGACTGACAAGCTTGATTTTATCTATTTCTGTTATCAACAGAGTTTCTACTCCGCTTTGTTTTAAATCAACTTTAATAATTGGATAAACAGGATTAATCGCTTCTTCTAAAGACCAAAAAGTACTCCAGCTATCATCAACCATACTATAATTATGCGACCAAAAAACTGATTCATCTTCCCCACTAATCAGCAAGTCAGTCGCTGTATCGCCCACAAAGTTTGTTGCAGGAGAGATTGCATTAACATTTTCAACTTTACAAAGTGCGATAGTGTTGTCAAATATCGCATTAGCAAGCCTAAAATTCATAACAGGCTTAGCACGACTAATCGCATGAATAGCCCAAGAGCTTGGTGTATTCTTATTTGTTTTCAAGGCAGGTGTTGTCAATGCAGACAGAGAGTCATTATGCGTTTCAAAGCTCCAGTTTACAAACAAGCCATTTTCATCTAAAATTGGTTTGTTTTTAAAGAAAAACTCATATTCAGTACCAGTCCAGAAATATGAATAGGGATTGCCAATATCTTCGAGATTATCAGCTTCAATCACTCTCACGCCTCGTTCTGCAAAACGAATATTCACTGTATTATTTTGATAATTACTATAAAATTCACCATCAGAATCTATTATACCCTTATCATAAATTATCTCATCGTCAATATGCCAAATCAACAATCCGCCACCATACCATCTACCATACATATCCATCCAGCTGGGTAAAAGCCAGTCATATTCATATGACGGTTCATCACCCACATATGGGCATGGATACAAAGCTATTCGCCCATTCAACGCTGACTTGATTGTCGTTCCACCATCCTCATCAGGATCTATGCTTTTATTTTCTAATAATAAATATTCTTTATCACTGAGTGCAACTTTATAAAAATGCGGGGTATTATCATTTTTATATTTTGCTTCTGCAGCTCTGATCTTCAAGTCTTGAGAAAAGTCGATAAAGTCGGCATCGATAGCTCTCGTAATACCTTTCTCTCGAAAAAAATCTCCAAAAATTAGATTTCTTGACCATGCACCTGGCAACATTGGCAAGGCACCTTCAATTGCAAAATACTTATTGGGATCATAATTGTCTTGGATAGTGATCATGCCTTGTCCACCCGAGTCCATGATATCAAAGACCCCCACCATTGGACGCGAATTAGTCGTATTATACAGATCAACAAGCCCCAAAGAATGACCAAATTCATGGGCATAAACGGCATTTGTTGCACCATAGCCATAGACATATGTATAATCGTCTTCTACTATTTCATATGCATCTTGCGTAATTGTTTCTGGCACATTACACGCATGCTTGATTACTGTAGCACCGTTATCAACAACAACTTCCTTACCTGTGCCCACACGGATAAAGAAAGAGGGTAAATCGCATGGTGTGTCGCCATTTATATCATGTTGCCAATCAGAGCCTGCATGAATAATCATAAAATGTTCATAATTACCAAAAAAGATAGATGAGTCTTGATCTGCAGTGGTAAATACATCATAAAAGTATTCTTCTATGCGGCTAACAAACAGTTCATTGCTTGCATTCAATGGATTATAATATGCCATTTCTTGTGG
>JAJBBH010000110.1 GCA_020532185.1 Candidatus Cloacimonadota bacterium | reverse complement strand
TGTTTACTTCGATAACTGAGTACTTTATCAGCACGGTCGTGCTCGCAATTATCCTTAATTGCAGATGTTTACTTCGATAACTGAGGACAGTTATCAGCACGATTGTTTACTTCGATAACTGAGGACAGTTATCAGCACGGTTTATACTTCGATAACTGAGGACAGTTATCAGCACGATTGTTTAACTCGATAACTGAGGACAGTTATCAGCACGTGGTCTGCAGCACATTACCCGCCAATAAAAAAAGGGCAAGCCGAAGCCTGCCCATATATCTAAAGATTTTATTCTCTTTTGCCGAGTTCTCTATCCAGCATAAAGATACCATTTCTGCTATCTCCGATCAATTCGAGGTGATCGACTATTGTACCGACAGAGTCTTCTTCTTCGACTTGTTCATCAACAAACCATTGCAAGAGACTTTTTGAAGCGTGATCTTTAAGCTCAATAGCCAAATTCATCAGCCCATTAATTGAGTTAGTTACATATTTCTCATGTTCGAGAGCTGCTTTAAAGTAGTCGATATACTCTTTTGCTTCGAAGTTTGGTTTTGGGATAGCTGGCACTACAACTTTTCCGCCTCTTTCGAGAATAAATTCTATAAATTTCATTGCATGTTCGTGTTCTTCTTCTGCTTGTTTGAAAAACCAATTTGCAAAGCCATCCAAGCTTTTTTCTGCAAACTCAACTGCCATTGAAAGGTATAAGTATTCAGCATAAAATTCTTTTGCTACTTGTTCATTCATTGCTTCGTTCATTTTTTCTGGTAACATTTTTGCCTCCGTTGTTACTATTTAATTCATAATATAATCCATTTTTTGCAATAAGCCAATTATTTTTCTAATTTATCGATAAGATTTTCTGTTATTTTGTTGAGATCTTCCCCTGATGGCACATATTGTAATTTGATTGAGGGCAATATTTCAAAGCCACACTCTTTCAAGATATTTTCAACAATACCAACACTTTGACCACCCCAACCATAAGAACCAAATGCAAGCCCAACTCTATTTTTTGGTGCCAGACCCTTCATATATGTCAAAAATGCTGCTACCGATGGTAAAATGCCGTTATTCAAAGTTGGTGATCCCACACAAATATATTTTGCTTCGATCAGTTCTGTCATAATATCTGAAATGTGATTTGACTGTAAAAACATCATATGTACGGGAATATCAAGCTCTTCAAATGCCTCACGCACAGCCATTGCCATTTTCTTGGTTGAATCCCACATTGTGTCATAGATTATTACTGCTTTTTCTTTTGCCTCATTTGAGGACCATTTCACATATTCAGCCAGGATTTCTCGCACATGTTTACGCCAGATAATACCATGACTATTACAAATTGTGTCAAAATCGAGTCCGCTTGCGATTGCCAAAGCCTTTTGCACTTGCTCACCATATGGTAAAACAATATTGCCGTAATACTTACGTGCTTCTTCCAAGATGATATTGACAGGATATTCATCATCAAAACGCTCAGATGAGGCAATATGCTGACCAAATGCGTCGTTAGAGAACAATATCTTTTCCTCTGGGCAATAGCTTACCATATTATCGGGCCAATGCACCATCGGTGTATGCACAAATGTCAGGCTACGTTTGCCTAAAGAAATCGTTTCATTTGACTTAACTACTCTAAAATTCCAATCTTTTTTAAAATGATGACGCAAGCCTTTTTCTCCGTTGGGACTGGTCAAAATAGTGGCATTAGGACACGCATTTAAAAACATTGGCAAAGAACTTGAATGGTCCATCTCAACATGATTTTGCACTACATAATCAATTTTGGATGGATCAATAATTGAGGCTATTCTTTCGATCATCTCATTATAAAAATCATGCTTAACGTTATCGATCAATGTAATCTTTTCATCTATAATCAAATAAGCATTATAAGTTGAACCTCGTTGTGTCATATAACCGTGAAAATTTCGTAAATTCCAATCTATTGCACCAACCCAATAGACACCTTCTTTTACCATTACTGCTTTCATAAATTCCTCCATATATCTTAATATTTATATAATTTATACGATTTTCATCATCATGTCAAGTTTTTTTATCGTAAATATAGTATTTATTAAAAATCTATGAAAAGAAAAAACTATTAGCCTATAATAATCGGCTAATAGCTGTCCAAAAAAATATTATCACTTAAAAAAAGACGAAATATAAATCAATTTTGCAGGGGTTTTAAAGCAAACAATACTTATTAATAAATAAAGTTTGAATCGTTTTTTTCTATATTAATTTTCAAATTTGTCAAAAGTCTAAACGAAATAGATTGAGACTAATTTGAAATTGATTGAGACGGCTCTTTACTCAATTGAGACGAAGCGATGAATTTCAGGCTAATTTCTCTATTTTTCGACTCAAAACACTCAGTTTTCCCTTGTTTATTTGCCTTGATTCCCTTTACCATCCCGTTACCATCCCGTTACCATCCCCTTGCTATCTTGGAGAATCATAGGGTTTGTTGGGGGAGCCTAAGCGGTTGCAAGGAGGAGTAAAAGAAGGTTGAGACGAGAGTCAAGTATAAGCCGCTTGATAAAGATGATAAAAGCAATTATTAGCATTCACTTGTTTTGCCAAACAGTCAGTTAATTTAGCAAATCACTTATTTATTTTGTAAAATGCCTATAGCAAAATCATTTTCAATAATCACTTATTATTCTTGAGTGGCTTCTCCTACTTTCTTCTTAAATACAATGGGAAAGATACAGCATATTTTTGCTTACTAATCTTTATTTATATTAATAAATTTGGGTTAATAAAGAGCTTACAGAACTATAAGAATAAAAAAAGCCAGGCAGTATCTGCCTGGCCTAAGCGACATCTGAGTCGGAGGACGAATCGAAACAGATGTTTGAGATTAGAAATTTATTTTATTAACATGATTTTCTTTTTAAGGTCTGATTTTTCAGTTTTAAGTCTTAAGAAATAAATACCAGAGCCAACTTTTTGATTTTGGTCATTTTCGCCTTTCCAGAGAATGCTGTGTTGACCTGCTGTGCTAATATTGTTGAATAGAGTTTTAACTTTTTGACCCTTGATATTATATATTTCTACTAAAACTTTTCCTTCTTTTGCGACATTGTAAGAGATTGTAGTTTCTGGATTGAATGGATTTGGGTAGTTTCTGATACTATCTTTTTGTAAAGCGATGATATCATCGTTTGAGACAAAATTGACACTTGTATTAGTAACAACTGATTCTATATTGCCATAAATAGCACTGACACCTACTATGTGATTGCCAACAGGGAAGTTTGTGAGCTGATAGTTGAGCTCGTTTATATTTGAGTCAACTTCTGAGTTATCAAGATAGATATTAAATGAGTTTGAGACTTCGTCAGCAACATTATAGAAGGCAAAGCAGTCAAGATAGAATAAGCCAGATTCGGGGTTTGCATTTGGGTCAGATTCGCCACTAAAGTCAATGATTGAGAGAGTTTTTTGTCCAGTATCGGCATCGTAAGCATTTTTATCAAGAGGCCAAGAATATAATTCTTCACCATTTAGAATAAAGTTAATTGTATTATTATCAACGTCAATTTCGTGTTTTATATCGTTCCAGGCATTGAGGTTATAATTTGCATTTCTAATTTCATTATTTGCATAGTAAACAACGCTGCCATTCGCCTTGAAGAAAACTTCAAAAGTAAACTGATATCCACTTGTAGTTCTGAGAATATTATAGTGAGCACTCTTATTATCAGGGACATAGATGCTAAATTCTGCAACATAGCTGCCCGCATCAATAGGTGTATTGAACCAAACATTATGTAGGTCAACAAATAAGTCAGTTGTTTCTAAGACTTTTAGAGAATTGAACCCTTCTTTTGAGTAATCGCTACTGATAATACCATCATTTTCACCTAAGAATTGACCGTTAAAGGTTTTCCACATAGGGTTATTTCTGTAGATACTGGAGTTAATATCATAATCTTCAAAGCCTTCAATGTGTGCATTAATTGGTAGAGGTGCATTCCAAGTCATATATCCTTCAGAGGTAGATTCCACGTTGCGAGGTGCAGGATATATTTTTTCAGGTTCAAAAACAATATCAACTTCGGATCCAGCATTTAGA
>JAJBBH010000061.1 GCA_020532185.1 Candidatus Cloacimonadota bacterium | reverse complement strand
TTTTTGTATATCCACAAGGTTCATTATTGGTACTGTTCGAATTTGTTTTATTCGTTTTTTCTTATGGGTGTGTTCAACTACGAAAAAGTATCCAGTTTTTTTAGAGTCATATCCTCCATACTTTTCTGTTTGATGAAGAATAGGATTTGAACCTTTTAATGGAATTAAATTATCTTTTCCCTTTAAAGGTTGTAAATCAAATAGTTCTCCACTTCCTGTGATTGGTTTTCTAGTTACTAATATTTGGTTGTTTCTGAAAGTGTCCCTAATAGTTGTAATTGTCCCTGTCTCATTGGTTCTCTCATGCTTTTTAGATCTATCATTTTCTTCAAAATTTTTATCAGCAATCCACGCGATTGAGTTATTTCTTTCAACATCGTAATAGTACAACCTTCTAATATTGTAGCTTTCTTTTCTAGGAAGCTTAAAAAAGTTCCATGCATTTTCTGTAAACTTAGTGTTATACACATTCCCAACCACTATATTCAAATATGCATCGTGAGCGTGATGGTGATCATTGATAGATCTAGATTTTAAGATATCAAAGTCTTTTCTAAACTCAGAGACATTTCCTGCTTTTGAGTAAACAAGCTTTGTTTTACTTTCACCAAATAAGTTTTCTAAAAGTGTCCCCACTAATTTAGTAGTTTGCCTAGTTTCAACAATTTGCCTGTTGATAAATGTAGCTAAGTCCTCATCAGTTAACCTAGTTTTACGAGTTAGCCTAAAGTATTTTTCTTTTGTAATAAATCCCTTATCTAAAAGGACTCTCCAAAACCCACTTTGTTTAGATTGCCAAGCCTCTTTTATTGGGTAATCATTTTTCTTCTCACTGTTATAGTTAGCTTTAACAAGAACTCTGTTATTTAATGAATCATCTTTAATCAATGATTGAGGATAGATATGATCGATGTCATACAAACTTTTCTTATTTACATCTTCAAGCCTAATAGGCTCCCCACTGTAAAGACATTTACCCATTTGGGTGTAATATAGGTAAAGAGTGTCGTTACGAAGTTCTGCATCTGTCTTTTGTTCTATCGATGACAACAACTCTTTATTAAACTCATAATCATTTTTACACGCCTCATACAACTCTATTAAAGCAACCCTTCTTGATTTAGTTCTTTGCCCTTTAATACCTCCACCTCTAGCCATCTCTAAAAATACTTTCTTAGGCGCCTTTCTTTGAATCTTTTTAATTTCTCTAACAATAATTAATGTTTGCCAAATTTGCCTTTTTACAGCTGGAGAAATATTTAATGGTTCTATAAGTGATTTGTAATTGAAGTTTGTATCTGAGGCATTTTGTTTATTGTATTCATCAATTTCATTAACAAAAGTAAAGCGAGTACTGAGTAACTCCATTAGGTTGTTATTTGTATTCCACATTAAATCTAGAATTGAGTGTAGAGCCCCTGTTGTAGGGTCTTCATGAAACACCTCTTCTAATAACTCTTTTGATAATCGTCCCCACCCTTTATAAGGTTTCACAATTTTTAAAATACTATTTATTTGGTCTGAGTCTAATTTTTTATACTCATTTTCAATCTTTCTTTTTAGAATCGAATCATCTTCACCATAATAAGCTTTCCACTCAATGATATTCTCTATCTCACTTTCTAATAGGATCTCATTTTCTAAAAATGGTGCAAAATCTATCCAAGTAGATAAAGAGTTAGTAAAGCCATTGTCAATTCCCTCTACGTTAAACTCATCATTTTTATCAATAAGATTGTTGTTTACAAAATAAGTTTTGAGTTGCTTTATAGTGATGTTTTTTCTCTTAGATTCTAAAAAGAGCTCATTATAAATCTTTTGTTTTAACTCAACTGAAATGGGCTCTCCATTAATACGTAAGTTATTTAGTTCATTTAAAACTCTGTACTTGGAGTAGATTAGTGAATCTTTTGCAACAACATCTTTATCAAAAAGATAGGAGCATTTATTAGTCATTCTCCTAATGAACTTCTCAGCTGATTTTTCAATATCAACAACTTTTTCAAAATTCCAAGGATAAATGGGACCATCTTCACCAGAGCGACGAATCATCCACGCAAATCCCTCTTCTCCCCCCTCTTTCATGTGGTAAGTATTTAATGGCCCAACATAGTAAGGTATTCTAAAGGTTGCCATTGCTACCATTTTCTCAACTGGAGTGTACCCATCTTCATCAGCTTCATTTAAGAAAGGGAAATAACGTTCCACATTATTTAAAATCTCTTTTAACTCTTTAACATGCAATTGGTGTGGAATAACCCTGTTATCTTTTACTCTCAATTTTGGCAGTAGTGATTTATTATCTAATTCATCAAGAACTGAAGTTAAAAGAGGATCGTTGCTATTTTTATGTGGTGTTAAAAGTTTTGAAAAATATTTACAAACATCCTCTTGGGTACATTTGCTCTTAAAAGGTGATTTAACCAATACTCCACCTTTACTACTTTTACCAACATAGTGGGGATAGTTATCTTTGTTGAAAAGTTTAAAAGCATTGTTGTATTCACCCTTCTCATATTTTTTAACTAGCTTTTTTAAAGATATTAAATCTTCTTTATGCTTCTCATAAACATCAATTTTAGCGTCACTTATGTACTCTCTACCACGCAAAACTTCAGCAAGGAGAGCCCAACTATATAATCCTTCAAAAGTTTCAATTAAGGAGAACTCTTCTAAAGTTAGTTGTTGTTCAAGCTTTTCTTTTGTAGCTTCATAATCATCTTTATCAAAAACAATTTTAGCTGGCTCAAACTCTTCGTATTCCTCGTTAGCAAATAGCTTTCCAATAGTAAAAGGTGAACCTGCTAAAGCATTTTTAATCTCACTTTCTACCTTGCTAAACTCCTGAGGCTCACCTTCCTCATTATTTACGGAAAATATCAAGATATCGTTGAGCTCTTTTTTCTTCTCTCTTTTTTTTGTTATTTTAAGAATCTCACCAAACTCTTCATTAGATCCATTTATAGTTAAATCAATATTTAAACTGTCTTGTAAGTTATTCTTCAAATCTTCAACTAATGTCTCAAAAGATGATGTTGTATTAAGATTTTCTCCACTAAACAAAAAGTGTCCTCTAGTTTTTAGAATATGATGTATTGCTAAATAGAGCTCTCTTAGATCAACATTATCATCACGGTTATGGACTAAGTAACTTCTTAAATGAAAAATAGTGGGATACTTTTTAAAAAAGGTGGGATCAGTTTTTTCTTTATCATCAAATAATGTGTAATTAAAACTATGAAGTTTATCATCATCATGTAAATAACTTTGTTCTAATCTATCAAAAAAGGTTGGGTCAACTTTTTTTATATGTGGCTCAAACATCTCTTTGAGTAATTGTAATCTTTGAACCTTGCGTTGGTTACGCCTTCTTGCTGAGCGATGAAGTCTTCTATCTTCTGCTGTGTTAGCAGTTTCAAATAATCTAACTCCCCATAGATACTTTCTATTTGCTTTTAACAAGTTATAGTTTTCATCAGTTACAGCCCATCCTACAGAGTTTGTCCCGATATCTAGTCCTAAATAGTAGTCGCTATTAACTTCTTTGCCTTTCATTGTTGACTTCCTCCCCTTTACCCCTTACTATCCAAATTGAGAATAGATTTTAAATAACACCTAGAGTTCAAATAAAAATTTATTCAAACCGTCCGAAAGGACCACGCAATGTGCGTACTAGAGCTTACCTAGCGGTAAGCTTTTTTATTTTCTATAAGTTTAACATCCAATTGGGTATAAATAAACTTAAATCCCTTTAAAACTAAAGGGACTTAAAAAGAGAGAATATCGATTTTAAATTCTACTAGAAGCTAATTTTTGCTGACAACTGTAGTGCTGGATCAAAGTTTACATTGGGGACAAAGCCTACATTAAATGAGAAGGCATCTTGCTTATCCTTTGTAACTCCTAAGCTGTTTCTAAGTGTCTTGTTGTATTTTGCAGCGTAGCTTATTGGGAGTATTATTTGGACGATTCTACTAGCTCCTAATGCAGCTAAGCCTCCATACAAGAACCCTCTTGCATAACTTTGGAGCTCACTGTCTGGGTCATTAGGGTTCCATTCTCCCCCGAATGCTGATGACAATGATCCCACAAAAAGCATATCAATTATGTAAAAAGTTATTCCTGCCGTTATTAA
>JAJBBH010000008.1 GCA_020532185.1 Candidatus Cloacimonadota bacterium | reverse complement strand
GGTATCTACTTCTATAATATGAAGTCTGGCAAATACACATCAACACGTAAGATGATCTTGATGAAATAAGATTGTCTTGTGATAATATTAGAGCGGGTTTTGAACCCGCTCTTTTTTTATAAACACGTACATAAAATCACGACAACATCTGTAGGGACAGTGCCTTGTGCCTGTCCAATTAATCAATCCAGAAATTTATACCACATATTAAATATAAATCCCATTTTTATCTGTCGGGACAGTGCCTTGTGCCTGTCCAAAAAAACTCTCTCACTGGTTCACTTTTGCGAAGCAAACCAAAAGTTCGCTATTAAATTGTTCTAAAAAAAACGTGCCCCTCTACTATAATACGCAGGACAAAATGGGGGTTTTGAAAAACTAAATATTGTTCATTTTACAAAGAGGCTCTGGAAGCAGATCTGAAGGCTGTTTTTTTTGCAACGAACTACATTTTTAGCAACGAACGACAGGTTTGCTTCGCAAAAGTGAACGAGTGAACAAGTGAACGAGTGAGTAGTTTTTGCCGATTAGTAGGCAGCATATAGACTTTACAAACTTTACCTACTGGCAGACTATACGCTTTTAATTAACCACAAAGAGCACAAAGAGGATTATTATTTGCCACGAATCACACGAATAAGACACGAATATTCTTTTGAAATCAATTAACTTTAGTATTTGATTAGTGTTATTGATGGCTAATAAAATGTCTGATTATAGATGTGATATGTATTGATTTCGATACGGTAAGCACTACTCACTTGTTCACAACATTGAAGCCCTTTTGTAATGCAAACATTACCCGATTACAATAAAAAAAGCACCTGAAGACAGGTGCTTGATATATGGTGGCGTGACCCAGACTTGAACTGGGGACACAAGGCTTTTCAGGCCTCTGCTCTACCGACTGAGCTATCTCGCCGTTTCACTCTATTAATTAATAAACAAAAAATCATAATAGCATTATATGTCAAGCAAAATTTATCAAATAAGTTTTATTTTCTTTTCAAACATTGTAATGTATTGATAATTTGATAAATCCAATTATTAAAAAAGGCTTAGCAAATTTCATAACTATGTCTAATTTAGAAGTATTTCTCTACAAAACAGAAAATATGATGAGAATATACAATGTGCATTCATAAAAAAAGCCCGTTCTCACGGGCTTTCCAATAATGTTCAATATATTATTAAGCTTCAGCTATTTTTTTAGGAATATTTATATCAACCATTTCAATAGCATTTTTAGGGCATGCTTTTACGCACACTTCACAACCAACACACTTTTCTTGATCGACTATATGAGGCTGTTTAAGCTCACCACTAATTGCCTCGACAGGGCATTTCTTGGCACAGATCGTACAGCCGATACACAGATCGTCATGGATAAATGCTTTTTTTCGTGGCAACATTCTATCTTCGATTGCTTTTGTGGGGCACACTGTTGCACAAATACCGCAATTAATGCATTTGCTATAATCAATAATAGCCAAATTATTTGTAATTGTAATAGCTTGAGTTGGACAATTTTTAACGCAGAGGCCACAAGCAATACAAGCTGTATTATTGCCACATGATTTTTTGGCTATCGGACCTTTATCGCGACTTGAGCAAAGAATATGAACTTTTTTGCTGATAGGAACGAGCTCGATTAAGCTACGTGGGCATGCCTTTACGCAAGCACCACAGCCTGTACAATTATCCTCATTCACTATTTTCATGCCTTGTGCATCAATATGCAGGGCATCAAATTGACAAGCTTTCACGCAGTCATATTGAAAAACACAGCCCCAAACACACATATTTGGTCCACCAGCTATAGTAGCAGCTGAACGACAATTGTCTATTCCTTTGTATTCATACTTGAAAAAAGTATTATTATATCCACCAGACTGGCAATGAATTACAGCTATATCTCTTTCCTTAGGGGTCAGAGAAACACCCATTATTGCAGCAATTCTCTTTGCTACTTCTTCGCCACCTGGTCCACACATATTTACTGCAGCTCCACTTTGTACAATTGCATCAGCATATCCAGCACAACCAGGAAAGGCACATCCTCCACAGTTTGCAGATGGTAAAACGCTAATAATTTCATCTATTTTTGGATCAACTTCAACATGGAATTTCTTTGAGGCATAAGCCAAGATAATGCCGAAAATTGCAGCTAATCCTCCTAAAAGCATTGCTGGTAACAGTATAGTCATCATAATTCCCTCCTATCCCAGATTGAGCCCAGAAAAGCCTAAGAAAGCGAGTGCCATGCAACCTGCAATAATCAAGGCAATTGGCATACCTTGCATACTTTTTGGCAATTCTGCTTTTTCCAAGCGTTCTCTTATGCCAGCCATCATTAACAAAACTACTGTAAATCCTACGCCTCCAAAGAAGCCATTCAAGATACTTGCCAAAAAGCTGAGTCCTTCGCCAATATTAATTACTGCCACGCCTAAAACAGCACAGTTTGTAGTGATAAGAGGCAAATAAACCCCTAATGATTTATATAGAGCTGGTGCAGTTTTTTGAATAAACATTTCCACAAATTGTACAAGAGCAGCAATTGTGAGGATAAAGGCAATAGTTTGTAAATATTGCATATTCGCAGGGATGAGTATATATTGATTGATCAGCCATGTAAATGCAGAGGCAATAGCCATAACAAATATTACTGCCATTCCCATGCCAAAAGCAGAATCAATTTTTTTTGAAACTCCCAAATAAGGGCATAAGCCAAGAAAACGAGATAAAACAAAGTTGTTAATGAAAATAGATGTTACTGCCATAAACAAGATTTTTGTTACAATTGCCATCTTTTACTCCTTTTCTACTTTTTTCTTGTCTTTTATTATATTAATTAACGCCATCAAAAGACCAAGTGTGATAAAAGCACCTGGTGCAAGGATAGCAGCGAGCATTGGTTCATAGGCTTGTGGCATAATGTCAATTTCAAGTAGTTGACCAGCACCCAATATTTCTCTTATTATTGACACAACAGATAATGATAAAGTAAAGCCAAGTCCCATCCCAATACCATCCAATGCCGATTTGAAAACATTATTTTTGCATGCAAATGCTTCTGCACGACCTAAGATAATACAGTTTACCACAATAAGCGGAATGAATATTCCCAAGTTCTTATGCAGCTCTGGTACATAAGCCGCCATTGCCATATCAATTATTGAGACAAATGACGCAATTACAACGATATATGCTGGTATTCTAATCTTTGATGGGATCAAGTCTTTGAGCAACGAGATGAGAATATTTGAAAACATGAGCACAAAAGTTGACGCCATTCCCATACCTATTGCATTCTTTAATGATGATGTTACTGCCAGAGTTGGGCACATACCCAAAACAAGCACAAAGGTCGGGTTTTCTTTGAAAATACCTTTTGTTAATTCTTTAAAAGCACTCATCTTTCACCTCCAGATATGAAGTTAACACCGACGATTTCTTTTTCAAGCTGCTCCAATTGTTGTCTTATTGATTTTGTAATTGTACGGGTTGTAATAGTAGCACCAGTCATGCTTTTGATTGTTCCCCCATCTTTATCTACCAATAAATCTTCTGTTTTTAAATTGTGAAACTTCTCGCTAAACTCAGGTTTTGTACAATTTGCACCAAGACCTGGAGTCTCGCTTTGTTGGATAATTATGATTTTAGTGATTCTAAAGTTTGTATTTATTCCAACCATTGTTTGCACATCACTACTATAGCCTTTGCCAATAGCAATGAATGTGTATCCCAAAAGATTGTCATCTTTATCTTTAGCAACATAATATTCGCTGCCATTACTCAAGGCTTGTTTTTCAAAGATATCAGCACCTTCTATTACTTCATTTCGAGCTTTATTTTCTTCTTCTTTCATATTTGCTTCAATTATTGGGCTTGTTTTTTCATTGACAATTGCCAAAATACCACACGCCAAAGCAGTGATAATCAAAAGTACAAGTGCATAATGTATATATACTTTCATGCTTTCACCTCCCCAAATGGTTTTGGAGATGTAAACTTATCAATAAGCGGAACGAATAAGTTCATAATCAAAATTGCATAAGATACGCCTTCTGGATATCCGCCATATAAACGAATTACTACTGTTATGATGCCAGCACCAATGCCAAAGATAATCCGTCCTTTTTTTGTTATTGGAGAAGTTACCATATCAGTTGCCATAAAAAATGCACCTAATAAAAG
>JAJBBH010000063.1 GCA_020532185.1 Candidatus Cloacimonadota bacterium | reverse complement strand
GAAAAAGACAAAGACACTATCATTCGCACAGAACGCTATAGCGGCTCATACCAGAGGTCTATCAGCTTGCCAGAAAATGCAAATGCCGACAATATTAAGGCAAAGTTTGAGAATGGTGTTTTGAGCCTTACAATTCCAAAAAGAGAACCAACACCCAAAAAAGAAATCACCATCGAATAATAATTGCTGATAGAAAGAGAAAACGGCATAGCCAAATGGTTATGCCGTTTTTTTATTTATAATTTGTTTATTTAAGCTCTATTTTTGTTTGAAAAATCGAGCCCTGCATCAAAAGCTTTGAGGTTTGAATCAACAACCTTATCGCCTTTTCTTTCAAAAATATCACGTATAGCTGTTCTTAGCTCGTCGACTTTGATATCCATAAAAGCAGAAGCTGCACCAAGCATGACCATATTCATCGAGCGTGCTGCGCCTAATTCCTTTGCAATATCATCTGCATTGATATTGATATTGTTTCTAATTTTCTTAATTTCATCAATTACGCTATCCATTTCAGGGTAATTAGGGATATTTACAAATGGTTTACTATTAGTTACTAACCAGCCTGTCGGTGATAGATAAGGCAAGTATCTAAGCGATTCCATAGGCTCAACTGACAGAATCATATCGCATTCTCCCATTGGGATTAGGTCAGAATGGATTGGTTTGTCTGATATGCGTAAGTGAGATTGAACATCGCCGCCTCTTTGGCTCATGCCATGAACTTCAGCTTGCTTTAAATAGTAGCCATTTTTTAGTGCTGCTGTGCCGATTATTGCTGCGATTGACAAAATTCCTTGTCCACCAACGCCTGCTAAAATTATATCTAATTTCATTATGCTCTCCCACTTCTATTTTTCTTTGCTAAAGTCTGTACACATTCACGCTTTGGAACGATTACTGACACACCATTATATGCTAATTCTTCACGAAATACTTTAACCATTTCTTCATGATTCTTTGGCAATGGTACAACAGAGCGAATATGTTCTCTTGCTACACCAAGACCAAGACAAATTTGCTCGATTCTGCCAAATGCTGACGAGTCTTGACCGCCTGTCATAGCAGCAACATAATTATCCAAAATGACTATCACGACATTCGCTTTATCCAATACGCAATCCAATAGTCCTGTCATACCTGAGTGAGTAAATGTTGAGTCGCCAATAACTGCTACTGAGGGATACAGCCCTGCATCAGCAGCACCTTTTGCCATTGTGATAGATGCGCCCATGTCAACACATGAATTAATTGCTTGGTATGGTGGTAAAAAGCCTAAAGTATAGCAGCCAATATCTGAGAAAACATGACCTTTTTCGTATGTTGATAACGCTTCATTCAGTGCTTTATATGAGTCAATATGAGGGCAACCAACGCACAATGCTGGTGGTCGTGGTGTTACTACTTCTGGAATGTTTAATAATTCATTTTCTTTAAAGCCCAACGCTTTTGCCACGATATTTGGGTTAAGCTCACCATCTCTTGGTAAGCTGCCATCAAGTCGACCTTTTATTTTCAATCCACATGCCAAATATCCTTTCAACATTTCTTCCACTACTGGTGCACCATCTTCAAGCACAAGAAGAGTATCGCATTCTGTGCTAATTTTTTCTATCATCTTACGTGGCAATGGATATTGAGATATTTTTAAAATTGGATATGGGCATTCTTTGTCTTGATAATTCTCCATTAAATAGTTATAAGCAAGTCCACATGCTATAATTCCCATTGATTTGTCTTTTGCATCAATATATTTATTGAATGGGCTGTTTTCTGATTCTTTTTCCAAGTCGTCTTGTTTTGCCAATAATCCCTTATATTTTCTGCGAGAAATGGCGGGCAATAAGACAAATTGGGCCTTATCTTCGGGTAATTTTAATGTATTTTCGTCTGTTACTTCACGTCGTTCGATACCTGCACGTGAGTGTGAGAGTCTGGTTACAAATCTAACTAAAACAGGTAAATTATACTTTTCTGAAAAGTCCAAACCATAGTGTGCCATTTCATAAGCTTCTTGCTGATTTGATGGCTCTAATGCGGGTATCAATGCAAATTTTGCAAAGAATCTTGAGTCTTGTTCGTTTTGAGAAGAGTGCATGGAAGGGTCGTCTGCGACAGTAACTAAGATACCACCATTTGCTCCTGTAAATGCTGAATTAACAAAAGCATCAGCTGCCACGTTAAGACCAACATGTTTCATTGTTACAATTGACCTTTTGCCTGCATAAGACATTCCCAGAGCACTTTCCACAGCTGTTTTTTCATTTGTTGACCATTCACGATGGATATTTCTTTCTACTGCCAACGGATTTTTCTGGATATACTCAATTATCTCAGTTGAAGGTGTGCCAGGATAGCCATAAGCACCTGAAATCCCTGCATCGAGAGCTCCTTGAGCAAATGCCTCATCACCTAATAAGAGTAATTTTTTCATTTTAACTCCTTTATAATATTTTTAATGATACAATCTTTTAATTTAATAGATATTATGGCAAGTGTTTTTTTACTTTTTTTTATTATTAACATAATAACGCTAAAATTCCTCTCTAAATCGTTCATGAGAAATAAAGTTTTTATACAAGTCTGCATTCTTTTTTATGGTATTTCTTATTGAAAATTCTTTGACCACTTCTTTTGACTTTTCGGCAAAGCTTTGCATCTCTTCTGGATGATTTAATGCATAATTAATCTTCAAAGCCAAGTCTTGAGGGTTTTTCTTCTCCACGAGTAATCCATTCTCATTATGATTTATCATCTCGGGAATACCTCCTGATGCACATGCAATCACGGGTATACCTGCTGACATAGCGTCCAATACTGATGTACCCAAACCCTCTTTTTTCGAAGCTAAAACAAAGTAATTGAAAAACGCTAAATAGTCTCCAACATTCTCTTTATAGCCTGCAAAAATAAACTTATCTTCCAAGCCCAATTTTTCTTTTAATGCAAAAATCTCTGCTTTATCTTTTCCATCGCCAAGAGCAATAAAAACACAATCGTCTCTATCTGCAAGCACTAAATATGCTGCTTTTAGTAAAGTAGGATAGTCTTTATGCCCTGTTAGTGCCGCAACTGTACCAATTATTGTTTTTTTATTAATATGCTCTTGTAATTCTAATGGTGTTTTTGCATCACTCAAATCAGCATATTTATCGGTATCAACACCGCTATGAATAAGAGACAACTTATCTTCATCTATGCCTGCTGCTATCATAATATCTTTAATATTTTGTGATATACAAACTATGTGGTTTACTAAATTTGTTTTATACTTAAACCTGCTAAATATATTATTTTTGATAGGAAAATCAACTCTTCTCGCTGCTATAAGTACAAGCTTTATTAAAAAGAATTTTGTTAAAACCCCCAAAGATAAAGAGTGTGCACAATGACAATGAACAATATCAATACCCTCTTTATTTACAATCTTTGCAATATGATAGACTGCAATAAAGTCCAATTCGCCTCTCATTTTAACCGTTTCATATCGCAGACCATGTTCTTTGCATAGTCTTGACATTTCTGAACCAGGTTGACAAAGCATAATCGAATCGACAAATTCATCTTCAAGCATACTATGCAAATAAAAAGCTTGCTGCTGCCCTCCACGCCAACCATACCCTGTGTCAATATGTAATACTTTTATCTTTTTACTCATAATAAACCTACTCTCCAAGTGTTTAATAAAATTAAATTAGCTAAATATGTCAAATAGTATTTAAAATATTATTTTTTAATGCTAAATAGTGATTGGCAGCAGCATATAAATTAGCTCTAAAAAAACAGATTATTATCTTTATTTACATCCTAATAGTGTATTGATAGATGACATGGTTTACCAAGCTTTAACGCTAAAAAAGCCTTTGCCTCATCTATATTGGCATCAAAAACTATCATCAAAGAAAAAGCACAGAGTTTCCTCTGTGCTCTTAATAAACAATTAATTTTTTACTTATCGAGTTCTTTGTGACATAACCACCAGTCAAGGCATACATGTCCATTTTTCTCTGCATTTTCAAGTCTTTCTTTTGCTGTTTTAACGTCAGTTGCAGGGGATACAATTACACGATTGCCAAACAATTCTCCATCGGGCCATTGAGCTGGCATAGCAACTTTGTGTTTGTCTGACAATTGCATTGCATTAATTGACCTGAGGATTTCATCCATATTTCTACCAAGTTCTTGTGGGTAGTAGAATATGATTCTTATTTTGCCCTTATCGTCGACAATCAATACTGCTCTTACTGTGTTTGTGCCTTTGCCAGGATGCACCAAGCCTAATGTTTCTGCTACTGCACCTGTGTCTGCAATAATAGGAAATTCAATTTTGACG
>JAJBBH010000120.1 GCA_020532185.1 Candidatus Cloacimonadota bacterium | reverse complement strand
TGGCAATACAGTAATTGTTGTCGAGCATGATGAAGAGATGATGAGAGTTGCCGACACCATAGTTGACTTTGGTCCACGTGCTGGAATAAATGGCGGTGAGATTGTCGCTTATGGTAATATTGATCAAGTTATCGCAGAAGAAAACTCTCTCACAGGCAAATATCTATCAGGTGAATTAGAAATAGAAATGCCCGAAACAAGGAGAAGTGTGGGCGAAGCTTTTCTCAAAATCACAGGTGCAAAACAGAATAATCTAAAAAACATAAATGTGGACATACCTTTGGGTCTTTTTGTGTGTGTAACAGGGGTATCAGGATCAGGTAAAAGCTCATTAATCAATCAAATCCTCTATCCTGCTGCTGCTAAAATACTAAACCGAGCAAATCCATTAATAGGCTCATATGACTCGATTACAGGTTGGGAAGAATTGGACAAAGTAATCGATATCGATCAACAGCCAATTGGACGTACTCCACGCTCTAATCCCGCAACTTATATCAAGCTATTTGATGCTATTCGAGAATTGTTTTCAGAGCTTCCAGCAGCAAAAATCAAAGGCTTCAAGCCAGGTCGTTTTTCTTTCAATGTCAAAGGTGGACGCTGTGAGGCATGTCAGGGGGCAGGTGTGAAGCTAATCGAGATGCATTTCTTGGCTGATGTACATGTAACTTGTGAGGTTTGTAAAGGCAAGCGTTATAATAAAGAGACTCTCTCCGTTCGTTATAAAGGCAAAAATATCTCTGATGTATTGAACATGGATGTGCAGGAATCGTTTGAGCTTTTTGAAAATATCCCCAGTATCAATAGAAAATTACAGACTTTGATCGATGTTGGCTTGGGCTATATTAAGCTGGGTCAGCCTGCAACAACTCTTTCTGGCGGTGAAGCACAAAGAATTAAGCTTGCCAGAGAACTTTCCAAAACCTCGACAGGAAGAACTCTCTATATTCTGGATGAACCAACAACAGGCTTGCATTTTGATGATATAAATAAATTGCTTTTAGTTTTGCAACGCTTTGTTGATATGGGCAATTCTGTGGTTGTGATTGAGCATAATCTCGATGTGATCAAATGTGCAGATTATATTATTGACTTGGGACCTGATGGCGGTGATGGCGGCGGCAAAATTATTGCTCAAGGGACGCCAGAGAAATTAATGCGAAGCAAAAAATCATCAACTGGTGCCTTTTTGAAAGCACATTTAAAAGCTTAGTTTGTTATTTATCCTTGACAGACAAAACTGTTTTTAATAATAGTATGTGATAGGAGATTCTTAGATGATTTTTAAAGCAAAGCCTTTTATAAAGTGGGTCGGAGGCAAAACTCAGCTGCTTGGCGAGATCGACAAACAGATTATGAGCTTATTGTCTGATAATAAAGACTATACTTACATTGAGCCTTTTGTCGGAGGTGGTGCAGTATTATTCTGGATTTTACAAAAATACCCTAATATAAAAAGAGCCATTATTAATGATTTAAATCACGATCTGATCAATACTTATAAAATTGTAAAAGATAATCCAAAAGAATTGATAGAGAGTTTATCAGATATACAAAACAAGTATTTATCTCTCCAAGAAAATGATAGAAAAAGCTTTTTTCTCGAGCAAAGAGCTCTGTTTAACACAGATTCGCAGGACTCTTTGCAGCGTGCAACTCTATTTATATTTTTAAACAAAACTTGCTTCAATGGCTTGTATAGAGTGAATAGCAAGGGTAAGTTCAACGTGCCTTTTGGTAAGTATAAAAACCCAAGAATCCTTGATGAGCAAACGATACTTAGCGACAGTGCTGTATTACAGAAAGTTGAAATACTGAATATGGACTTTGCAGAAACCCTTTGCTACGCTCATAGAAATACATTGTTTTATTGCGATCCACCATATAGACCTTTAAGTGAAACTTCAAGCTTAAACTCATATACAAAAGAAGCGTTTAACGATGATGAGCAAATTAGGCTTCGAGACTTTTGTAATCAAATTGATAAAAAGGGATATAAATATATTTTGAGTAATTCTGATCCCAAAGGAAAAGACATGGATGATAATTTCTTCGATAAACTTTACGAAAAACACCATATTCAGCGAGTTTTAGCAACGAGAATGATTAACTCTGATGCAGATAAAAGAGGGGCTTTAACTGAGCTTTTGATTAGTAATATATATTAGGGAGATAGTAGCATGAAGAAAGAGTATACACTTTTTTTATCTGAGTTAAAAGAGACGAATAAAGATTTGCTGCACAAAAGCTTAAATTGAGAAGGATAATTGTCATATATGGATATTAGCGACAGTTATGGCAGTGTAATTATTCTTTTTTAAGTCAAACTACTAAAACAGACAAACTTTTTTCAATAAATGCAAAAAAAATCTTGCCATTATTTCATATATCATAATACTTGTACATTAATTATCAAATAACATATTGGGGAGTAAAAATGAAATTCAAAAGCTTTAATGGAGGTGTCCATCCTAAGGATAGCAAAGAGTATTCTAAAAGCTCTGCTATCGAAGTGATGGATATACCCAAAAAGGTAGTTATTCCTCTTTCGCAACACATCGGTGCTCCTGCCAACCCAATTGTAAAACCTGGAGACAGGGTGAAGACAGGTCAGTTAATAGCAGAGCCCTCTGCCTTTGTATCGTTAGCTATGCATTCAAGTGTAACGGGGAAGGTTACCAAGATCGCTATGAATCCACATCCTGGTGGATTTAGTTCTATGGCTATTGAAATCGAAACTGAAGAGCAAGATGAATGGGTTGAACTGATTGATGATGCTAACTATTTAGATCTATCAGCAGAAGAAATCAAGTTGCGTATTGGAAATGCGGGTATTTGTGGTATGGGAGGAGCTGGATTCCCTACATTGATTAAGCTATCCCCTCCTGCAGATAAGCCCATCGACACAGTCATTTTAAATGGTGTTGAGTGTGAACCATATCTCACCTCAGATTATCGAAATATGTTGGAAAGACCAAAAGATATAATTGCTGGTCTCAAAATTATTATGAAAACACTAAGTGCTAAACAAGGCTATATCGGCATTGAAGCAAATAAGTTAGATGCAATAAAATTAATGACTGATTTAACCAAAAATGACAAAGACATTTATGTTGTGCCTTTAAAGCTTAAGTACCCTCAGGGTGCAGAAAAACAGCTTATCTATGCTTGTACAAAAAGAAAAGTACCAAACAAAGGCGGATTGCCCAGCAGCGTAGAAGTCGTTGTGCAAAATGTTGGTACTGCAATTGCGATTTATGAAGCTGTACGTTATAAAAAGCCGTTGATTGAGCGAGTTATAACAGTAAGTGGCAGAATAGTCAAAAACCCCAAAAACATTCAGGCAAGAGTGGGCACAGCCTTTTCTGAGCTTGTGGAAAAGTGTGGTGGCACAACTGAGGAGATTGGCAAAATTATTTCTGGTGGTCCCATGATGGGATTTGCTCTGCCAGATCTCGATGCTCCTGTTTGCAAGACTTCTTCGGGTTTATTATTATTTAATCAAAAAGAAGCAAGGTCTTTAGAAGAGCACGCATGCCTTAGATGTGGACGTTGTGTTGATGCTTGCCCATTAAACCTTCTTCCCAGCTTTATCGCTTCAGCAGTAAAATATAAAGACTGGGATATGGCTGAAAAGTCAGGTGTTATGGACTGTATGAAATGTGGTTCATGCTCTTATGTATGTCCAGCTCATATCAAGATAATACAATGGGTTGATATTGGCAAAAATCAGATAACAGCGATGCGCAGAACAGCAAAATCTTGAGTTTAAAAAAGTGCGTATCTTTGCAAAATCTTATTGTATTAATTTGAAAATCAATACTTTTTTGAATGTATAATTATGAATATAGAGGTATTTTATGAAAAATAAAACAATTGTTAGTAGCTCACCGCATTTGCATGATGCTACAAACGTTAAATATGTAATGTGGCATGTTGTTATAGCATTGATGCCTGCATTAATTGCTGGAATAATATTCTTCGGTTTTTCAGCACTCACTATCACGATATATAGTGTCATTGCAGCTGTAACAACAGAAGCACTTATCCAAAAATTAAGAAAAAAACCTATCACTGTCAGCGATGGTTCAGCAGTGATAACAGGAATATTAATAGCATTTAATGTGCATGCAAACTCGTCGTGGTGGCTTGTGGTCGTGGGATCAATCTTTGCTATCGCAATAGGAAAGCATGCGTTTGGTGGCTTGGGATATAATATAGTCAACCCTGCATTACTCGGGCGTGCATTTTTATTAGCTTCTTGGCCAACAAGAATGACAGCTGGCTGGGCTAAAACTCAGTTTGGTGAGCTAAGCGGTATAACAATAGATAATATACCCGCAGTAGC
>JAJBBH010000028.1 GCA_020532185.1 Candidatus Cloacimonadota bacterium | reverse complement strand
GCACCAAGCTGAATCGCCTTTTCAATCGCCATATCAAGATACTTCATTATTACCTCTTTTTATTATCATTAATTATTCTACTTGATTAATGCCTACAATTTCACCATTTTCTATTCTAAACACGCTCCATCTGCTACCCTTTTGCTTTTCAGGTACTTGATAAACTTTCAATAATTGATTATTGCCATATACTTTAACTGTTGCTTTTGACTTGCTCAAATTTGTCGAATTTCTATTATTTCTATTGGTGTAGTCATGAACAAAATACTCGTATTGTGCATCTTGTTTGACATGAGTTACGGTAATAGTTTCGGGCCCATAGCCATTCGTCTCATCTCTATCAAGCTGACCGCGACCATCAGCAAGGACTTTTGTATTTCTATAAGATATATGGTATTGTCCTTTTTTTTCAAAGTGAGCATCAAGGTCTCTGGGGCTTTTACCCCAATCAAGCACCACTCGGAAATAGTTAATATCCATTACTGGTGAAATAGAATATCTATTGAAAAATATAGTGCCTACTCGTATCTCTATATCAAAGACAGAATTTATATATCCGCTCGATCTAAAGCTTACTTCTTGCATATAATTATCTTCCAATGGTTCAAATGATATTCTTCCATACTTATCAGTTAGAAACTGACCAATGCCATCAAGAGTTACAGTGGCATTTACGATAGGTTCGCCATTAATAGCATTGAAAAAGTATAGATTAAGTTCACCAAATTCCAATTCATCAAAAGCATCTTGAGTCCTGTTTTGAGCATACAAAACCCCAAAGATTAAAGCTAAAAACAGCCAAAATAAAACAAACTTCTTACACATAAGCTACCTCCTTATTTATTTGTTTCAAGCCATTTTTGAATAATATTTTTTAATTCTTCGTCATAAGTATTGTCAGCAAGCAAAATAATTTGTTCAATATATATTGGCGAATTATCTGTTAAATATCGACTTATTAATGAGTAAAAATAAGCAAAATCGTGCTTATTTTGTGATAACAATTGCTTGTAAATATTGGCAGAACGTTGCAAATGCCAACCTGCTTTTTCATACTCATTTAGATTATAATAAGATAAACCAATGTAATATAAATCCGCAGCGAGGTTATTATAATTCTGATCGATTCTGTCAGCTTCATAAGCTTTATTAAAGTATTTGATAGCGTCTTTGTAGCCATCAGCATTATTTTTCTGATATGATACATAGCCTAATGAGTAAAAAGCAAAACTTATAGCTGTTATATCGTTAAATTTCTTTTTCATGTAGTTATTCATCGCTTTGTTTGCTTGAGTACTTAGTATGCTTATTTGAGCTTTGTGATTTGCTTTTTTTGAATACATGGCTAAAAGCTGCCAACTATGTTTTCTTAATCTTTGTTCATCGCTTTCATCTTTTATTGTCTCTGAAAATAGTAATAACGAATCATATTCTGCCTTTTGATACAAGTCATCAATTAACAATAGAGTAAACTCATTTTTTAATACTTGTTTATTTTGTAACATATTTAAATCGTATTGAATATCTTCCAATAACTGCTTGTATTCTTCTTCTTGATTTAGTTTTTTGAGTTGCCTTGCTATTGAGATTTTTGTAAGTGTAGCTCTGTTTTGTTCGTCTATCAAGATATATTTATCTAAAGCATTAACATAATAATCTTTTGCATTAGAATATAACTGTTGCTTTTCAAAAAGCTCAGCTTTATTTACGAGGTGCTCGGCTTGAGATTTTAAAGGATTAGCAATATCTCTATTTTTTGGCAAGCTGGAACAAGCTGCACATAAAAGAACAATGATTACTGAAAAAAGCAATTTTCTCATTATTTTTATTCCTTTGGGATATTGTCAGGTCGTTCGTTTGAGCCTGATTGATTGCTTGATCTTGCTTTATCAATACCGCCCCTCAAGAGAGGATTATTATTTAATCCTTCAATAGTCTTCTGTGCTGAGCTTAATGTTGATTGGGTTTCAATAATAACTGTTCCAATTTCAGAGCTTTGTGACTCAAAATATTTAAGAAGCTTGTTTATTTCAATCATGTTTTGGTTGAGGTTGTATAGTATTTGATTGATAGGCTTTATAAGGTTATCATGATCGGGATCGATTAGTTTTACAACCAAACCTTCGGTATTTGTATATTCTTTAATTAAAAGATTAGTTGAACTTACTGCATCATTTATCAATTCAACTGTTGTATTTAGTTTTTCTGAAATATCGGTTACATGCTTTAATGTTTTAAACAACTCGCCATCGTCGTCATAGTAAGAACGATTTAATTTATCGAGTGTTTCATTTGTTATCACAAGCATATTTTCAAGAGCTTCAGAAGAGTTTGCAACATGATAAAGAGTGCGGAATATAGATCCTTGATCTGCATTATCGTCTTTATTTAAATTGGCTATAAAATGATCAATATTGCTAACAATAGATGACATCATATCGGCAGAGACAGTAATATTACTCTTTGTTAGGTACTCTTTACCCTTTTGTGTCGTCATTTCTGGTACAAGTGTGTATTCTTCATTCAAAAGGTCTTGATCTAAGCCTTGTATCAGTTCAATAGAGCTTTTGTTTGTGATTGGATTTATTGTTTTTCTTAGAATGGAATTATGTACAATTTTTTTTCGATAATCTTCATATATAATAAACTCGGCATCTATCAGGTTTTCATCATTCAAATTAAAGCTCTTTAGTTCACCAATTTCAAAACCCTTGAATATGATAGGTGTTTTTAGTGATAAGCCTACAGCATCGTTAAACAAGCTTGTAAACGTGTACTTTTTTACAAATACTTTACGATTAACTGCTATTGATGCAATTGAAATCACAAGTATAAGAATAGCTATAAAAACAAAAAAACTGACTATTCGACCTGTATACTTGAACTTATAATTCATATTCCAACCTCTGAATAGAATAATATTTATAAAAGACTTTTTGTCAAGCATAATCTTTAATCTTAGTGTTTTTAATATGTATATGTGCATCAAAAATGGAATTACCTAATTATAAACAACTACTTTTACAGACGCAGCCTTTGATCGCTATCATCGTATACAATAAAAAATACTTATCTAACATTTTTGATTCTAAGCTCATACATTTCAAAAAAGCTATTACAGATTCAAAAAATGATTGACAAATAATCAGATACCAAATATTGTGCAATATATTAAGATAATATAGGAAAATATAGGAGAAAATGATGAAGCAGCAAGAAAAAATACAAAAGTCAAATAGCTTTTCGTATGCTAATGATTTCCCTGAACATCGATTTGATGATTGGCGTGATTTAGCAGAAAAAGGGCTAAAAGGTGCACCTTATGACAAAGTTTTGCTTACACAAACTGCTGAAGGTATTACCCTAAAGCCAATTTACACGCAAGATGATGTAAAAGATATTCCATTTTTGCATAATCTACCAGGTTTTACCCCCTTTGTAAGAAACACTTCCATAAGTGGTAACACAAAACAAGTATGGGCTATTGCTCAAGAATGTGATATACCTGATATGGAGCTGTGGAACAAAGCTTTACTTGAAGACCTGAACAAAGGGCAAAATACTGTTTATATTAAGTTTGACGATAATGCCAGTATAGCAAAACCATTAAACGATATTAAAGCGAATGAGCTTGGCATAAATGGTTCACCAGTTTACAGTTTGAATGATTTGAAAAAAGCTTTGCAGGGAATATCGTTAGAAGATGTCAATATCAACATAGAAGCTTATTCAGCAGCATTAGCAACAGCCGCAATGATAGAAAGCATTGCAGATAAGAATAATGTCGATTTAAAGAAAGTGAAAGGCTCTATTAGCACAGATCCTATTGCAATATTAGCAAATAATGGCTCTTTGCCTAATACTTGGAAACAAGCTATGGACGAAATGGCTGAGCTAACTCGCTGGGCTATTGATAATGCACCACAAATTAAAACCATTATGATAGATGCAACTGTATGGAATAACGCAGGTGCATCAGCTGTACAAGAGCTTTCATATGCACTTTCAACCGCTGTTATTTATATTAGTGAAATGCTGGAAAGAGGTTTTACAATTGAGCAAGTCTCAAAAAACATTACCTTTAGCTTTGGCATAGGCAAGCATCTTTTTATGGAAACGTCAAAACTTAGGGCTGCACGCTATCTTTGGGCACAGATTATCGAAAGCTTTAAGGGCTCAGAAGATTCACAAAAAATGTATATCTTTGCCAAGACCTCTCAATATAATAAAACATATTATGACCCCTGGGTAAATATATTAAGAACAAGCACTGAAGCATTTTCAGCTATACTTGGCTCATGCGATGCGCTATGCATTAACACATTTGACTCGATAGTAAAAAGAAGCGATGAGTTTTCACGCAGAATAGCAAGAAATCAACACAATGTTTTACTTGAAGAAGCTCACCTTGATCGAGTAATTGACCCAGCT
>JAJBBH010000079.1 GCA_020532185.1 Candidatus Cloacimonadota bacterium | reverse complement strand
CAACACAAAAAATGCTCCTGATGAAATAACTCATTAAGGATACAAATATAATGAGAGCGGGCTTATGCCCGCTCTTTTTTTATTATAAGACTATTTTTTGATTGACATAAATAACTATATTTATAAAATTAGGTTAAATAATGGAGGTTAAAATGAAGAAAAATTTAGTAATTATATTTGCATTACTTTTAATTGCTTTAAGCATTAACGCAAAGACAATTAATCAAAGCACAGCAACTTTAGTTGCTGAAAACTGGATGCAACAGCATAATAACGATCACGACTTTTCTGATAAAATAGTAGAGATAAGTACACAAATGTCGAAAGAGATTGTATTATATTATGTAATGCACTTAAAAGATCAAGGATTTGTTGTGGTTTCAGCCGATGATAATATCGAGCCAATTTTAGCATTTTCACCAAGTACAAAGTTTGATGAGGAAAATATATCACCTGCTACTCAAGCATTCCTATCAGAATACAATATTCAAATTGAGGAAATTATCTCAAACAATCTGAAGAATCAAGAAGCTCAAGAAAAATGGAAAACTCTAATAAATAACACTTATATAAACAGAGACAATTCATATAGGAGCAATCTCTTAAGCACTACTTGGGCTCAGGGTACTTATTATAATACACAATGCCCTACAGATTCAAATGGAGATGACGGACACGTAGTTACAGGCTGCGTTGCAACGGCTATGGCACAAATAATGAAGTACTGGGCTCATCCAACACGAGGAGAAGGATCTCACTCTTATTATCGCCCAGTCTATGGCACTATTTCTGCTAATTTTGGTAATGCAACTTATAATTGGTCAGCAATGCCAAATAACGTTACAAATCATAATGCAGAAGTGGCTCAAATAATGTTTCATGCAGGTGTATCTGTTGATATGCAATATGGTCCTAACGGTTCTGGTGCTTACTCTGAAGATGTTCCTTATGCCCTAACTAACTATTTTTCCTATAATAGTCAAGCTATGAAAACAAAAACAAGCTTTACAGACACTCAATGGACAGCAATGCTGAAAGGTGAATTAGATAATGAAAGACCTGTTTTTTATGCGGGTTCAGGACCAGATGGAGGCCATGCCTTTGTATGTGATGGTTATTCAGGTACAAACTACTTTCATTTTAACTGGGGCTGGGGTGGCTATGCGGATGGCTATTTTTATTTAAACTCATTAAATCCCGCAGATATGACTTTTAGCAGCAATCAAAGAGCAATATTTGGCATTGAACCAGCAGAATCAGACAACCCAAATGACCCAAATATTGTTATCTTAGGAAATCCTGCCACAACATATTCTACCAATGAATTTCCTGTTAATTTTTATTACAAAAACTCTCTGTCACAGACTATTTATTTATCTAATGAAATAGATCGCACTGGCACTATCGAATCAATAAAGCTCACAGCTATTTTAAATGGAGACATAAGCGGCTCAAAACATATTAAAGTATGGTTGGCAAATACAAACAATAGCTCATTTAACAACGGTAATGCTTGGCTGCCGTCAAACCAATTTACTCAAGTATTTGATGGAGAAATAGCTTTAAACCAAGCAGCAGGGAAAAAGACAATTCACATCCCGTTCGAAACCCCTTTTGAGTACATAGGAGATAATTTATGCCTGATGATACAACGACCGATTGACAACAGCTACTATAATAGCTCAAACAAATGGAAAGCAAGCCAAGTGAGCAGTACACGCACGATCTACAAAGCCTCAGACAATTATAATTATGGACCAGATGATTACCCAGCTGGTACAACAGCCTATTATATTGCGAATGCAAGCTTGGTATTTTCAGAAGATTTGTATGCTACAGACCTTTTCTTCTCTGAATATATCGAAGGCTCCTCAAACAACAAAGCCCTTGAAATTTTTAATGGTACAGGTGAAACTGTTGATTTATCTGAATACAAAATTAAATTAGCAGCAAATGGAAATACTTGGAATGAAAGTAATACTTATCAAATGACAGGCACACTTGCTCATGGCGAAACTTTTGTAATATGTCATACGCAAGCATGGGAAGAAGTAAAAGAGCTATCTGATATTTATCCAAACTCTGGCAATCCAACAAATTATAATGGCAATGATTGTGTTGCTTTGTTTAAAAACAATCAAATGATTGATATTATTGGCTATTATAATTTGGGCTACAACCCTCCAAACTTCGATGCTGCAGGTGTTGTTGGTGCATTAGCCGACCACACGTTGATCAGAAAACCAAGTGTTGTCTCCCCCACCACCGATTGGGAACAATCAGCAGGCACAAACTCGGATGACTCTCAATGGGTTATACAGCCAATAAATTATTTTGCAGACTTGGGACAACACACGTTCAGTCCTCAAGCATCCACAGCAACACACACACCTACATTCAGCCCAAATGATGGTACCTATTATGGCTCTGTAGTGGTGGCTATAGCATCAGCTACCCCTAATGCAAACATCTATTATACCCTTGATGGCACTGACCCAAGCAACCTGACAACAGTATATACAAATCCTATTTCTCTCTCAGAAACAACAACTCTCAAAGCGATTGCTTATGCTGAAGATCTTGATCCAAGCACAATAGCAACTGCAAATTATACTATCATCAGTCCGATAGAAAATGCTAATATTGCCGAATTGAGGCAGCAATATGATGATAATGAAACAATATATCAGCTAAATAGCGAAGCAATCGTGATTTTCAAACAAAATTATAGAAACCAGAAATTCGTTCAAGACGCTACTGCAGCTATTTTAATTGACGATCAAACCAATATTCTGGGAGATTATGATCTTAATGATGGAATAACAGGTATAATAGGAAAACTCACGACATTTGGAGGTATGTTACAATTTACGCCTGTCGTTACTGGATTACCAGCAAGCTCAACAAATAACCCAATCATACATTATGAAATTAGTGCAAGTGAGTTTATTGATAATTTTGCAGAATACCAATCTAATCTTGTATCAATAGATAATCTCGAATTCACCTCTACTGGCAGCTTTGCAAACGGTCAGATTTATACAGCTGTAAGTGGCAGCCAAACCATACAGTTTAGAACAAGTTTTTACGATGTAGATTATATTGGGCAAGCTATCCCATCTGGACTTGTCTCTATCAAAGGAATTGCAAATTCGACAGGAGATGGTAATTTTATCTCTGCAAGAAGTGTGCAAGATATACAAACAAGAACAGCTTTCCCTCCATCAAGTGTTGTTGCAATAGCTAACAATTCACAAGTCGATTTGTCATGGAATGAACCTATAACAAGCATTGATACGCCTTTTTCTCATACATCACAAGATGATTATTCTAATGCTATTGGTACCAATAGTGCAGCACAGTTTGAAGTTGCTCATCGTTATTCTCCAGCTCACTTATCAAACTTTGGAGTAGCTGGCTCCACATTAAGAAAAGTACAGTTCATGCCATGTGAAGCAAGTGCTACCTATACTTTAAAAATTTATACAGGAGGTTCTGTTAATGGACCTGGAGTTTTGGTTCATACACAAAGCGTTCCATCTATAATCATAGAAGAATGGAACGAAGTAGAACTTACACAAGGCGTTACAATACCGACAGATACCGAATTATGGATTGCAATAGACATAAACACACCTGTTGGGTTTCCAGCAGCTTGTGACAGTGGACCCGCAGTAATTAATTATGGAGAAATGATGTATTTTGGCGGTTCATGGTCAACTCTATATGACTTAGCAGATATCGATGCAAACTGGATGATTAGAGGCATTGCCACAAGCCGATCAGGAGCACAAACATTTACATTAAATACTAAAGAGAGTAAATTAGCATCAAGAGGACCTGGTGCCAAAAAGAATACTGGAAAGTATGCTTTTTCTGCCAAAAAGTCCACAAACTTTAAAAAGAATAAAAGAAGTATTCAAAATGATACAATTTCCAGAACTGTAACTGCCTATAATATTTGGAGATCACCAATCGAGTCAATCAATAATGAAAATACTTGGACAACAATTGCTTCCAATATCACAAACACAAACTATACTGACAATAGTTGGGAACAAGCACCAAATGGTGAATATGTTTATGCAGTAAAAGCAATTTACACCAATGATATCATGTCAGAACCTGCTTTTTCAAACAATGTATCAAAAAATACAAGTTCAAATGTTACTATCACTTTAGCAACTGAAAATGGTGAATCGCCTGCTGGTGCCCTTGTTACGTTGACTAATAACGATAATAATCCAGCCCATATTTACTCTGCAACTGCTACAAACACAAGTGTCAACTTCCCCGAAGTGCATCAAGGTATTTATACAATCACAGTTACTTTGGGCGGCTATGAAGCAGTTAGCGAGGAAAATATAGAAATCTCTGGAGAAATATATAATCATCCAACCATCACATTGATAACTATCACTTTCAGCTTTACAGAAGGCTTTGAAGGAAATACATTCCCTCCTGCAGGCT
>JAJBBH010000057.1 GCA_020532185.1 Candidatus Cloacimonadota bacterium | reverse complement strand
ATAAAGGGGAGAAAATGGATTTTAGTTTAACAAAGTCGCATGAATTAGCTCAAAGGCTATTTCGTGAATTTAGTATAAATGAAGTAAAACCGATTGCTCAAGAAGTGGACGAAGAAGAAAGATTTCCCGTTGAGACAGTCGAAAAGATGGGAAGATATGGCATAATGGGCATACCATTTCCAAAAGAATATGGTGGGCAAGGAGCCGATATTTTAACTTACGCAATGGCTGTCGAAGAACTTTCTAAAGTATGTGGGACAACGGGCGTTATTGTTTCTGCACATACATCGCTCTGCTCTGCACCAATCTTTGAATTTGGTAATGCACAACAAAAAGAAAAGTATTTACCAAAACTTAACTCAGGCGAGCATGTAGGTGCTTTCGGGCTCACAGAGCCAAATGCAGGCACCGATGCAGGAGCACAACAGACAGTTGCGGAGAAAAAAGACGATCATTATTTATTAAATGGTACCAAGATCTTTATTACAAATGCAGGTGTTGCCGATATCTTTATAATTATGGCACTGACTGATAAAAAAGCAGGCACAAGAGGTATTTCAGCATTTATCTTAGAAAAAGGCATGCCAGGTTTTACTATAGGAAAGCATGAGTTGAAAATGGGTATCAGAGGATCGTCGACTTGTGAGCTTATTTTTGAAAATGTGAAAGTTCCTTTGGAAAATCTATTGGGTCAAGAAGGTAGAGGCTTTGGTATTGCAATGAAAACCCTCGATGGTGGCAGAATTGGTATTGCAGCTCAAGCTCTCGGTATCGCACAAGGAGCCATTGACGAAGCTGTTCACTATGTAAAAGATAGAAGACAGTTTGGCAAGCCAATCTCCTCATTTCAAAATACACAATTCCAATTAGCTGATATGCAAACAAAAGTCGAAGCTGCAAGGCTTTTAGTGTATAAAGCAGCGTTTTTAAAAGAAAATAAATTACCATATTCTGTAGAAGCTGCACAAGCAAAGCTTTTTGCTTCTGAAGTTGCTATGGAAGTAACAACCAAAGCTGTCCAACTATTTGGTGGATATGGCTATACTCGTGAATATCCTGTTGAGCGTATGATGCGTGATGCAAAGATTACTGAGATCTATGAAGGCACATCAGAAGTTCAAAAAATGGTTATTTCTGCCAGCATGTTAAAATAGGAGGACAAATGAAAATTATAGTATGTATAAAACAAGTTCCTGACACTACAGAAGTTAGAATAGATCAAAAAACAGGCACACTCATGCGTGAAGGCATTCCCAGTATCATTAATCCTGACGACAAAAGCGGAATTGAAGCCGCACTTGTTTTGAAAGAAAAATACAAAGCTCATGTTACATTATTGAGTATGGGACCTGAACAAGCTGAGCTCGCTCTCGTTGAGGGCTTGGCTATGGGAGCTGATCGTGCGATTTTATTGAGTGATCGTGCGTTCGCTGGTTCTGATACTTGGGCAACATCTCTCGCTCTTGCCTATGCTATCAAAAAGATCGATTATGATCTGATTCTCTGCGGAAGACAAGCTATTGATGGCGATACAGCTCAAGTTGGTCCTCAAATAGCCGAACACCTAAATCTGCCTCAAGTATCTTATGTAACTGATATTGTTAAAGAAGAAAACAGCTTCAAAGTGAAGAAAGTATTTGAGGATTTTAGCCAAAGTATCAGAGTGAAAACCCCTTGTATGATCACAGTTTTAAAAGAAATAAATGAACCACGTTATATGACTGTTGGCAGGATATTCGATGCCTACAATGAAGGTCAAGTTGAACGTTGGACTATTAATGATATAGATATGGATCCAGCTCTTACGGGCTTGAAAGCATCTCCTACTAAAGTTAAAAAGGTTGAAACAAAAGGTGCTAAGACAGCTGGTAAAGTGTTTGAAGTTGACGCTCGCGAAGGTGCACGTCTGATAGTTGAAAAATTAAAAGAAAAGTTTGTCATTTAGGAGTTGAAAATGGAAGAAAAAACATACAAAGGAATACTTGTAATAGGCGAGCAAAGACAAGGCAATATTCAAAATGGCACATTTGAACTATTAGGCAAGGCAAGAGAATTGGCAGCAAAGATTGACTGTGAAGTTTCAGTTTTACTATTAGGAAATGCATTAAATGAAGAGCATGGCAAAAAACTGGCTAAATATGGCGCTGATAATATTTACCTTGCAAATGATAGCTATCTTCACGACTATAGCACAGAACCTTATGCAAAGATTATATGTCAATTTATAAATGAACATAAGCCTGAAATTGCTATGATTAGTGCTACATCTATAGGTAGAGACTTGGCTCCACGCATCTCAGCTCGATTGCACACTGGGTTAACTGCAGATTGCACAAGCCTCGATATTGAAGAAAACACAAATAACTTATTGATGACACGTCCTGCTTTCGGTGGCAATATCTTAGCGACTATTATTTGCCCAGATCATCGTCCACAAATGTCAACTGTTAGACCTGGCGTGTTCCAAAAACAAGAATTTGAAGTGAAAAAGCCTTTAAAAATCAACTGTGTTAAAGCTGATATCCACAAAGAAGATCTGAACATAGAAATACTTGACACTGTTTTTGAAAAGACAGAAAAGAAGAATATTGAAGAAGCAAATATCCTCGTGTCAGCTGGACGAGGCATTGGCAAAAAAGAAAACATTGCAAACTTGGAAGCATTGGCAAAAGAGCTTGGTGGACTTGTTTCTGGCTCGCGTGCAGTTGTTGATGCTGGCTGGATTGAACAGCATGCACAAGTCGGACAAACTGGCAAAACAGTTCGACCAGACGTCTATATTGCTTGCGGAATATCTGGTGCTATACAGCATATTGCTGGCATGGAAGAATCAGATTTGATCATCGCCATCAATAAAAACCCTGAAGCTCCGATATTTGCTAATGCTGATCTGGGTATCGTAGCTGACGCAAATCAGTTGATCCCCGCTCTTATTGAAGAATTAAAAATAGAAATACCATAGAAACTCATATACCTCCTCTATATGAACTCCCCAAAGGGCTGGCTCTGTCAGCCCTTTTTTACACGTCTATTTTTAAAATAAATCTTGACAAGTATTACTTACAAAATATAATTATCTCATAAAATATATTTATGGAGGATAAAATGAAAAAAAATATTCTTGTTTTACTACTAAGCATCTTTTTTTTTAGCTTAATAGCTATTGAAGTGCCACCAGGAGCAGTAAGTGGCTCTTGGTCAATTAGTGATTCTCCATATATTGTTCGGGGCAATATTTCTATTCAATCTGGAGACACATTAGAAATTGATAGAGGAGTAGTTGTATATTTTGGATTTGGGGCTCAGCTTGATGTGCAGGGTCGTTTGCTTGTAAATGGCACAAATGAAAGCCGTGTTATCTTTTCAACTCTTTCAGAACAAACTATCTGGTCTGGAATTCATTTCGACCGATCATCTGATTCAAAAATAAACTATGCAACCTTTTCAAATGTAAGAAATTCAGTCACTATAGAACTTGATTCCTGTAGTAATTTTGAGTTATCAAATTGTGTTTTTTCTAACCCAGAAGGTAATACATTTGAAAATAATGCATCAATTATTAGTATTGTTAATTCTCAATATATTGATATTTACAATAATGAGTTTAGCAATAATAATGCAATAGGAGATGCAACTAATCTCGTTAATATCCAAAATACAAATAGACTGAAATTTGTTTCTAATAATATATTTAACAATAATGGATACAGTGCTTTGTTCCATTCCAATTCTTGTGGAGCATTGCTTTTTGAACATAATGAGGTTAATAATAACACTTCCAGACAAGCAACTATTAAAATCATTAACTCCATTACAGATTTTACCCAAATCAATGGTAATACAATTGAGAATAATACCAATACAGGCAGTTTTGGTGGTGCATTATCTTTAGATGGAAAAGGTTTTGATGTCAGCAATAACATCATTACAAATAATCAGGCAAGTCAAGGTGGTGGAATATACTTGGATTTTCATACTTCTTCGAACCCTAATTCTATTATATTTAATAATAATAGAATTTATGAAAACACTGCACAGTATGGCGGTGGCGTCCATGTTTTGGGTAAGGCGTCTGGTGCTGTACTTTTTAAAGAAAACGATATTTGTATGAATTCCGCATCTGTCACTGGGGGAGGTATGTATTTAGAAGGTTTGGGAGACACTTATGATAACGCAGGTTTAGTTGGAAACCACATAACTTTTAATAGTGCACCTGCAGGCGGAGGGATATTTGCTCTTGAATGTTCAAGTTTGTTTATTAGAAATTGTAATATTGTTTATAATAAAAGCGAAGGTATTACTATTGGCAACGATTTAACAGCATGTAATGTAAATGCATACAATACAAATATTTGGGGAAATACTGGTCATCAGGTAAAAATACATGGCAACCTATCAAATTATTTAATATCTTCCTTTGATTATTGTAATATACAAGGCTTAGATTCAGGCATTATAGGTTATACATCATTTTATGATTACAGCCATTTAATTGATGTCGAACCTGACTTTGTGGATAAGTATCTATTTAATTGGCATTTATCCGATCCTAATAGCGATTTGATACATGGT
>JAJBBH010000116.1 GCA_020532185.1 Candidatus Cloacimonadota bacterium | reverse complement strand
TATATACGAGTTTATGTTTCTGCCCGTCGTGGTATGATAGCGTGATTTTATACAAGTCGGAGACTTGTATATACGAGTTTATGTTTCTGCCCGTTGGGGTATGATAGTGTGATTTTATACAAGTCGGAAACTTGTATATACGAAGAAACTTGTATATACGAAGAAACTTGTATATACGAAGAAACTTGTATATACGAAGAAACTTGTATATATGCATGTTTGCTTATGGACCACTTATAGTATTGATTTTTAAATTACAGATAATTGCAAATAATTCTTGACAAAAATAAGCGTCTATATTAAGAGTAATATGAGGTTTATATGAAAAAAAGAATATTAACAGTTTTATTTTTTGCCTTGACAGCGAGCCTATTATTTGCAGGTCCCAAAGAAGACTATCAAAGAATTAAAAGGTCAAATGATTATTATATAGGCGAGGCAGTAGCTGAGATTAAAGATAATGTTAGTGATGAGCAGCTAAAAAAAATAGCTCTTTCCAATATGATCTTGCAGATTCAGGCAAGTGTGAGAGTAAATATATCAGATACTGAAATTGTGCAGGGCGGACAATTAGACCAAAGCACCATGCATCAAGTTGAGATGACGAGCAAGATCAAGCTATCTGATTATAAGTTTATATCATACAAAGACAGGAAAAAGAGTTATACACTTGCCTATCTCAAAAAGTCCGACTATGAAAGTTGGCTTGAGGAGCAGGGCAAGCGATTAGTTAGTCGAATGAAAGCTGCCATAGATAAAGAAGGTAGATTCGATATAGAAGCAGCTATGCCGGAATATATGAGTATTTATGCATTAACAATGATGATACCACAAGCAATTGAATTTAGAGAGCATGCAGATTTAAATTTGTATGTTTATGACATTCTGCAAGAATATTTGAAAACTTGTGTTACAAAATCAACTATCGGAAAGCCTAATCCACAGACACCTGGTACCTTTCCAATATCCTTTTATATAACAAATGCACAAAAGCCAGTAAACAATATTAAGTTATCATTTGCTGGGGAGGAATCTGAGCATAAACTAATCAATGGTCGTGCAGAATTATCTTATTATGGCTATAGTTCAGAACAGCAGGTTGAGAAGGCGATGGTTTTGAAATATGATACCGAGATAGCCGAGCTGAGCAAAGAAGTCAAAGACTTGCTAAAAGAGAATCCCATCTGCCATACATTCAATCATGTGATAGACTTTAAGAGTATAGTTAGGGTAGATTTTGAGATTAAGCAGGATGGGGCAGAGGTTGAATTGAAGCCTATAGTGGAGAATATCAGTGTTAAGCAGACAGAGTGGCAGTTTGGTGATGGCAGTAAAAACTCAACTGAAAAGAACCCAAGACATGTTTATGAAAATAATGGCAGGTATCGTATTGTTTTAACGGTTAATAATACAGTAAATGTTACCAAAACTGTGACTATTTCAGGGCATGCAGAAACTGTAAAGAGGGAGCGTCCCAAACGAGAAAGAGTTGTGAAAAGCAACAAAATAATCGAAGCGGGTCAGGCTGATATAGAAAAGCTGTTGAGTCTTAAAAAAATTAGAGAGGCAATAGCTTGGCTTAATGACAATAAAAACAAAGGTAAATTAATTTTTGGGACAAAAGATCAAGTGAGCAATAATGAGCAGGCATATATATTATTGTTTGATGCAAAAAGCGAAGGGCTTATCACCTTGATTTCTCCTGATAATAATGGCAGGCGTGATTTAAAAGATAATGTGTTTGTCAAGGAAAACGAAATAATGCAAAAAGGTAGAGGTGCTATATGGATACAGTTTTTAAAGTAAAAATATTATTATTTATCTTGATTTTGTTTATTAGTAATGCTGTTTATGCACAGGTACAAACTCAAGTTGATATCAGATATAGATCAAATGCACAATTTGCACAAAATGTGCAAGTTAAAGTTGAGGATTTTATACAAGAAGTCAACGCAAGCTATTTTGGAAATAAAGAATTGACATTAAACAGAAGTGCCTTTACTAATTCTGCAATAAGAAGAATAAATGACGTTTGGGAGAACACACCCTTTTATTGCCCAGATGGTTCGATTCAATTAAGCCTTATTCGTACTGTTTCAACAAGTTTTGAGCTTAGAAATATTCCTGTGCTGGTTGCAGCAACAGATGGTGAACCAGAAATGTCTGAACTTGTGATAAATATAAATGTAGATGGTAAAATTGAAGATATAAGCTTTGCTCTTGAATATCAGCTTTATAAAAAAGTGATGGATAATAAGCTACCAGATCGAGAATATCGAATAAGACAGATTATTATCGACTTTGTTGAATGCTATCGAACAGCATACAATAGGAAAGATATTAACTATATAGAAAAAGTATTTAGCGACGATGCATTAATCATTGTTGGTAGAGTTGTCGAACCTGACTTGACAAGTGAAGAAGTAAAGCTTGCAGACCCCAAAAATGTAGAATATGTGAAGCAGAGTAAAGCAGAACATATGGTACATTTGAAAAGAGTATTTAATAGTAATAAGAAGATCTTAGTCTTGTTTGATGATATAAAGATATCTATCTCGCCTAAAAACAAAAATGTTTATGGTGTGCAATTACTACAAACATGGCGTGGTGACTTTTATGCAGATAAAGGCTATCTGTTTTTGGTAATTGATTTTTCAGTTGAGGATAGACCAAAGATATTTGTCCGTACTTGGCAGCCCGATATAGATGAAGACCTCTTTGACTTGGGTTCGTTTGTCTTATAATTAATAAAGAGCCTTATTCAATCTCATTTTCATAGAGAGTCTTACGAGCAATACCTAAGTATTTGGCAGCTTGTGTTTTATTGCCGTTAAATCGCTTTAAAATCTGACGCATAATTTCGCGTTGTGTTTCTTTGAGGTCTATGCCCTCTTCAGGTAATTCTATTTGGATATATGCCTGGTCAGAATTAATTTGCTCTTGATGATTAGTGTTAAAAAAGCTTAAGTGCTCAATTTTGATAATCTTATCATCATTTAAAATCACAATCCTCTCAATGGTGTTTTGTAATTCACGGATATTGCCGGGCCAGTTGTATTCTTCAAAAAACTTCATGACTTCATTGTCGATGAATTGGAATTTCTTTTTCTTTTCTTCGGAGAATCTGACCATGAACATCTGGGCAAGTGGGGCAATCTCCTCTTTTCTCTCTCTGAGCGGAGGGATGAAGATTCTGCCTGTGCTCAATCTGTAGAATAAATCTGGTCTGAATCTCTTGTTCTCCATTTCTACTTTCAAGTCCCTGTTGGTGGCACAGATTATCCTCACATCGAGCTTGATAGGCTTTTGACCACCTACTTTGTAATACTCTCTTTGCTGGATGACCCTGAGCAGTTTTGCTTGTAATTCTATTGGCATTTCGCCTATTTCATCGAGGAAGATTGTGCCACCCTGTGCTAATTCGAGTTTACCAATCATGCCTCCTGGTCGAGCTCCTGTAAATGCACCATCCTCATAACCAAAAAGTTCACTTTCAAATAGGTTTGGTGAGATTGCAGAGCAGTTGATGCTGATAAATGGATGTACATCGTCATCTTTGCCAAAGTGTACGACTCGGGCAATTATCTCCTTGCCTGTGCCAGTTTCTCCTTCAATTAAGACAGAAACAGCTCTGTCTTTGTGGAAGAAATAAGCCATTTCAAAGATGTTTTTGATCTTATCAGAAAAAATACCAACATCACCAATGTCCAGAAGCTCTTTGTATGCAGATTGAAAATGTTCATATTTCACCCTGAAAGATTCTTTGTTTTTAAGCAGTTCTAATTCTTTTTGCTGATGTGTATTTCGTTCATAATTGATGAGTTTTTCCAAATCTTGAATTCTTTGTGAGAGGATTTGTTGGTTTCTGACTGTTTGTATCTCTAATTTCTTATCAATGCTCTGATAAGCCTTTTCATGCTCTTCTTTGGCTCTGTATATGGTGTATAGGCTGTTCCAAGAACGTTCTTGCTCATCCAAATTATCGATCTCTTTGGCAATAGTATTTGCTTTTGTGGCAAACTCATATGCCTCAACGTAATTATTCTTTTTAATATAGGCGATAGCTAAGGAATTGGTGATGTTTGCCAGGCGTGTTTTATTATTAAACTTAAGCTCAATGATAAAAGCCTCCAAAAGCCTCTTGATAGCCTCGTCATAGTTTTCTAAAGATATATTGCACAGTGCAATATTGGAATTGGCAACAGAGCAGTCTTGCTCATCGTTTTGTAATTTAGATAGCTCATATTTCTTTTTAAAATACTCGATAGCCTTTTTGTGTTCATGTTTTCGTGCATATGCAATGGCAATAATATTTAAAGCTTGTGTATTGTCAGGGTTATTCTTTAATATATTTTGCATCAAATCAATAGCTTTATCTAATTCATTAAACTCGCAATACCACTTGCCTAAATCGATTTGGATGAGCTGGACAAGTTTTTGGTCTTCTAAGTTCTCAGCCAGCTTTAAAGCCTCATGAAAATTGATAAAACCATCATTGAAGTTCTTACGCGTGATCAGTAAGACACCCTGGATAAGCTTTGCATAGGCGATGGCATTTAACGACTCTTCGGATTGACCGAGACTTATCAAACTGTTGAGTACTTCTTCAGCCTTTTCAAAGCTCTTTTCTTTGATATATTGATTAGCTTGGTCGTATAAATTATTTATTTTTGTATTTATAACAGTATTCATCATAATCACCTCTTAATATAAGATAAAAGAATTATGATAAATGTCAAGTTAAATGTGAGGATAAGTAACGATGTTACGAATAGTGTCGTAATGAAATGTAACGATGTAACTAATAGTAACGATG
>JAJBBH010000010.1 GCA_020532185.1 Candidatus Cloacimonadota bacterium | reverse complement strand
GTTAGTCGGAGTTGCACTCAATGTCCATATGAACAGCATACTGCCAATTATCAGCAGCAAAGCTTTTTTCATATTTGACTACCTTTCTTTCTTGTTTTAAAGAATTGTTTTTTGTTTTCATTTTATTTAAAGTTCAAAACTTTCTTTACTTGTGTTTGATTGTCTGAGTTTACTTTGATAAAGTAAATACCACTTGGTGCATCTTGAGCATTCCAGATGTGATCAGCAACACCATTATTTATAGTGATAATCTTTTGATATACTTTTTGACCTTTTACATTGAATATTTCGATATTTGCTGTATTGTCTTGAGAATCAATTTTAATCTGTGTAGATTGATTAAATGGGTTTGGATAAGCAGTAATTTTTAATGAATTATGTAAAGGTTTAATTATTTCATCAGTTGATGTTTCATTGCCAAGCTCATACATTACCCTTGTGAGCCATTTTTTGTATAATGAATTGCTGCTCTGCCAGTCCATACCTTCGATGGAAAACGTTGTATAGATGATCTTTCCAAACATGTAATCTTTTGATAGACCAACAATTTGACTATTACTGACAAAAATTGGTCTTGCACTTGCATCGATGTTTAGATATTCAGGTTCTATTTGTGTGTATTCGGCAGGGCTTTGTGTATAAGTCAAGTTAAAGCCATCGCCAGCAGTACTTGCAACGCCGCTTACAGAATAAGCATTTGTATCTAATACGCCTTGTACTTGAGCACCAACTACGTTATTGTAAAAAGATTCTGTGGCTTCATTTTTAAAGATAGAATTCTCATTTGTCATTGCCCAACCAGCACTTGTACCAGCCAGATATAAATTGGCACCTTCTGAAACATGTGCATCCAACAATGGTATAATGCTATTTTCCACTAAAGTATATGGATTGTGCATATTCCAGATTATATTAGTATATCCTGAAAAATCGAAGTCATCAAGTTTAAAGACATTCATATCTGCAATGGCGTAAGTCATTCCTATACCGTCTAAACCGTCAATATAAGCAGTTTCTGTATCTTTTATACCATCATCATCAATCACGAGTATATCAGCACTTGGAGTTAAGAAATTAAATGGAATCCTAAGTTCAGGCATTTCGTCTGTTGTTACTATAAAGTTAAAGAGGGTTGAACCTTGACTGTTTGGCATAACAGATGGGTGGAATATTAAGAATTGTCCAGCTGACATTGTATGTTCTGATGCACCCATGAAGCAGTTAGATGGATCGCAATAGGTTATCATCCAATTTTGATGATTATAAACTTGCTCAATGTTTATGGTAAAATTGATAATTGCGTCTGCATCAAAAGCTGTATTCATCACAGCGATATATGGCAATTCATAAAATTCCTCAGCACTAACAGCATAACAAGGCTCATTAGCAACAAGTCTTAGTTTGTTAAAAGGAATTGGTTCTGTAGAGGCTGCTTGAATTATTTGGTTATCAGCATTTCTTACCAAAGCAATAATCTTTATGTTGTCAACATTCCATGATTGTTCTAAATTGACAACTTTATTAAATTGAAGTATATCACCATCACTGTTAAAGTTGACCTCATCACTTGCAATTCTTCTCACAACATTATTAACTCCTGATACATTATTTTCTACAACAATATATTGCAAAGTAAGACCTGTCATAAGGTTGGAATCCTCTGCATCTCTCAGAAAGCAAGTTACAGTATTTGTTTGAGTATTAAAAGCAAGGTTGTGAATAATCATAGGTGCGGCATCGTATAAATGTTTTTCGATTAGTGCATTAAAGGGGTTGCCATCTTGTAAATGAGCTTTTGTTCCCTTTATTGTCAAATTGCTATTGAAATAGGCAGAAGGGAAAGCATCAATCTGGTATTGATCAATCACATTTTGTGCATCTGTATTACCTAAATCATTTGAGCTTGGGTAATATCTCAAGATAATAGCTTCGTCATCAGGGTACATTTCATCTGCAATTGTTAAGCCATTGTTAAATTCAGCATTTTCTTCATTTATAAAGACTTCCCAGACATTTGTTTTGGGAAAATATTGCCAGTTTTGTGCGAAAAGTGGCATGCTGATAATGATTAGGCTTATAATTAAGAGTGCTGTTTTTTTCATAAATCCTCTTTTCTTATTATTTATTAGAAGTTTGTTGAAAGCTCTATGCGAACGCCTTCGAAGGGAGTCTGATATTTACACACGCCATTTCTACAGACTTTTCCACCTTTTTCTTTGCCTGCAAATAGCTTTAATTCAGAGTGTTCGCTGATATTAGTTTTCAGCTCGGCTCCGAGCCAAGTATCGCTGACATCATCGTTAAACTCAAACTCAGAAATGATTGAGAAAGCAAGCCAGCTATTTAGTTTTACATCAGCTTGCAGAAAAGGTTGTTGGAGAGTAATATCATCTTCTCCTTGTTTTTGCTTTTTAACGCCCCATTTTGCTTTTACAGTTAGTGGCAGCATAAAGTTATAAAAATCAACAGTAGCACCAGGAGTCATTTCTTTTTCCCAATTATTAGCTGGTTGGTCTTTTGTTTCGATTTGCTCAAACTCGGTCTGCAGACCATAATTATCATTATTATACTTGTATTCAGTAAATAAGTTTGCAAATCTTATTTTAAAGTTTTCATTCCATGCTTCTGAATAATGTATAGTAAACTCATTTGCAAAGTTAGGCATATAACTAATTTCACTGCTTATCCCTTCTTCTGTATTGAGGCTTGCGATACTTGATAGCAATTGATCATAGTGATTTAATGATGGTAGATCAGCAAAATTGTAATTGTACTTGTAATATTTCTTATAAGCTATGTTAAAAGTAAAATCACCCAAAAAGAAGTTATTTGAGTTATAAAATGCATGTCCTCGATAAGTACTTGGCACATTATGTTCATATCTCATTTCTGCATATTCGGCATCGATGCTCAAGAGGTCATTTATTACTGAAGCTCTTCCTGAATAAATATTACGGTGACTGTACTTTAGATAGTTTGCAGTTGCTTCTTTTTGTTTATATTGGACAAGACCAGCACCGAGTTTTAAGCCAGATAATATGTTAATCTCACTATCAATACCAGCTATTACATCATTCCTGAATATCTGTTGATCTGCGATATCATTTTTTACTGCACCATAGAGTATTTTTAGGTTTACAAAGCCAGGGGAATAACGAATTAATGCACCATCTAATCTCTTATCTCTATCATTGTCTCTGTCGTTCCATGCTCTCAATGTAATACCTGCTCCAAATGCTTCTTCAAATGTTCCTGCTTGCAAATAATATTCATCTTTATCGTATGCTATATATCTGTCAGTCCATTCATGAGATATATTTGCAGGTCTTAGTTCATCAATTGCTTGATACTGATCGTATTTTGGTAGATTTGCTTTGAAGCCCATGCCTAAAGTGATATTATTATAGTTTATAGTAAAGTTTAATTCATCATTAAAGTAATTACTTAGTGAGTCCTCAGCAACGCGGTAAATGTATTTTGCTTGATTATCTCCTGAGATATTAAAAAAGTCTTGAGCATTTAGCGAAATGAGTGCAAAAAGGAGAATAGCAAAAATAAATATTCTTTTATGAGATTGCATTATTTAGACCCTTTCAGTAGCTTTTTTAGTTCTTCTTCGAGCTTGTCTTCATCACCAGGTATGTAACCGTTGTGATGAAAGGTAATTTCTCCTTCTTGGTTGATTACAAAAGTTTCGGGTATTTCTTTTACGTTAAAAGACTTCTGAATGCTTTTGTTTGCATCAATAGTTGTAATCATATCGAGTTTTAAGCTTCTTACTGTTTTAATAACTTTATCTTTTGCACGTGGACTATCTGAAGAGACAGCTATAAAAGTAATATTGGGGTATTCAATTGCCAATTTATTGTATGCTGGTAGTGACTTCATGCAAGGAGCACAGAAAGTTGCCCAAAAGTCTAAAACAATTGGTCCTTTTTTTAAAAGCTCAGCAGTATTTATTTTTTTCCCATTGATGTCTTCAAATGAAAAGTTTTGTATTTTTTTAGTTTGGGCAAATAAAGTTAAGCTAACTAACAAAATCATTACGGTAATCATTATTCTTTTCATATTATCTCCTAATTATTTAGTGGTATTTCAATTGCGTTATACACTTTATCGGTCTCTGGGTTAATCTCATCGAAGCTTAAGTTTTTTTGTACCCAGATTACTAAATATGTATCATCATCTAATACGCTTGTCAAGTTAATGTTGAAATCAATTTTTTGGCTAATATGTTTATCTGACAAATCGACCATTGTTCTTGCTCGCACCACATTCTTTGCAAGTTCGTGGGTAACAAAATGGGCTTTATCAGTTTCCTTTTCATATACAACAACTCTGAGATATGTATCGGCAAAGTCAATGTTTGAATAGGTATTGATTTTAACAGAACCAGAAATTTCATCTTCTGTTTTCACAAAACTTATATCATCAAAAGAAATATCAGCATCAGTTGTTATTATATTGTTTATTATTGTTTGATATTGGTCAAATTGAGTTTGCCCTGCGCCACTTATTTTAGTGGAGCCTTGCAGTAAAACAACTGGTGGATTATTTCCATAATATGGGGTCTCATTAAAATTGGGCAAAGCAAGAGCATCATTTATATGGTAGTTTAGGGTTATCATTTGATTTGGAATATTTTCAGATATATCTTCCAATGCATGCTCTGCATTAGGGCATTTTGGACACCAGAGGCCTGTCAATACTTCAACTAAAGCAATTTGTTTTGGTTGTGGGTGCACGTCGGGATTTTCTTGATTACCATACCAATAATATGCATTTTGTATTTTTTTAGCATAATCTTCCCATTGTACGTCAATACTTAAGCTGTCATCTTTTACATGAATATTGTATTTGAGGCTATTTG
>JAJBBH010000039.1 GCA_020532185.1 Candidatus Cloacimonadota bacterium | reverse complement strand
GGTGTTGACGTTTATACCCACGGCGAAATGCTTCCTGCAAACGCTTATCCAAAATTGAAGAAATACAAACACTTAGTTGGTAACTATGGTGGATCATGGTGGCATCAAAAAGAAGAATTTGAGTCATTTAACGGACCAATTCTTTTTACAACAAACTGTATTGTACCAAGCAAAAAAGACTATATTCAAAGAATGTTTACAACTGGTATGACAGGCTATGTAGGCTGCGAGCATATTCCTGACAGAGTAGATGATAAGCCAAAAGATTTCTCAAAAATCATTGAAATAGCAAAAACATGTCAACCACCAAAAGAAATTGAAACTGGCAAGCTTACTATTGGTTTTGCTCACAATGCTGTTATCTCTGCTGCTGATAAAGTAATTGAACTCATTAAAGAAGGAAAAATCAAACGCTTTGTAGTGATGGGTGGCTGTGATGGACGTCATAAAGAAAGAGAAATCTTTACTGATATAGCTAAAAACTTGCCACAAGATGTTATTATATTAACTGCAGGTTGTGCTAAATATCGCTACAATAAGCTCGATTTAGGAACCATTGACGGTATCCCAAGAGTTTTGGATGCAGGACAATGTAACGACTCTTATTCGCTTGTTTTAATTGCTATGGCATTACAAAAAGCATTTGGCTTAGAAAGTGTAAATGACTTACCACTTTCGTTTGCAATCGGCTGGTATGAGCAAAAAGCAGTAGCAGTTCTGCTTGCATTGCTATATTTAGGTATTAAAAACATTCATCTTGGACCAACAATACCTGCTTTCTTATCACCAAACATTGCAGAATTTATCGTTAAAACATTCAACTTACAAAAAACAAGTACATGGGAAAACGATATTGAATTAATTTTACAAGGCAAATAAACACATATAATAATAAAGGGCTCTGAGATCAGAGCCCTTTTTTTTATACGCTATATTAAGTAATTACTTCATCAGTATCATCTTTCGTGTTGAAGTATATTTACCTGATTTCATGTTATAGAAGTATATTCCACTTCCTACACTTTGTCCATTTCCATCTTTTCCGTTCCAAATGACTGAATGCATGCCTTTTCTCTTATGTTCATTTACTAATGTCTTGACTTTCTGACCTTTAGCATTATAAATATCAATTGTTACATATGCATCTTTTTCCATCTCAAAGTTAATTGTTGTTTCTGGATTGAATGGGTTTGGATAGTTTGCAAAAAGCTTTGTATTTGGTTTTTCAATCGCATTGTCATCGGTATTTACATACAGACCAACTTCAACATCATCAAGGCTTATAAAATACCAGTCAGTCGAATTATAGTGTCTAAAGGCTATATATATTTCTTCTCCAGCATATGGAAGATTAATTATTCGTTGAGAATACTCACCAGTTTCCACAGTTTCTGAATATATTTCTTCAAAGCTATCTATATCATTATCAGTTGTAGATACCAATACTGAGTAATACTCTTCTGGCCATAATGGGTCACGAGCCCCAATCCAATAAGTAAGACCATATGTTGACCCTTCTGGCAAGCTAATAGGCTTTGTAATCAACCAGTTATCAGGTAGTAAAGGACCTATTCCATTTATATATGAAGCTGATGTTGCAAACTGGCTTCCGCTATATGCATTTGCCTCTAAGTCCATAACATGCCAGTTATATCCATCTTCGTCAGCATCAATTATTGTCCAACCATCTGGAGGGAATACTGAGCCCTCAAAGTTTTCTACAAAGAAGAAGTTATTAAGTTCAAGAATAATTGTTTCATGAATGTATTCATCAACATATATTTCGACATTGTCTTCTATTGCAGGAAGATAACCATGCTTCTCGACATATATTTTATATGTACCAAAAAGAACTTCTGGAAAGATAAGCTCGTCTGATATCGCAATTTCGCTATATTCAATTTCTGTATTATCATCCATGTTTTTAAGTGTAATTCGAGCACCTTCTGCTGGCTCACCGTCTTCGGTTTCTATCACGATTGTGACGTGGCTATATGGCTCTTTGATTACACTATTAGAGTAAACCTCATCAGACTCTAAATCGCCTGTATAAATCGCTTTGAGAATGTATTTATACTCACCACTTGCAACTTCTCCCCAAGAAAGATCTGTATATTCTGTTTCTTCAAAATCATTTACAATTTCTGCCCACAGATCTGCTTGCTCAATATCTTCCAACTTCGATCTCCACAATTGATATCCAATTACACCGCGAGAATTTGATCGGTGATTTACGTCAACTTTAGTATTTTTTCTAACCAAGCTTATTGTTTCTTTTCTTGGTGACATAATAACAGCAATATGAGTATCATCACCAGGAGCATTCCACGATAGCTCCACTTCTTCTCTTGTTGCAGTGGCAACAAAGTTTGTAGGTGGATAAGCAATCTCCATAAGTGTTATAGTCTCGTGTGAATATTCAAACTGATCAATAATTACATTATTTTCTGTGTATGAATGGTAGCCATCTTTTTCGACATCGACAGTATATTCTCCAAACCAAACTTCATTAAAAGTCACAAACTGACTTGTTGGATCAGCAGTTCCAACATATATATGATCAGGATTGCCATCATTATTCGTTAGCGTAATTGTTGCTCCATCAGCTGATTGATTATCTGTTGTTGCCAAAGTAAATGTAGCTGTACTGATAGGTTCTTTATTAACAGTATTAGAGAAAACAGCCTCAGACTCCAAACCAGTTGTATAAATTGCCTTTACTATGTATTGATATTCTCCAACAGAAAGCTCTTCCCATGTATTATCAATATAACTTATAGCGTTAACGTCTTCCGAAACAAGAGACCAAGTTGAGTCATCTTCAATTGTGTCGATAGCTGATCTCCAAATTTTATAGCTCACAAACACTCGTAAACCTCTATTACTCGGTGCATTCCAGAAAAGAGTAGCTTGAGTTCGTGTTGTTGTAACAACAAGGTTTGAAGGTGGATAAGCAATTTCCTCTAATGTAATTAAGGAATGTTCGTACACTTCTTGATCAATCTCGACTCCCTCTTCTGTGTATTCATGATAGCCTTGTTTATTCACATGTATAGTATATGTTCCATACCAAACTGCAGGGAAACTAACGATTTGTGAGGTTGGATTAGCAGTTTGTGTATATATATGATCTGGATTGCCATCGTAATTTGTTAATGTAATCACAGCACCTGATGTAGGCTGGTTATCGGATGTAGCAAGTACGATTGAAACACTGCTCAAAGGATCTTTGCTAACAGTATTTGAAAATACTGGTATAGATTCAGATCCCGAAGAATATATAGCCTTAACAATGTATTGATAGTCTCCAATTGCAACTTGTGCCCAGCTGTTATCTGTGTAACTTGTTGCGGTGATATTAGTTGCAATTTCAGTCCATTCCTCATCGTTGTTGATTGAAGCTAAAGGTGATCTCCATATTTGATAACTTGCATGCAATCGAGTATTTCTATTTGCATTTGGTGCATCCCATGATAGTGTTGCTCTACTTTGATTTACTGAAGCAACAAGATTTGCGGGCGGATATGCTATCTCTTCAAGTGTAATTGTTGGGTGTGTATATTGATCTTGGTTTATCAAAATACCTTCTATTGTTACGGAATAATAGCCTTGTTTTTCAACATTGATTGTATATGTTCCATACCAAACTGCAGGGAAGTTTACGATTTGACTGGTAGGGTCTGCTGTTTGTGTATAAGTATGATCTGGGTTTCCATCGCCATTGGTCAGAGTGACAACAGCTCCAGCTGCAGGCTGATTATCATTTGTGTTAAGTGTTATCGATACGTTGCTTAATGGCTGTTTCTCAACAACATTTGACAACACAGCTTCAGATTCAAGTCCACCAGTATATATGGCTTTTATTATATATTGATATTCTCCTATTGGTACGCTTGCCCACGTGTTATCGTTATAACTTGTACCTGAGAAATTATTAACGATTGATGTCCATGTTGCAACATTTTCAACAGTCTCTAAAGGTGCTCGCCATATTCTGTAATATGTTAAAGCTCTGTCAGAATCGGTAGATACTCTAAATCCTCTTTGTATATTTGGTGAGCTCCAATTTAATGTAGCACGAGTTTGAGTTGTTGAAACTACAAAGTTGGTTGGTGTGTATGCTATCTCATTCAAAGTAATTAAGGGGTGTGTATATTGTAATTGATTAATCAAAACGTTTTCTTGTGTATAAGCATGATATCCATCTTTCTCGACCTGAATTGTGTATGTGCCATACCATACAGTAGGGAAGTTTACGATTTGGCTGGTTGGATCAGCTGTCTTTGTATAAACATGCTCAGGATCATTATCAATATTAGTAAGAGTGACAAGAGCACCTGTTGTTGTTTGTCCATCAGAGGTACTCAAAATAATGTTTACATTGCTAAGTGGATGCTTTTCAATAATATTAGAAAAAGCAGGTTCAGATGAAACACCGCCACTATAAACCGCCTTCACTATATAGAGATAATTGCCTGAACTGAGATTATTCCAAGCCATATCTGTATAGTTGGTGTTTGTTAGGTTATTACCCAAAAGCGACCAAGCCTCTTCATTATTGGAGTTCTCTGCAAGGCTTCGCCAAATCACATAACTAATAGGTGATCTATTGGTTCTTTTGTTTGCAAATATTATTATATTGTTGTTTGGTTCATCCCAAGAAACATCGACATTTTGTCCTACTATTTCCGCTATAACGTTAGTTGGTGGATATAATATCTTTTCAAGAGTAACTACAGGGTGTTGATAGTAAACATCATCTATCACAACATCTTCTTCAAGATAGCTTACATAACCATCTTTCTCAATAGACAAGTCGTATGTACCAAACCATACTGCAGGGAATTGTGCAACACGTGTATCTATAGTAGTTGTATAAACGCTATCACT
>JAJBBH010000011.1 GCA_020532185.1 Candidatus Cloacimonadota bacterium | reverse complement strand
CTCACAAGGCTTGCCACAATTCTCGACAGTACATCAATAGTATAAGGTTTTTGTATAAAGCCTTTTACGCCCATTTGCATAATCTCATTAACACGCTCATCTCTCTTAAATCCAGATGACAAAGCGACTTTCACATCTTCATTAATTTCTTTTAGCTCTGTAAAAGTCTCTTTACCCGATTTTTTGGGCATTACCATATCGAGAATTACAAGATCTATTTGCTGAGTTTTTTCTTTGTATATTTTTACACATTCTTCACCATCGCGAGCTGTTATAACAAAATATCCACAGATTTCGAGCATCTCTTTAGCGGTTTTCATCACGATTGCTTCGTCTTCTGCTAATAAGATACAACCTTCACCTTTAACGAACATTTCTTTTTGCTCTTCTTTTCTGATTTTTTTGCCCGAGTTATAAACAGGAAGGTAAACATAAACATTGGTGCCCATTCCATCTTCAGTGTATATATCAACAAAGCCACGATGATTTTTGACAATATTATAGACCATAGTCAAGCCAAGTCCTGTTCCATATCCATTTGTTTTTGAGCTAAAGAAAGGCTCGAAGACTTTAGTCACATCATCTTTTGCTATTCCTATTCCAGTATCAGCAACTAATAATCGCCAATATTCGATCTGCTCAGCTTCTGGATGAGTCAGCACAAAGAATTGATCTGCCTTTATCTTTTGTATTTCTATTGTCAAAACTCCGCCAAATTCTTGTCCTGTATCACGCATAATTGTCATAGCGTGTGATGCGTTGATACACAAGTTCAACAAAACTTGCTCTATATGCATAGCTGAAGCATTTGCGATTGCCTCTCCTGCATGATAATTTACAGAAATCTCTATGGATTTATCAAATGTGCTTTTACACATTGTTGCAACATTGCTGATTGGCTGATTTAGATCAATGGGGAAAAGGCTAAACTCTTGTTTTTTTGATATTGAAAGTAGCTGTTGCACAATATATGCAGCACGATTTGCCGAGCTTTCCATCATATCGTGATATTCTTTGAGTTTATCCAAAGATATATTGTTTTGTTTATTAATATTATACTTCATGATTGACAAAATACCGATTATTCCGCTCAGCATATTGTTTATCTCATGTGCGACTCCTCCAGCCAGATTGCCTACTGATTCCATTTTTTGTGCTTGTTGCAATTGACTATTCTTATTTTCAAGCTCTGTAACATCTTCGGCAATAATCACAATATTCTCTAATTCAGGGTTTTTAATAGGATAGATCTGCACATTCATCACGCTGCCATTAAGTCGTTGACGGTTAAAATCTATGCTCTCATGCTTAGCTTCAAAATATTTTAGATAGGGCATAAATTCTGGTACTATTTCTGATAACTGCTTGCCACAAGCCTGTTTATGTGATATTTTAAAATAGTTTTCTGCAGAATTGTTCCATTCTGTAATCACACAATCATTATTTAAAGTAATCAAAATTGAGGGCATAAAGTGGATGATATTACTCAAATATCTTTGCATATGTAAAAGCTCTTTTTCAATTATATCGCGTTTGATATCCCTCTGTTCAATCTTTTCTAACATCATATTAAAACTACCATATAGTATGCCAATTTCGTCATTTAGCTTTGTTTTCAAACGTAAAGAATAATCATCTTTATCAGCAATTGTTTGGGAAATTTTGGCAAGTTTGATAATATGACTCAAAATATTTGTCGAAGTAAATATATAAACAATTAGCATTAAAGACAACATCAACATAATATGTGCTATAGTGACAGCCCAGCTGCTATTGTTAACTGATTCTATCGTATAAACATTTGTATAAAATAGCTCAGCAATACCTATTGAATGCCCTAAATAGTTGATTTTAAAACTCCGCTTAAATATATGAGACTCATCGTTAATGTCTGCTTTGATATTATCATTTTCAACAGTAAGCCCATTATAATCTTTACCCGCCTTTTTGTGTGCGGCAATAAGATTATATTCTTCATCAAATAAATTAATCGCCACAATATAATCATTGTTTAATAAGGCAGTATTCAAAGCCACTATCTCAGAGTTTTCATAATTCCACAAGGGAAGTTGATAAGCTTTTTCCAAAAACTTTACTGTATTGTTGACGCTCTCGTTCAACAGTTCAAGCTCTCGTTTTTTGACATGATAATTGAAAAGAAAAACACTTATACTGCCTATCACCACAAAAGTGATAATAAGAATTAATAAAAGCTTGCTGATAATCTTTCTTTTGTTCAAGGCTCATTACCTCTTTTCTTTTTTAATATATTTAATTTCATATACTTATATGGCAAATAATTTAAAGCTAATATATATTGTCAAGTTTTATTATTATAAATTTTTTATTCGTCGATTTTATCGCAATATCAACCGTTTTTATAATAAACTTTAACTTTTTTTTCATACTATAAAAGATACTTTTTGACTATTTTGACTACTTTTAGTAAGTCTCAACATTCCTATAAGTTACCCCCTACACTCCTCCTGCTATCTTGGAGAACATAGGGGAAAGTAACGGGATGGTAACGGGATGGTAACGGGATGCTATGCTGCATTTGAATGAAGTGTTCGTTGTAAAAAAGCTCGTTTAAAAAAATAGCTTGACAAGTTTTTTGCAATATGCTATTTTGACATAAGAATTTGGGTGAAAGAGGCATATATTGAATAGTTCAGGCAAACAGGTGAAGTCCAAGCAGAGAGTTGCTGATCATGGTGAAGTATTCACAGCAAAAAGAGAAGTCAACGCAATGCTCGATATGGTAAAGGAAGAAACAGAGCGAATCGAGTCCACGTTTTTGGAGCCAGCATGTGGCGATGGCAATTTTTTGATCGAGATTTTGGCAAGGAAGCTAAAAGTAGTTGCAGGCAGATATGCAGATAATCAATTGGATTATGAGCTGCATGCTACAATTGCAATATCCAGTATTTATGGTGTTGATATTTTGGAAGATAATGTGCGTGAATGTCGTCATCGACTCAACTCATTTTTTCTCGAGCAATACAAAAAGCTCTTCCCCAATACTTGCAAAGAAGAATGTAAAAAGTCAGTTGAGTATCTTCTTGGCAAAAACATTATCTGGGGCGATGCACTCGATTATAAATTAGTCGAAGATAAGAATGTCTTTATCACCTTTTGCGAGTGGACTGCTGTCGATGAGATGATGATCAAAAGAAAAGATTTCACTATGCAAAGCTTATTGACAAATGATGTATTTGCTGAAATTGCCGACTCTTATGATATAGATGATTTCTTGCCACCTGATAAAGAATACCCTGCAATTCACTTTTTGAGGTTATATGAACTTGGAGAATAGACAACATAATGTTGATGTGCTCAACTTTTTAGCAAATCTGAGCAGTGATGAGGTTTTTACACCGCCAGATCTTGCTAATCAGATTTTAGACTTATTACCCGCAGAATTATGGTCAAATAAAGAGGCAAAGTTCCTCGACCCTGCCTGCAAAAGTGGCGTCTTCTTAAGAGAAATAGCAAAGAGACTCAATGAGGGACTAAAAGAACAAATAACTGACTTGCAAACACGACTCAATCATATCTATACAAAACAATTATATGGTATCGCTATCACAGAATTGACTGCCCTGCTCGCACGCAGAACACTCTATTGCTCCAAAGAAGCAAATGGTAAATACTCGGTATGTGACGCATTTAACAGCAAGCAAGGTAATATCGTTTATGACGTTATAAATCATACTTATGAAAATGATAAATGTATCTATTGCGGTGCAAATAAAGAGGTCTATGAACGCGATGAAGGACTGGAAAGCTATGCGTATCAGTTTATTCATAGCGATAACTTAGAGGAGATTTTTAATATGAAATTTGATGTTATTATTGGCAATCCGCCTTATCAGATGAGCGATGGCGGGGCAGCTGCCAGTGCCAAACCTATATATAATCTTTTTGTGGATCAAGCAAAAAAACTTAATCCAAGGTATCTGGTGATGATTATTCCTGCTCGTTGGTATGCGGGCGGAAAGGGATTGGATGAGTTTAGAAGCTCGATGTTAAGTGATAAGCAGATTACAAAGCTGGTGGATTATGCCGATTCATCAGAATGCTTTACTGGGGTTAATATTGCTGGTGGCGTTTGTTATTTTCTCTGGGAAAAAGGCAAGTCCGAACAATGTAAAGTTGTAAACATTAGGAATGGCAAAGAAAACTCTATGAAAAGAGATTTAGATGAATATTCTATGTTTGTAAGAGATAATATATCAGTTGAGATACTTAGAAAGATTCTGAGTGTTAATGAAAAAACAATGTTCGATTTAGTAAAAGCAAGAAATTCTTTTGGACTTACTACTACCTTTAAAGGTGATCAAAACCAGAATGGGATAATAGTTTTGACTTCCAAAGGAGAGAAAGTATCCAATATTAAAAACATCAACGACAGGGACAAGATTCTTGAAGATTATAAGGTTATTATCACATATGCAATGTCTGGAGGGCATAAACCAAGCTCAGGTGGAGATTATGTGATTCTTTCATCTTTGCAAGTAATTCCTCCAAATGAAGCATTTACAGAGACATACTTATGCATTGGAAATTTTAAAAATGAGGAACCAGCAAATAATCTTCTATCATATGCAAAAACAAAATTGTTTCGTTTTCTGCTACTGCAAGCCTTAACTTCAATCCATATAAGTAAAGAAAAGTTTTTATTCGTCCCTCTCCAAGACTTTTCCAAGCCCTGGACAGATGAAGAGCTTTATAAAAAGTACAATTTAAGTGAAGATGAAATAGACTTTATTGAGTCTATGATAAAGCCAATGGAGTAGCGATATGACCCGTCAAATATTCCAGGAAAAAGTAGAAGTCAATCCAAGGATATATGCATACAGTGTTTCTTATTATCCAGGTTTATTAAAGGTTGGTCAAACCAAAACGGATGTTCT
>JAJBBH010000018.1 GCA_020532185.1 Candidatus Cloacimonadota bacterium | reverse complement strand
TTTAGTTTTAAATGAAAAATTAAGTAGTATTGGAGTTGTAGGGTATATTTTAGTGGTAGCAGGTTTATTTATATTCTCAATTTGGGAGTTTAGAAAGCAAGGATCTTAATAGTGATTAAAATTAGCAATGTGAGTAAAAGTTACACTAGTGGTTTAACTGTTGTAAAAGCCATTAACAATGTCTCACTAGATATTGAAATGGGACAGTTTATCTCAATTGCAGGGCCCTCTGGTTCGGGCAAAAGTACCCTCTTAAACTTAATTGGGTGTATAGACAGCGTCGATAGTGGAAATATTGAGATTGAAAAAGTTGATGTTAGCTCTTTAGATGAGAAACAAAGGACAACTTTCAGACGCAACCATTTAGGCTTTATTTTTCAAACGTACAATTTAATACCGGTATTAACTGCTTATGAGAATGTCTCTTTTGCCCTCTCTTTAATTAGCGATGATCAAAATCAAATTAAAGAGCAAAGTTATCAAATACTTAAAGAGGTGGGACTTGAGAACTTAGAGAGTAGATTTCCCAACCAACTTTCAGGTGGAGAGCAACAAAGAGTTGCCATTGCACGAGCTTTAGTAAAAAACCCAAAAATTATCTTAGCTGATGAACCAACTGCCAACCTCGACTCTAAAACTGGTAAAGGAATTTTAGAGTTGATGAAAAAAATTAATCAAAAATATAAGACAACATTTATCTTTTCTACCCACGATAACATGGTGATGGAGCAAGCTGAAAGGCTTGTGATGTTACACGATGGTATGGTTGTTAGTGATGAAAAAAACTAACTTAAAATTTATCATTAAACTCGCTTTTAAAAACCTCAGCCGTTATAAAAAGAGAACTATCTTAACAGCTACAGCAATAGGAGTTGCCCTTTTGACTTTCATCTTAATTGATTCACTTTTGTTGGGCGCTGAAGTTGAGTCGGTTAGAAACTTAAGAGAATATGAAACTAGCGACATTCGAATAACTACACCCTCTTATTACCAAGATCGCCTTTTTAAACCACTTCAATATGCAATAGAGGATGTCGATTTAACACTTAACTCTCTTAAAGAGAATAACTACACTTCTGCTCCTAGAATCTCGTTTTTAGCTGAGATGATTATATACGATGAAAACTACTTTGTTTCAGGGTCTACTAACGTCAATGTTACAGCTGTAGATCCTTTAATAGACAAAAAGCTCTTTGCGTTTGATAAAACTATTACTGAAGGCTCTTACTTAACAGATAATTCACACCAAGTAGTTTTAGGCTCCTTTTTAGCTGAAGATATTGGGGCAACAGTGGGTTCAGAGATTACCTTAGTAACACAAACTATTTATGGTTCTTTTGAAACAATTGATTTAGAGGTTGTAGGAATTTCCTCTTCTCCCAACCCAAATATAAGTCGCTCTTTAGTTATGATTCCCTTAGAGATTGCCAGAGACTATTTGGATATGGAGAAAATGGCTACTGAAATAAATATTTCACTCTCGTTTAATAGCAACTTAGAAAAAGAGCAGCTTAAGATTCAAAGCATTGTCCCTAACAATTTAAAAGTTTCCACTTGGCAAGAGTTTGCAGGTGATTACTTGGCTTTAGCTGAAGCTAAAAGGGGGGGCTCTGCTCTTATTTTATTTTTAGTTTTTGTTATTGCAGCAGTTGGCATTTCAAATACCTTACTGATGGCCATTTATGAGAGAGTTAGAGAGATGGGAATGATGAGGGCTATGGGGATGAGAGAAAAAGAGATTAGGCTTCTGTTTGTCTTTGAAGCTGGAGCCATTGCTCTCATTGGCTCTATTGGAGCACTTATCTTATCTATTGCAGCAAACTTTTATATAGTCAAATTTGGCTTTGACTTTTCTGCATTGATGAGAGAAATTGATATTGGTTATCGTATTGCCTCAAGGATGAGGGGAACATGGAATTGGAAAGCCCTCTTGGTATCACCTCTAATTGCAACTTTAATGAGTATGGTGTTTGCCTATTTCTTCTCATTAAGGGCCTCTAAGATATCGATTACTAAATCTTTAGGACACAATTAAGGAGTAAAACATTAAGTTATTTAAGATTGCCTACAAGAATATCTTTAGAAATAAAAGAAGGACAATTCTTTCAGCAGTAGCTGTTGCCGTAGCAACTTTAACCATTGTATTTTTGTTTGCCTTAATTGAGGGAATGAGAGTTGATATGGAGAATAACCTTATCAACTACATCTCGGGTGATATTAAAATTGAAGATAGAAGATGGGAAAAAGAGAAGAAAGTCTATCCTCTTCATTGGAACTTAGACTGGCCAACTCTAAAAGATAAGTTAGAGAAAATTGATGAAATTAGTAGTTTTGTCCCTAGGATAAATTTCCCCTCCTCTATTTATATTAATGAAAAAAACTATCCTGCCTTAGCTTTGGGTCTCGATTTTGAGTTAGAAAAAACTTATCAAGATTTAAATCAGATAGTAGTATCTGGAAGATTGCCCAAAAATGATCAAAGAGAAATTATTATTGGTTACCAACTAGCCCAAGATCTAAACATTAAAGAGGGAGATAGAATAACTACCTTAGCACAAACAGCTAATAGGGGATCCAATGCCATTAGTTTTACAGTTGTTGGACTTGCAAATTTTCCAATAACCTCAATGAACTCAACCTCTTTTTTAGCCCCCCTTTCAGAGGTGCAGTACTTTTTAAAGATGGACCAAAATGTTCAACAAATTTTAATAAAGTATGAGGGCAATAGAGTTAAAGGAGCCTCTTTAATAGACAAAACTCTTGAAGATGAGAATCTCACTATCAGCGAATTAGGAAAAGACGATTACATCTACTCAATGATGAAAGTTGTTAGTTACTCCTACTATTTAATTGCCCTTTTCTTTTTTATCTTAGCTAGTACAGTTATCGCCAACACCACAATGATGGCTGTTTTTGAAAGGATGCAAGAGATTGGGACTTTAAGAGCTTTAGGTGCTTATAAAAAAGAGATTACCACCTTGTTTTTATATGAAGCTCTAATAAGTAACACCTTTGGAGCAGTGGTGGGCTCAATACTGGGAACTGTTATCTCTTTAATATTTGCAAAGGTGGGGATTAACTTCACTGATGCTATGAGTGGTGTTGAAATGAACATTGGTTCAATAATCTACCCCCACCTCCACTTTATGAATCCCATTTTAGTTGCCCTATACGCAATAGTTATAACCTCTTTAGCTACATTGATTCCTTCTAGAAAAGGGGGCAAGATTGAAATCGTGGAGGCAATGAAATATGTTTAGATCTTTTGTGACTACACTTTTATTTTTTTTAATACTCTTACCATTAGGTGCAATTAGTGGTACTGAAATAGTTAGAGAAGTTGAAAAAAGGGGTTATTTTGAGAACTCTTATAGTGAAGGTGTTATTGAATCAACCGATCGTTTAGGCTCTTCCTCTTTTAAATTTAAATCGTTTAGCGAAGGGGATGATAAAGTTTTAATAGAGTTGGATGAACAAAAGATTTTAAAACTTGGCGAAACCTTATACCTATTTTATCCTGATGCAGATGTTGTCATTAGGTTACAAGGTTCTGCTTTAAGGCAAACTATTTTAGGAAGTGATCTTTCTTATCAAGATATGACTCAAAGTTCATCACTATTAAATGAGTACGACGTTAAGCTTCTAGAAGAGAATCAAGATACCTATCTTTTAGAACTTGATGCGACTAAAAAAAGTGTTGCCTACCCTAAACAACTTATTTGGGTAGATAAAAAAAACTTCACCATCGTAAAAAGGCAACTTAGTACAAAAGAGGGGCGTCTTTTAAAAGAGATTGAGGTTATTGAGTTTGTTACTTACAACCAAAGACTTTTACCAAAAATAACTTTAGTAACAGATGTACTAAAGAAAAACTCAACAACTAAAATGACTTTAAATAAGTTTGAAACTGATCTTAAATTAGATCCCCTTATTTTTTCAATCCAAAACCTTAAGTGGTAATTAGCAATGAGAAGAAAAATTCTTATTTTAATAGTTGTCTTATTTCCCACTTTTATCTTTGCTGTAAGTGTTGATTTAAGTTTAACAAACAACTTTTACTACTCTCCTTTCAAATATGAGAACTCTTTTAGTGGATCTCTAAACTTTCAATCTGAAGAGATTAAAAACCTCAAAGGATCTTTAAAATTAACATTTGATGAACAGGCAAAATTAGATTTAGAGCAAGCTTTATTTAAAGTGAGGTTTGATAAACACCAACTTAGTGGTGGTAAAAATGATTTCAAATGGGGAAGTGCTCTTTATTATGATGTTGCAGTTTTTCAAACTGAAGATTGGTTTGTTAGTTACAACTACCAATTTGATTTTCTTAACTACTTAGAAGTAGCAACAATTTTAGAAAATCAACCCACCGTTGCTATTCGCTCTTACAACCCAATTGGTCCTGTAGATTTAGAGAGCTCTTTAATTTATTCCAATGGTGATATACTATCTTTAACATTGGGCTTTCAACACTCCTTTTTTATTAACTACTACTTAGCTACATCTTTAGATTTAATAAATGGTGATTACAAAGATTGGACTATCAGTTTAGCTTTGTTTGACTTTTACAGTCTTGGTTATACCCATATGGTTAACTTTAGAGTTGAATCGGTTATAAAACCTTTAAAAAACAATCTGTTTTTAGTTTTACCTGAAGTTGGCTACTCATATAAAAACTTAGTTGCACTTAACTTAGCTTTTCCTATCAACATATATGCTAAAGAGTTCTCTTTCTCATCATCCGTTGTTGTAAGTTTGATTAAAGATTTTAAATTTATTTTTACTTTTGATGATAAAAAAAGTGGCATTACACTAAGTTGGTCTTTTTAAATAATTTTTTAAACTCTTGTTCATTTACAGCTTTAGAGAAATAGAAACCTTGGTAGAAATCTACTTGTAAACTCTTCACAAAGTTTAGTTGCTCTTTAGTCTCAATTCCTTCAATCAAAGTGGGTATTTTTAACTCTTTAGCCATTCTCACCATCGCTTTTAAAATAATCCCATCATCGTTTGCTGGATAATCTTTAATA
>JAJBBH010000085.1 GCA_020532185.1 Candidatus Cloacimonadota bacterium | reverse complement strand
GAGCCTAAAGATGAGATAAAGTCAGGGTGATCTTTGATAGCATTGATGACGGTATCAATCTTTTGATAATAATTTATCAGCCTGTCTTGTGAGCTACGTGTGAAAGGCTTGAAATTCTTATGTAGCCTTGTACCCAGCTCAGAAAAGGGCTTGATTTTTGCCAGTATATTACCCAATTGAAGGGCTTTTTGACTTTGTTGATTGATAATTGTTTTCATATTTTTCAATAAAAAAGAGCAACGGCTGAGCGTTGCCCTTTAAAAATTCTTTTAAATAATTATTTCTTGTTGCATTTGTGATATACAAACCAATATAAAGTAGCAACAAAGAAAGCTCCACCAACGATATTACCGAGAGTAGCAGCTGTTAAGTTGTTCCAAAGTCCAGCTTGTGTTATTTCGCCAGGTTTAACCATCATGCCAACAGGTATAAAATACATGTTAGCGATACTATGTTCAAATCCTGAAGCAACGAACGCCATGATTGGCATGAATATACCTAAAATTTTGCCAGGAATATCATGAGCAGCAATTGCTAACCAAACAGCGAGACATACTAACCAGTTACACATAATACCGCGTACAAAAGCTTGCCAGAAAGGCAATCCAGCTTTCATGCTTGCGATTGATACAGCTTTGTCAGCAATAACGCCAGAGACTAAACCTGATTGTACCATAAGCCAAGCGATTAATAGTGAGCCGATAAAGTTTGCAATCCAAACAACTACCCAGTTTGTGAGCATTTTGCCAACAGTGGTTTCTCCAGCAAGTACAGACATGAAGATGAGATTATTACCTGTGAAAAGCTCCGCTCCTGCTATAACAACAAGCATAAGTCCAACGCTAAACACAGCTCCACCTAAGACCATTTGCAAGCCAGGATCAACAACATTAGCCATAACGCGTGTAGCAAGCTGAGCTCCAAAAGCGATAAAAGCGCCTGCTAAGATTCCTAAAACAATCATTTGCATGATTGAAAGCTTGCATTTACCAACGCCAACCTTTTCAATCACTGATTGTGCGATTCCTTGTGGTGCATTAAAATTCATGTATCCTCCATCTTTTATTTGTTACGTGCTAAGATAGCAAATAACTCTTTTAATGTCAATGAAAAAAACGAATATTTTATAAATTGTTTAATAAAGCACGATATTTTAAACAAATAGGACAATTTTAAAAAAGATTTATAAATGCTTTATATTGAGCTGATTTATACTTATTATAGAAATCTCCTCAAAAATCAAGCTATACATGATAAGATCCCTCAATTGATATCAATAATATTGCATGTTCAAACCAAAAAACAATAGTATTTATATTATTTGAATATTTTTTGCACCAACAAAGAAAAGTATTTATTGACGATATAAACAAGATTTTAACTATGTTAAAAAGTAATTATAAATATTGTTTGACAAATACCGCTATTATTTCATTATTATATTGTATATAGTGTGCTTAATTAAAAAGATATATTAAAGATTGGAGGACTTTGTGAAAAAGATCACAATAATCGTGGTAGTATTTGCTTGTTTGATAGGCAATCTCTTTGCATGGGATTTATCAAGACAAACAGCTTTCCCAAGCACTTTTGCAGGTATGGGCAAAATCAACAACCACTTTTGGGTAGTTGGTAGTGGAGGAGCTGTCGTGAAATCTACTAATGGTGGCAACACATGGCAATTTGTCGAATCACCCGCATTTGATGCAGTAGCAGCAAGCTATAAAACAGTCAATGCTGTCTCTTTTGCAGATGAAAATCATGGAGTAATTGTCGGAAACAGCGGCTTTATGGCTTATACAGATGATGGAGGCGAAACCTGGACAGTGCAGGCTCAAGCACTCAGCATCTTTGGCACCAGCCACATTAAAGCAGCTCATCTTTTACCATCTGGCAAGCTTATTATCGGAGGAGGTAGCGGACTCATAGCTTATTCATCTAACTATGGTGAAACACTATCAGCTGTCGCAAGCCCCACAAGTTCAATTATTAACACCATTTATATGGAAGAATCTGGCTTGACTTTCTTTGGCTGCGGTACAGCAGTAGTCTATAAATCAGAAAACTTTGGTACAAACTGGACATCTGTAAATATCAATAACCCAAACAATCCCAATATTTATTCTATTAAAAAACATGCAAATCGTCTTATCTTAACTGGAAACAAGGGCTATATTGGATTTAGTGACGATAATGGCACAAGCTTTACACATCATGATAATCTCGGCTCCAGCAGCGTGTCAATCTATGATAGTGCATGGAATGGAACTATTGGCTATGCTGCAGCAAGTAATGGCTTTATAGTTACCACAAATAATAATTTCTCCAGCGTAGAAGTTGCAGATACACATTTTCCCGATGCTGTTAGAGGTGCCGCTTTTAATACCTCAAATGAGCTGATAGCTGCTGCCTCTTATGGCTCCTTAATGAAATGGGATACCACGATTGAGGACTGGCATAACCTCGTGCCTAACGCATTTGACCTCTATGATATAGCTATCGCTAACGATAATACTTGGTATGTCGTTGGCGATCGTGCATCAATGTATAAAACAAGCAATGGCGGACAAACATATAATCAAATATATGTACAAGATGAAACTACTTTTTTCTATGCAACAAAATTCTTCGATGAAAATACTGGTATTGTTACAGGAAAAACCTCTGGAAATATCTACAAAACAACTGATGGAGGAAATACCTGGACAAGTTTTACCGTGCCTAACGTGCCTGCTGCTTATATATATAGAAGCCTCTCATTTATAAATGAACAAATTGGCTATGCAATCGGCAATGAGTTTAACGCAAAAACAACTGACGGTGGAAATACCTGGACTGTTTTGGGAAATGCAGGGCTTGGCACACCAACACTCTATAGCAGCTATTTTAAAAATGAGAATATCGGATTTGCTGGCAGTGCTGCTGGAGCGGTTTATCTGACAACTGATGGCGGATCAAACTGGACAAGCTTTACTCTCGGTAATAAAATCATCACTGATATCTTCTTTTATGATAATAATAATGGCTTTATTCTGACTGAAGCAACCGTATCTGGCGGCAATGTGAGCCAAGCTGGCAAACTCTTCCGCACGACAAACGGCGGTATGACTGTTGCTGATTGGACTGAAGTAGTAATGCCAGTAAGTGTTGGTACATTAAATAGCATCACACGCCTTGATGATGGCACATTATACCTCGCAGGATACAGCAATAATCCCAGCCAACAAGGTACAAACTGGGCGATTATGAAATCAATAGACGATGGCGAAACATGGACTGAAGAAAGTCTGCCCTCACTTACTTTTAACCCTACTCAATTTAGAAAGATTAGAACAAATAATAATAAAATTGTCGCTATTGGAAATAACCAATTAGTGATGGCTGAAAACTTGCAAGGCTCAAACAATGTCTTTGCTACTGACCTCTTTTTCTCAGAATATATAGAAGGAACATCAAATAATAAGGCATTGGAAATATATAATGGAACGGGACAAACAGTCGATCTATCAAATTATAAGATCAAACTTGCAGCAAATGGAAATGCTTGGAATGAAAGTAATACCTATCAAATGACAGGCACACTCGCTCATGGAGAGACTTTTGTCATCGCACACGCTCAAGCATCGAACGAAATTAAAGATTTGGCTGATGTCTATCCAAACTCAAGCAATCCAACCAATTATAACGGTAATGACTGCAGTGCACTGTTTAAAAACGATGAAATGATAGATATTATAGGCGAGTATAATCTGGGCTATAATCCTCCAAACTGGGATGTAGCTGGAGTTACTGGTGCTACACAAGACCATACTCTGATCAGAAAGCCTACTGTGATCTCACCTACAACTGACTGGGCTCTGTCGGCAGGTACAAATGAAGATGACTCACAGTGGATTGTGCATCCAGTGAATTATTTTGATGACTTGGGTCAACATACATTTAGCCCACAAGCCCCCACAGCAACTTTTACCCCAACATTTAGCCCTGGCACGGGATCTTACTTTGGCTCAATAGAAGTTACAATCGCTTCTGCTACTGAAGATGCAAATATTTACTACACCACAGACGGCACTGATCCAAGCAATCAGTCAAACGCCTACTCAAATCCAATAACTATAACAGAAACAACAACTTTGAAAGCTATTGCCTATGCTGAAGGGCTCGAACCAAGCAATATCGCAACAGCAAATTATACTATTATTGTGCCTATTGAAAACGCAAATATTGCAGCTTTGAGACAACAAGATGACGATAACAGCACAATCTATAAACTTACTGGCGAAGCAATTGTAACTTTTAAACAAACATATCGCAATCAAAAGTTTGTACAAGACGCAACTGCTGCTATTTTGATCGATGATCAGGCAAATGTGCTCGGCGATTATGATCTTTACGATGGTATCACGGGAATAGTTGGCAAGCTGACCAGCTTTGGCGGTATGCTGCAATTTACACCTGTCTTAGCGGGCGATCCTGCAAGCTCAACTGATAATCAAATCACACCTACAATCGTTACTGTGGCTGATTTTAATAATAACTTTGAAGATTATGAAGCAAGCCTCGTTCAAATTGATGGTCTGCACTTTACATCAACAGGAAATTTTGCTAATGGACAAGTCTATACTGCTGTAAATGCTGGCGAAACACTTAATTTTAGAACAAGTTTCTATGATGTTGACTATATTGGCTCTGAAATACCATCTGGCACAATATCAATTGTTGGTATTGCAAACTCAACAGATGATGGAAGCTTTTTAAGTGCACGAAATGCTGATGACTTTACTGAAACTGGCGATACTCCAACAACCCTCTATCCACCACAAGATCTAAGAGCAGAAGTTATCGGCTCAGACGTAACACTCGCATGGGATGAAGCTGGTGCACCAACTACATGGATCACACACAGTGGCATGTTTGGAAACAACTCAATCGGTACAAACTCTGCTGCTGACTTTGACGTTGCTCAAAGATTCTCAGCTGCTCAATTATCTCAACTCGGCGTCGCTGGCGGTCAATTACTAAAAGTTAAATTCGTACCTCACGAACCAGCAG
>JAJBBH010000065.1 GCA_020532185.1 Candidatus Cloacimonadota bacterium | reverse complement strand
TATTCAAAACCAGCCAAAGTCTTTGTTTTCTTGTCGATCAGCAGAGTAATATGCCCCATATTTGAGCCATTTGCATAGTTAGAAAAGAACATTGTGTGGGTGTTGGGGTCAACCCATGGTTCAGCCAATCCAATGTGAATATGTCCACCAAAAATAATATCTATGCCTGATACTTCATGAGCCAATTGTTGTGCATCCAAAGCCCAATATTGTGGATCTGGATTTGCATTTTTACCATATCGCTTATCATATTCAGACTGTGCATCAAAAGGCACACCAGCATGCATAACAACAATCAGCAAGTCAACCTTTTCCTCTTCTCTAAGTATTCTTATATACTTTTCCAGAGCCTTTTTTTCATCACCAAAATCAACATTCTTGATATGTTCAGGAAAGCTCATCTTTTCTGTATCAGATGTAGCCATCCCTATAACTCCTACTTTTATCCCCAACTTGTCAAAAATCAAGTAAGGTTCGACATAATCGACTAATTCCTCTGTCCCTTTTTTAAATAAATTACATGCCAAAGCAGGAAAGTTTGCCATTGAAAGAGTATTAATCAGCACTTCCTCGCCGTGATCAAACTCATGATTACCAATCACTGTCAAATCATACCCGATAGCGTTCATATACTCGATAATAGCTTCTCCATTAGTCAGTGATCCAATGGGTCTGCCTTGAAAAAAGTCACCTGCATCAAACAAAAAAGAATCGCGAGTCTTTCCATCAGAGAGCTTTCTTGTTTCTTTGATATAGCTTGCAGCAGATGCACCACCTCCAAGCTGTGGTGGAAATTCGGGGTTCATAAATGTCGCTGCAATACGATCAATTCCGCCATGAATATCGTTTGTATATAAGATATCCAGCTTCAAATTATCTGCCCATAAGCTCACTGCCATCAGCAGTATAAGGCAAGCATATATTCTTTTCATAAGATTCCTACCATGTATAACTTAAGTTTGTTTGTACTTTAAAAAACTGCTCTTCGACTTTATCAGGATTTTCCCAGCCTCTATCTTTTGGTTTAATAGTTCTCCACAATCCGTTATGGTCATAGAAGCTATCGTGAAATAAATCCAAGCATTCATAAGTACGTGTTGAAAACTCACCTGAGATATTTAAAACAAGGTTTTTGGCTATTGGAAACGCGGTTCCAGCAGATACAGTTGGCATAGATATATTGCCTATTTCTGCATCTCCAAAGCTCTGTTCATGTTTAAAGCCAAGTCTCAAAGGCATTGCTCGACCAACATAATGCTCGACACCGACAAAGATCGCATATGTATCGTCATAAAACTTATTTATCTCAGAATACTTATTATATTCCATATCCATCTGGAAGGTAGTTTTATAAGGATTTCGTGGCAAATAAGTCAGCCCCCATCTTATACTTGTGGGGATGATATAATCATCATCTATCTCTATTTCAGGATACACGTTTCCATATTCAATTGTGCTTTTACCTGTCATATCGAGCTTAACTTTAGGCTGATATGCAAAGCCCAAATTCACTCTTCTGCTCATTTTATAATTTGCACCCAACTTAAACATCAGTCCCTTGTAATCTGTTTTTGCTTTATAAAGAGAATCTTGCAATACACCTTGACCAACAACATTGTGTGCAAAATCTGTCCAGTCAATACGCTGAGTCTGCTTTTGCGAACCATCTAAAAGAGCTATTTCCAAACCCAAAGCAAGTTTATTTACCTCATTAATATCATAAGCCGAACTCAATAAGATGCTATAAGCATTGATAGTTCCTTCGCCTTTTATATAGTTCTTTGCGATAATTGGCGGATATGTATCTGCATCAGAGCTTGCATCATTCCGCACTTGTTCTTCATATTTGGATGAAAAGTCAACTAATGGTCTAATCATAAGACCAGCAGCAAAACTAAGCTGTCCACCATCAAATCCATAACTCGCTCCCACACCTGTATTTGTAAAGATATTACTGTTATTCGAATATGTCGCATTATCAATATAAGAGTCAAAGAAATTATACAAGGGGATACTTCTATCTTCTTCATTTTTAACAAAGTTAAGTGTAAAATCAGCATTCAATTTCTTCTCTAAAAAAGAGATATTCGCAGGGTTTAACGAGCTATCAAAGAGAGAATGCCCACCAGCCACACCACTTGTCCCCAAGGCATTAGCTCTTGCAGAGAGGCTATGTATATAATTTCCTTGTTGGTGTTCAAACAAAGAATAAGCAAAAATATTTATTATTAGGCTCAGGATAACGAGTAACAGGTATATTTTTTTCATTTTTCCTCCAAATCTTTTATTTAAAATCGCCAATCCAGCTGCAAGCGGACTGCGTAATCATCTAAATTAACATTTCTAAAATAAGCTTCTGTATCGGTAATAGGCTCATTCCACCACGCTCGCATCTCAAGCTCTTTGGTCTTAAAATGCTTAGCTTTGAATCTCATAGACAGGTAAAGGTTGTTTGCTATCTTATTCTGCACCAAAACCCAATATTTCAAGCCTTGCATGCCCATAAAGTCAATCTCCATGTCTTCCCAATCCCAATGACTTATACCATGTCCATTCCAAAAACCTACGCCTGTTCTAAAACGCAAATTATCATTAACATTATGCGTAAAATCAATCTTTAAAAAATCACCTTTCATCAACACTTGGCTCTGCACGGTTGTGTCATAATTAGAGGATGGGTCGTCATCTTCATAAGGAGATAGAGCGTCATTTGTCAAATAAGGATATGGAGGTCCCCACACCTTTGTATATCTATATTCAAACTGCAATCTATCACGATTAGATAAATATGCAGTAACTATTCCCGCTGTCTCATTAGTTTTTGACACACCGCGATCTGCATCATCATCATATCGATTCACCTGATTCTTATACTTTGTTCTCAAGCTCAAAGCATAAATTGGGCGATAATCTAAATCTCCTTGAAAGCGGACAGAACGCCTGCCATCAGACAATCTCTCCCAAATATCAAGGTATGTTCTATTCAGTGTTAAATAGTTATTTATTCTATATCTTGTTTCAAAATAAACGCCGCGTTCTGCCTGTGCTTGAGCACTATTCAAAAAGATATCTGCAAGTAGAGGATTAGTCAATGTATGAGGGTTTTTATCAAGCACTGTATCGTCAAACTTTTCATGTTCAGAAAAAGCACGGCTATATGGATTATCAAAATCAAGATCATAATTTCTGAATAGTGAGATAAAATGAAAGTTTTCAAACTGTGTATACGAACTGAGCACCAAAGCACTCGGATCGTCACCAATTTTCAAGCCAGCACCATTAACAGACAGTTCTGCATATTCACCAGAAAAAGATGTATTCCCTATATTTGTACGCCAGTCTATACCCAATACTTGTCTATAGTCTCTTTTATATTTATCTGTTTTAGTGGCATATAGGTTTTGAATTTCTGAGCTTTGCATATTCCATTTGCCATAATCACCTGAATCTCTGATAAACTCCCCTGCAATATCCTCTCGGTCAAAAACCACAAAGTGAGCATTATCATAAAGAGCTTGATATCCAGAAAAACCTATATGCGTTCCTATTACAGGCGATATTTCCCAGCGTCCACCGATAATGGTCTCATCCAAAATATCTTTTCTTGGTGCCAAGTTTATCTTCTTTGTCAATCTATCGTTAAAATAAGCCTCAGCTTCTCGCATATCGTCATTATCAAATCTAACCGACGAACTTACATAAGACAATACTTGATATTTACCATCTTCATCTTTATCATTTTCATCTATTATACCATCTTTATTCAAGTCATAAACAACCGCATCTTTTTTATCTTGTGAATAATAGAAAGTAAAAGAAGAAAACCTATTTTCCAATGAAAACGCCATACCTTTTAGTGCATATTCATCTGTTCGCGACAAGTCTTCAGTAAGACCTAATATTCTTTTACTAAAGCCATAACCAGTCTTTCTTGAACTATAATAATCAGTGTTTTCCATAACCAAGCCTTCGCCATAAGTTACGCGATAATTACCCAGAAAAGCCTTGAATCTGGTATCTCCAAACAAATCAAACTGCGTATCATAAGCGGCATAATACTTTGCATCACTCATATTGTCAGAAAACCCATTATCAACAAATGGGCTCTCGCCTCTTTGATTGGAATACAAGATTCCTGCTTTAAAGTCATTGCCATATCTGAGTCTTATTTTATTGCTCATAGCTGGCTGTGCTTGTCTGAGATTAAAATAGCCCCAATATGAACGATCGATCTCTCTCACACTTGCGTCATTTTTATCTCTAAAAATCTCTTTCAAAACTGTCTCTGTATCTTCCATAAATGCTTTATCTTCATATCTAAGCTGATAATTTACAAAGAGCTTTTGCTTTGCACTTTGTTCCTGAAAATACACATAATGTCTCATATTAGTAGCACCATAATGCGTGAGACCTGGCGTGCTTCTTAAGTTGCGATAATCAACAATTGTATCTCGCAAAGCAATTCGTCTTTGCACAGCTGCAGCATCTATGGGCGACACATTTGGTAAATTTAAAATATCATTATACGACATTCGGTTGATATTATGAGGAGTCATCAAATAGTCTTCCCAAACATCTGCAAAGCCCTCTTGTGTGCCCTCAGATGTGCCTAAACGCTCCAATAAATAATAAATCTCTTCACGTCGTTGCTCTGCATCATCCAAATCGGTATAATGCGAAATTGATACCAAAGGCTTGAGTTTCAACATTGTTTCTTGATCAATTGATGGAATCTTTCTCAAATCATAAATATTTTTATAAAATGAGATATAATAACGATACTCAAAAATATCTTTGGCTTGCTGATCACTGACTGGCAATGTCTTTATTTCTTGAAAGCTGGCAGTATTCAAGTCGATCTGCGTCGCTGACAAATAACAAAACATTGTCAACAAGATTATGAAAAACAGACGTTTCATAAGACTCCTTTATAATATTTTCTGCAAATTGTTTGTCTCACTGCTATTCAATTACAAGTTTATTCAAGTTGCCAATATTGTAAAGTGTTTTTTTGCTTTTCAGAAATATTATGCTTAAAGCTCTTATGTTAGACGTTCTGTTCTTTACATTAAATAAAAAATTCATTTT
>JAJBBH010000078.1 GCA_020532185.1 Candidatus Cloacimonadota bacterium | reverse complement strand
TTTGTGAACCACTTATAAGAATACTTGATTCATTAGTTCTTTCCAGTGTTTTAGACTTAATGTTTTTGCTGATAATTCCTGCAGAGCTTGTTTTCCCTGGCTCTTCAATTTGACTATTGTCTGCATTTACAAAGTTCACTTTAGCACCAGAATTAAGATTTATATGCTCTACATTTTCAAAAGTATTGTGATTTTTGTGCAAAGAAATATTCTCAACAAAATTAATTTTAGTTATATTTTGCTTATTTTGTTTAGTTTGGGCATTATAAGGTTGGGTTATCTCACCCACATCATATTTTGGAGATATATTTTGCATATTAATTGTGTTTGGCAAGCTAACGGGTTTAACATTGGTATCTTTCTTAAGATTAAGAAAGACTCCGTTATGTTGGCTTTTGTTGTTAAGGCCAAACTGTTTATCATTATTTTTAAGGATTACTTTTTCTGATACATCGTTAGTAGTAACAGTTTTATGTTTTATTTGATAAAGTGTTGTTTTTTTATTATCTTGAACTTTATTAATATTTATCAATTTGTTTCTTGCTAAAATAACTTCTCCACCTGGCTGCTTTACTCTCCTAAAAGCTTTGTAAACATTTTCTTTGATAAGAGGATTGGTATTTGCTGCTTTTGGCTTATACGCAGATTCCAAAAGGTAATTGTTATTTTTCATAAGCAAATTTCTTTGATTTTGAAAGGCTAAAGACGGTGTATATTGATTTATATTTTGCATATTTGAGATATCGGGCTTGATCTTTTCAGTTTTAAAGTAAGAAGTTGTGGGATTCTTAGCCTTATTAGATACATTATCCATTCCCTCAATTTTAAGATGCTTAATAGCTTCAGTTTTGATAATCTTGGTGTTATATACTCTATGATTTTGTATATTATTCACAGTTTCTTGCTGATTGATATGTGAGTCATCATTCTTGGGTGAATTTACTTTTACTTTTGAATCAATAAAACTTTGTTGTTTATCAGGCAATTTAATTGCTATATTTTCGACAATTTGTTTGGAACCCATTACATAATCATGATTAATTTTAGCATGATTTTTGGTGTTTGTAGAGCTATTTACATTTTGTGTGTTTTCTTTGTTTTCTGTGGATGGCTTTGTTTTTATTTGTTTAAAAATACTTTTGTTTTTCTCTATGCCAATTCTTTGAATACCATTTGTTTCATTTATTATTGTTCGTTTATTTAAGCTATTTGATTGGGGTTCACGATTTTCACGAATATTTATCATATTGTTTTTTTTTATATTAAATCTGTCATTTTTGCCTATTGAAAGCTCTGTAATTCTATTTTTTTCAGTCTTATTGAATGATTTTATTTGATTAGTATTCTGAGCTACCCTATTTACAGTTTTGTTTTGTCTGCTATTTTTTTTAGTAAAATCTACAATTTCTTTAGAAGTAGTGTCTGTTACCTTCTTTGGAGGTAAATCGGAATCAATAACAGCATTTAAGTCGTTGATGACTAACTGTATTAATACACTATTCTCAGCAGTTTTATTCTTATCATTTTTTATATTTATTGCTACGTTTTTATTATATCTATTAAGAATTTGATTATCACCTGTGTTTTGCACATTTAATAGGGTTTTATCTTTATTATCGCTTGTTTGATCTTGATTAGGTACATGTTTATTGGGTATCACTTTAGAGTTAATTAGAGTTTTATCTTTATTAATAAAAAGGTTTGTGACATTTATATATTGATTATTCTTTTTAATAAAAACTTCTGCATTATTTGTTTTTAAAAAGTCTTTCAATTCACCAACAGTTAATTCGATAGGCATTTCTATTGTTTTCATCATTAGATTAGGTTTATTATTAATTTGCATGAGGTTTGAAAAAGACTTGTTTGTAGTTTGTTTAGCTATGTTTTCTTTTCCAATTTTCAAAAAGAATGTATTTGTATTGATTTGTTTTTGTACTAATGCTTTCATAAATTCCTCTCTATTTAGTAATCTTCTGTGAGTATGCAGCTGCTGTTTGAGCTTGCATAGCTGCCAAGATTTTAGCTGATCTTTTCTGATCAATGGACTTCAGTACAATTACCCCAGTGTCAAAATCCATTTTTGGCAATATTTCTGCTGCTTTTTTGGGGTCCATATTATTATAAATACCAATCAATTTTTTAAGATTAGCGTCAATCTTCTCATCTTTAATCAACGCAATCTCTTGTTTGTGAGAAGCAATCAAATTCGAGATGTTCTTTTCCAAATCATCAATCTTTTTATTCCTCTCGATAATCACGGTGTTTGTTTTGTGCAACGTGTCTCTGAGAGTAATGATAGTCTGCTCAAGCTTGTTGTTTATTTTTTTTTGTTCAGCGATCTCTTTTTCCATTTTTTTAAGTGTAGAATCCACCAACGACCACTTATCCTCAATTTCAACAATCTCATCTTTTTTATCATCAGTACTCAAGCCATATATTGCTTTTAGCTTTTCCACAAGCTCCAAAAACTGTATTTCTTCAGGTGAGTAATTTCCAGATTTATCTTGTTTTGCTACATTAGACTCTGTTTCTTGATCAATATCTTGCACTGGTTGCTGGGAAATATCACTTTCATGTATAAAGACTGTATCAACAGCTAATGTGTCGGATTCAATCGCCTTTTTTTTGTTTGAGGTTAAAAAAAATAAAGCTAAACTTGTGAATAAGAAAGCAAGCAAAAATATGCCTACATAGATTATCATTTCTTTTTTCATTTTTGGTTTTCCTGTTTGAATCGGTAGTTTTGGATAGAGACTTCGTCGAGAACAATGCGCTCGTGTTTTTTATACTCTTTTTTAAATTCATCATACTTTATTTCTTTAAGACGTTCGAGAGATTTTTTCTCTTGTGACTTTGTAAGCAACATTGCTTTAACTTTCTTCTCTTTTTCTTTTAGTTCTTTTATTTCTTCTTTTAATAGTTCAATTTTCTTTTGCAGGCTTTCGAGATACTTATAATGAAGCATTATTTCAGATGATTGAGTTACTTTTTGGCTCAAAATAGAGATTTTTACACTTTCTTCAGAAATATTTTCCTCCAAATCAAGAATATTTTTCTCTTTTTGAAGAATATCATGTTGAATTAATGCTAAATCTTTTTGCAGGATTTTTTCTTCTATCTCTTTGACTTCGAGTACTTTCTCTAACGAAAATTGAAACTTTTTCATATTTACCTCAAATCATCTAATTTTACTCTAAGTTATGCAAGCCTTATGCCAATTATACAATTTTGAATCTTGTCAATGTGTATAAACCTCTAATGGCATATCACTATAAACTTTCTCATTTTTAAAACAAATATAAATGTACTTGATTATTTACATTTTTACTATTTTCCCATATCATGCCAATTCGCATTACCATCCCGTTACCATCCCGTTACCATCCCGTTATATTCCCCTTTATTCTCCAAGATAGCAAAGGGAATCATGGGGTAATCAATCGACTATATCAGGCTTTTGGAATACTTTACAAAGTGATGCTAACCTAATATGTATCAATTGCTAAAGATTAGGAAAATTTGTTAGTATTTTTCGATTTAACTTATTGTTTAAACTTGATTGCAATAAACCAAAATATTTAAAAAATCATTTGACATAATTTATTAAAAACAAGAAATGGGATATTAAGGTAAAAATATGGATAATGATTATAAATTAAAATATTATGTAATAGATAAAAAGGATGATGAATTGCTCGATTTTTCAAAAGTTTTTAACAACGATAATCCTATCTACTTAGAAATAGGAAGCGGTAAAGGTGAGCTTATACAATTGCAATCATTTTTTTTAAAAAACATTAATTTCGTAGGAGTTGAAATCAAGTCAAAAAGGATATTAAACACAATCAAAAAGCTTGATATAGTGCATAATAAAAACGTAAGGTTATTGAATTTATTTATTGATGAACGAGTCAAAGATTGGGTAAAGGCAAAAACAGTAGAACAAATTATTATTTTTCATCCAGACCCATGGCCAAAACGCAAACATTTTAATCGCAGATTGATCCAACATGCTTTTATTGACAGCCTAAGCTATCTATTAAAAAATAACGGCATTTTAAAAATATCAACAGATCATCCAGATTATGCTGAATGGATAATAAAACATTTTCGAGAAAGAGATGAATATATTCCTTTGTTTAATGATGAAAGTAGATTGATATTCCCTGAAGACCATTTTACAACGTATTTTGATGAATTAAAAGCAAGTGAGGGCTATCCACCTCAATTCTTATACTACAAAAAAATCAAAGATATTGAGAGGTGACTAATTTGGACTACAACTCTCAATTAAAAGATATTTATACAAAAATAAACACTTGTCGATATAACTTTTCTGAGTATGCTTTCAAAGATGAAAATGCATGGCGAAAAAGAGATGAAAAAACAGAGCTGGTTCGAACAGCATTCGCAGTAGATAGAGACCGAATTCTATATAGCGGTGCATATCGTAGATATCACGGCAAAACTCAAGTGTTTTCTTTTTCAAATTTAATAGATGAAGAAATGACAAATAGAAACTTGCACACAACATATGTATCACAAATATCCCGTACAATTAGCAAAGCATTAGGATTGAACCTCGAATTAACAGAAGCAATTGCTTTAGGACATGATTTAGGTCATTCGCCTTTTGGGCATGATGGAGAGAGAGCTCTGAGTGAATTATGTGGAGCACACAATATTGGGCAATTTCACCACAATATAGAAAGTTTGCATATTGTTGATAATATATCAAATAAAGGCAATGGATTAAACTTAACTTTTCAGGTTAGAGATGGAATAATATCTCATGATGGAGAGGTACACAATACTACTCTCATGCCGTATTATGAAAAGACAGAAAAAGATATAGAGAATTATATTAAAGACAAAACTGCTGGTAAAGATGTCCAATTTATGCCTGCAACTCTCGAGGCTTGCGTAGTAAGAGTTACAGATACTATAGCTTATATTGGGCAAGATATCGAAGATGCAATAAGATTAAATATATTAAAAAGAGAAGAGATACCAAAAGAATGTGTTGATTTTCTGGGCAATAATAACAGTCAAATCATCGACACATTAGTTAAAAGCATAATCATCAATAGCTTTGAAAAACCCTATATTCGATTTGATACAGA
>JAJBBH010000108.1 GCA_020532185.1 Candidatus Cloacimonadota bacterium | reverse complement strand
TATGAAAAATATATTATATTTAACACTGCTTTCTTTAGTGCTCTTAATTTGCACTCAAGCCTGCACCACAGACAAGAATGATTTAGAAGAATTAGTAGATCCTGCTAACTTTGCAGATATTCCATTGAAGGTAACTATCATTCCTATGTCGGTAGCTGAATATGCAAAGAACGGACAACTTGGCGAATTTACAATCAGCTGGTCATCAAGCATCGACGAAGTGATAGTTGAAGCATTTTTAATTGATGGTGAGCCTTATGAATTTGAATATCCATATTATCAATATGAAGGACGATATGCATTTATACCAAACAAGTCTTATCATATTAGTTTAATTAGTTCAGTTGGCACTTATTCTGCCAATATCACAGCTTTAGGAGAAATAGTCCCAAAATTTCCAAGTATTTTAGACCCTACAAAAGACATAGAACTTAAGTGGTCAGTGAGCAAAGCTGTCAATGCACAGTCAATTGGTCTATATCAGGGCTGGGCAGATGTTGATTATAATGTTTTCTCTGATAGCTATAAGCAAATTATCTATCCATCCAAAAGAAAGCTAATTATCCCCTCAAACAGTATAAATGAGATACCAAAATATGCAATATCAGGCTCTTACATTGTTCAAATTCATGCAGTTAATTTTGTGAATTTTAATGATCAATGTCTTTTTATTTCTGAACAAGACTATGAAGCAACTTATTCTAAGAGTGGAGATTTGAATTTGTAAGAATGAAAACTGACTGTCTGTCCAAATATACACAAGTTCATAAAATTTTTGCTTGACATAAAAGTCTATTTTTAAAATGTTATAATCATTATTAATATCATATTTGGAGGCTATTTATGCAGATTACAAAGCTGCAACAAATGCTGGAAGAGGCAAAGAAAAGACCTAAGAAAAGATTAGTAGTCGTATATGCAAATGATTTGCATACGATTGAGGCAGTAAATGAAGCGATCTCAATGGATATTGTGGAAGCTACTTTGACAGGTGATGAAACCAAGATTAAGGACATATGTAAACAAGCAAATATCGACCATACTCGTTTTGAGATTATTCATGAGACTAACGATATAGAAGCTGGCTTGAAATGCTGTGACATGATCAACAAAGGACATGGTAACATTATCATGAAAGGCACAATTAGCACAGATAATTACATGCGTTGTATATTAAATAAAGAGCGTGGGATTATGTCTGGCAAAGGCGTTTTAACTCACGTTTCCGTGATCGAAGCAAATGGCTATGGCAAGCTCTTGATCGTCGGCGACGTAGCTGTCATACCTCAGCCAGATATACCACAAAAGGTCGCTATCGTTAAGCATCTGATCAACACTGCTCACTGTCTTGGCAACGAATTGCCAAAAGTAGGTTTACTTGCTGCAACTGAAAAAGTAAGCTTTAAAATACCATCTTGCTCTGATGCTGCATTAATCGCAAAAATGGCTGACAGAGGCGAATTTAAAAGTGCTTTAGTTGATGGACCACTCGCACTTGACGGTTTGATCGACAAAGAATCGTGCGACATCAAAGGTATCAAGAGTCCTGTTGCAGGCGATGCTGACTGTATATTATTCCCCAATATCGAATCAGGTAATACTTTCTATAAAACATGTACAAAACTTTTAAACTCAGAATTAGCAGCAAATGTTGTTGGTGCAAAAGTACCAGCTATCCTATCATCAAGAGGAGATTCATCACTGACAAAGCTTTACTCAATCGCTTTAGCTGCTCTCACAAGCTCAAATTAAAGGAAAAACTATGTCAACTATCACACGATTAGATCAATTGGTCGAAAGAGTTAAAAACCTGCCCAAAAAACGTATCGCCATCGCTGTGGCAGAAGATCAAAACACACTTTCAGCCATCGATGAAGCTACCAAAATGGGAATTATTCATCCCATCATGCTGGGCAATAAAGACAAGATTATCAGCTTATGTAAAGAAGAAAAGATTAATCACAGTCATTTTGAGATTATAAACTTCGAAAATGATGTTGAGGCAACCCAAGAAGCTGTCCGTCTTGTCAGATCAGGTGAGGCTGATGTATTGATGAAGGGTCTTATCGGTACAGATAAGTTTTTGAAGGCTGTGCTCGACAAAGAGAAGGGTTTATTACCTCCAAAGACTGTTATGTCTTATGTTTGTGCTATTGAGATACCAAAGTATAAGAAGCTCTTATTTGTAAGCGACACTGCTGTGCTTCCGTTCCCAAATCTTGACCAAAAAATAGCAATGATCAAATACTCAGTTAATATGGCAAAGAAGTTTGGTATTGAAAAACCAAAAGTTGCTCTATTAAGTTCAGCAGAAAAAGTGTCATCTCACTTTGAAAACACAATTGACTATGCTACTATTTGCAAAATGGCTGACAGAAAGCAATTGCCCGAATGCATAATTGATGGACCGCTTGATTTGTTTTTAGCTTGCGATCCTGAAAGCGTGAAGATCAAAGGCGTGCCTACTCCTGTCAATGGTGAAGCCGACGTCTTGATTTGCCCATCTATCGAAGCAGCAAATATCTTTTACAAAGGCTTGATGCTCTTTGCAGAAGGCGAATTAGCAGGACTGATTCAAGGAACAATCAAACCAGTCGTCGTCATGTCACGCAGTGAAAGTGCAAAATCAAAACTATACTGTATCGCTTTATCATGTTTGATGAGCGAAGATTAGGAGAATAAAAATGAGAATAGCAATAGGTTCTGACCATGCAGGCTTTGAAATGAAAGAAGCAATCAAAGCTCATTTAGAAAGACTAAAAATCGAGTATAATGACTATGGCACATACAATACTGATTCTATGGACTATCCAGATACTGGCAAAGCTGTTGCCAATGCTGTTGCCGAAGGCAAAGAAGATAGAGGTATTTTAATCTGTGGCAGCGGTATAGGTATGAGCATTGTTGCCAACAAAGTAAAAGGTATCAGAGCTGCATTATGCTATAGCTCAGAAATTGCAAAATTATCTCGCGAACACAATGACTCAAATATACTCGTATTAGCTGGGCGTTTTACCTCACGTCAAGATGCCAAAGAAATGGTGAAAGTGTGGATTGATACACCTTTTAGCAATGACCCAAGACATATCAGAAGAATAGAAAAAATAGAATATTAAAAAATAAGAGGAAAATATGGAACACATCAAACAATTTGACCCTGAACTTTATGCAGCAATGCACAATGAACTGAAAAGACAAGAAGAAAACCTCGAGCTTATTGCATCTGAAAACTACGTTTCCAGAGCAGTATTAGAAGCTGCAGGCTCTGTATTAACAAACAAATACGCAGAAGGATATCCATATCGCTGGAGTAAAAAAACAGGCAAAATCAATTACAATCTCTATGGCAGATACTATGGTGGTTGTGAATATGTTGACGAAGCTGAAAAACTCGCTATTGAAAGAGTAAAAGAATTGTTTAACGCAGAACATGCAAACGTTCAAGCCCACTCAGGCTCGCAAGCAAATATGGCAGCTTATTTTTCACTTATCAACCCTGGCGACACTGTGCTTAGCCTCGAGCTTGCACATGGTGGCCATCTTACACACGGGCATCCACTCAGCTTCTCAGGACAGTTTTATAATATAGTACACTACGGAGTAGAGCCTGATACAGAACAATTCGACTATGATAAAATCATGGAATTAGCTCAAAAACATAAACCTGCTATGCTACTTACAGGTGCAAGTGCATATCCAAGAAAAATTGACTTTGCAAAGTTTAGAGAAATTGCTGATGCTGTTGGTGCAAAACTGATGGTTGATATGGCACATATCGCTGGCTTAGTTGCTGCAGGATTACACCAAAATCCAGTTCCTTATGCCGATATCGTTACCACAACAACCCACAAAACATTGAGAGGACCACGCTCTGGTCTTATTCTCTGTAAAGAAGAATACGGGCAAACTGTTGACTCAAAGGTATTCCCTGGTATTCAAGGCGGACCACTTATGCACATTATCGCTGCAAAAGCAGTAGCTTTCAAAGAGGCATTAAGCGATGAATACAAAGAGTATCAAAAACAGGTTGTCAAAAATGCTGCTGCAATGGCTCAAGCTCTTCAAGACTTAGGTTTAAAACTTGTTTCAGGCGGCACAGACAATCATCTGATTCTTGTTAATCTTGGCACAGAAGAAGAAGGCGGACCTTCAGGAAAAAAAATGGAAGAATCTCTTGACTTAGCTGGCATTACTGTTAATAAAAACACTGTACCATTCGATACACGCTCACCGTTCGTCGCTTCTGGTATTCGTATTGGCACCCCTGCTGTTACAACTCGTGGCATGAAAGAACCCGAAATGAAGCAAATTGCTGACCTTATCAAAATGGTTCACACTATGTATGCTCATGAAGAAAAGCTCGTCGAAATTAAGCAAACAGTGCGTGATTTAACCGCAAAATTCCCACTATATAGAGATATGATTTAGTTAAAATAATATGCGCCCACGCGGTGTTCATAAATCATAAAATTAACAGCCACGATATCGTGGCTGTTTTTTTAAAAAAGTATATTTTCTTTCGATTTTCATTAAACTGTTTAACATAATTTCAAACAATTTGTTTATGCCATGGCTATTCATGGCCGAATCCAGTATTTCTTCTAATTGAGAGTGGGTTAAGTTCACGAGAACCTCCTTTATTATTATAAAATCTATTTGGAGATTCTCTTGTTTTTGTCAAGAGAGACACACTTTATGGGACGCTCCCAGCAAAACAAGTTTATTTTTAAGGTTGAAACTTAAAGATACGGTTCATTTTAAAAAATGGTGGGTGATAGAAGATTTGAACTTCCGACCTCTACGATGTCAACGTAGCACTCTAACCAACTGAGCTAATCACCCACATATACAAAATCAACAAACTTTATTTCAAATACCCTGTCAAGTAAAAATTGGCAGAAGCTCAACAATATACAAGTTATATCGTGAGATAATAGATAACATACTATATTTAAAAGTTTTGTAGCTGTCGATTTTCTATCAAATAATCTTAAGAAAAGGGATTTATTATTTTAATAAATACCTACTTTTATTGAAAATGATTAAATTCACCATCATATATAACATTATTTGCATAAAAAAAGAGCGGGTTTTCACCCGCTCTAAGTTTATTTATCCGATGAATTACTTCATCAAGATCATCTTACGTGTTGATGTGTATTTACCAGCTTTCATATTGAAGAAGTAGATACCGCTACCAACATGTTTGCCATTATCATCTTGACCATTCCAAACAACAGTGTGTGCACCAGCATTCTGTCTGTCGTTAACGAGTGTCTTAACTTTTTGACCTTTAATATTATAAATGTCAATAGCTACGTTTCCATCGTTAGCTAAG
>JAJBBH010000097.1 GCA_020532185.1 Candidatus Cloacimonadota bacterium | reverse complement strand
TTTGACATCAATACTTTAGCCTTAATTGCCAACTTTGGCTGATAAGAGTTCATGTCGTCTTTATCACCAAATACACTTAAAGCGAATCTTATGCCACCAGTGTGTATATTTATGAGATTTGATAGGTCAGCATAATTTCTTTTGTTGGTTGAAATAGCACCTAAAAGCGAGCTTAATAAAGAAATATACTGTACATCATCTTGTTTGACAGTTTTGGTATCAAAATGATAACGTACATATGCTATACCATTGGTAAACAATGGGTGATACAAATAGTTTGATGGTCCAAATTGTTCCATTATAGTTTCATAGCTTTTAGCTTCTTTATTTATATCTTGCAAAGATAATAGAGGTATTTTCTCGAGGTCTTCTTGCTTATCAGGTCTTTGTTGTTTTTCTTTAAGTGCTTTGGCAATTTGCCCTATTTCATTGAGTTTTGCATCGGATAGCTCTTCTTTAATCTTTTGCAAGTCTTTTCTGAGATTTGCGTTATTAAGCTCAGTCAATCCCTTTTTTGGCTTCATAGTAACAATTGAGCGGTGCATATTATTTAAGATAAAGTGATTAATTAGAGACTCAAAATAGTTAGTAGTGAGAGCTTGTTTTACTTCTGTCAATCTTTCTTCATATTGAAGAGGCAAGACAGGGTCATAGTCTTGAATCCAGCTACTCATGGAGTTAAATATGTAGAATAATCCTTTTGGGAAGCCAGAGAAGTCAGCTTCTCTTAAAATAAACTCTTTTATATTGATAGAAGCTTCGATAAGGTTCTTGTCTATTCCTTTGTCACATAGATGTTTAAGCGTATTATCGATAATTGCTTCAAATTCTTGTAATTTGTTTTCTTTTGCATCTTTAACAAATATTGTAAAAGTAGGTTGTTTTGAGCTGCTATCGAAGTGTCCCATCACATCTTTACCAATACCAGCTTTAAGAATAGCATTTTTTAATGGTGCAGCTGGAGTATCTAACAAAAGGTGTGATATTACTTCGAAAGAAAAGTTTATTTCTGCACTATTTTTAGTATCAACCAGGTATTGTATACCGTACCAATGCTTGTCTTGTTCGTTTTCATCAGAAGAAATTGGGTATTCAATTTCTTGTCTTACAGGCATTTCGAATAGCTCTTGTTCAGGAATTGCTGTATCAATGTCAATAGCATCAAAATGACTAAGTGCCTCTTGGTCGATTATTTTTAAATGAGCATCGAGGTCGAGCTTGCCATATAGGTAGATATATGAATTTGCTGGATGATAATGCTCTTTATGGAATTTGATAAAGTCATCTTGTGTTAATTGAGGTATTGCGTCTGGGACCCCGCCAGATTCAAAACGATAGGGAGAATCGGGGTATAAACCGTTAATGAGAGCACGAAACATATTGCGCATTGGTGATGAGTATGCACCTTTCATTTCATTGTAAACAACACCGCTAATTTCTAATTCTTGACTATCAGGGTTTATTTCATAATGCCAGCCTTCTTGTTGGAGAATCTTTTCATCTTGATAAATATTGGGGAAAAATACTGCATCAAGATATACTTCCATTAAGTTTTTAAAGTCTTTATCGTTCATGCTGGCAATAGGATACAGGGTATAGTCGCTTGCAGTCATAGCATTGAGAAATGTGTTTAGCGAGCCTTTTAAAAGCTCGACAAAAGGCTCTTTTGTGGGATATTTCTTCGAGCCGCATAATACAGAGTGTTCCATAATGTGTGCAACACCAGTATCGTCTGTAGGGGGTGTTCTAAAGCCGACAGCAAATACTTTATTGTCATCATCTGCATCAATGTGTATCAAGCGAGCACCACTTTTATTATGACTATAGATGCTCACGTCAGCATTGATTTCTTCTACATGTCTTGTTTCTCTGATTGTAAATCCATGTTTATACATCAACAACTCCTTAATAATGTTATTTTTATTGATAATTTCTTATGCAATTATTGTACCAAAACTACTTAAATCTTTATTTTATTGACTATTGTTTAATATAATGAGTTATGGGGTATTTGCTTTTCTTTGTGTTTCAAATAAAAGTAGTTGACAAAAATAGCAGGTATATTTTATTAAATTTTGATGGAGGATTGATTTAGGTAAATGTCTATCAATAACATATTTAAATATATTGCAGGCGGCAAAAACTTTAAGCTATTCTATCATTTTCACTGTTTTTTTATTCTTATTATGCCTGCTATAATATATAGGCTGAGACTGAGATTAATAATTGCCAGTCTTTACTATAGACAAGACAAAGAATACATCGAAGACCGTGTAAATTATTATAGTAAGCAGTTCTCGATTGACAACCAAGATAGCAGTAAGTGGTGGAAGAAGCAAATAGGAGATTTTAAGCTCAAGGATTGTAAGGTTAGTACTGTATATTTCTATGACACATGGGAATATCTTCGCTATTTTGATAAGAGATATAGATTTAATTATGTATTCGGAGATGTAACCCATATTCCAAGCCAACCATCATTTGTGAAAAGTCGACCTATTACTGATGATAATATGAACTCTGTCGTGTTGAAACTTAATAAGATACGGCATTTTATCTTTGTACATGATAGACTTGGATATCGTGATAAGAAAGACTGTGCTATTTTTCGAGGAAGCTTGACGGGGAAACCCAAGAGAATATCCTTTTTTGAACAGTATTTTAATCATCCATTGTGTGATTTAGGAACACATTCACGAGGCAATGCATTACCTGACGAATGGAAAAAGAAGAAGATATCTATTTATGAACAATTGAAATACAAGTTTGTATTTGCACTTGAAGGCAATGATGTTGCAAGTAATTTAAAGTGGATTATGTCGTCAAATTCGGTTGCTGTAATGCCCGAACCAACCTATGAGACTTGGTTCATGGAGGGTAGACTTATACCAAACTATCATTATATCAAGATTGAAAGAGACTTTTCAGACCTCGAAGACAGATTGAAATATTATATCCAAAACCCAGATAAAGCAGAAGAGATTATCAGAAATGCAAACGAATATGTTAAGCAGATGCTCGATGAAAAGAGAGAGCACTTGATTTCTTTACTCGTTTTGGATAGGTATTTTAGGCTGAGCGGGCAGCTTGACGGATGAGTTTTGTATAAGTATTTAAAAACTTAGTATTTCTTGATTGAATAGTTGTTCTTGATACTTTGCTTGGAGTCTCCAAAAAGCCTTGCCATCGATACTGTTTGACATTGGCAGAGCTGTTTGGCTTATTGTATAAGGCAGGTTAATCAAAGAGTGATAGGATATCTGTTTTATGTCGAGTTTTCTTGAGTAAATGTCAACAGGAGAGCAGTTTATTAACAAATCAAAATGCAAATTGTTATCAAGTTTAGAAATGGAATACTTGTCAGTTAAATAAGCTATTCGTTCATGATTTCTGGCTGAGATAAATACCTTATCCATCTGATGATTGCTCTGTTTTAGGGCTATCAATGCTGATTCTGTTGAGGCACCTGAGCCAATGAGCAAAACTCTATCGTCAGTGCTTGTTTTAAGTTGATAAAAGCTATCTGTGAATGCCAAAATGTCGGTATTTGTATACTTATTTGTCTTTATCAAATAGGTGTTTATCGGTGTGTTTTGACTTTGTAAATACTTATAAGGCATGGTTATAGATAGACCATAAAAGCGTAGTTTGGAGTTCATTATAAAGTAGATAAGGTCAGCTAAATCATCTGTATAGAATGGTAGATAGAATGCATTATTTGTTTGAAAAAATGGTAGATGATTGTAATGAGCATAGCCAATAGAGCTGTATATTTGCTGACCTCCAACTAAGCCACCTATCAGCGAATCTATGTTGATTAGAGAGGCATTGAACTGATAGAAATATTCTCTATCTATTTGATTTTCTGTAGTTAAATAGCCATTTATACCCATATATGCACCGTGTGAATTGAGATAATTATATAAAATCCGTGAGATGATTGAGAGCTTGCCTGTGGACATGATAAAGATTGGCTTTTGAAAGTCTTGGAATAATGCTCGCAGGCTGATTAAATCAGCATATTTATCAATCTTAATAGCCAACTTATAATACTTAGATTCTCGAGCTTCAAAGCATTCTTTTACCCTCTTTAATGCATTAATATCAAATTTATCAAGGTGGGTTGACAGAATCATATTATAAAACAGATGCTGATAGAAGCGATAGTTCTCCAACTCTATGTCAACAAGGCAATTAAAACCCTGTACAAGCTGGGTAAATAAGTCTATCTTCTTCTGATAAGGCTCAGCTGTATCAGTACGCCAGGTTATTATTGTTTTATTGTTGATTAATAGATGATTTGTCTTGCCCTGATGTTCTTGCAAGTCAAGCCTGTATTCAATATACTCATCATCTTTGAGTGTGATTTTATATGGATAGCTGGCAGGTAAGCAGATAACATTCATTGATGTCTCTTTGATTCAGCTATTATCTTTGTCCAGATAGACTTGACAAATTCTTTTTCCAAACCTAATAGGCTTGCTTTTGATTCCAAAGCGTTGAATAGCTCTTGCTCACGTTCTTTATTCTCAATTGCTAAATGAGCCTGCTTCTTATATATGCCTATCTGTTCGCTGATTTTCATCCGTCTAACTAATGCTAATAGTATGTCTTCGTCAATCTTATCAATTGCTTCTCGATAGTCAATCAAGCTTTGATTTTCGCCTTCTATGAGCTTTTGATAGGCGATTGCATCAGCCAAACAGAGCTTAATCATCGACTCAATAACAGGTAAGATGCGTGGAATCAGGCATGTATCGTGCCTGCCTATTATTTCAATTTCTGTCTCGTTATTATTGATATTTACAGTTTTTTGGGGCTTACTGATAGAGGGGACAGGCTTGATAGCAATCTTAAAGCAAATAGATGAGCCTGTGGAAACACCTCCCAAAATACCTCCCTGATGATTGGTGAGAAAGCCATTACTATTCATCTGGTCATTTGCCTCTGAACCAAGCATAGAAGCGAGAGCAAAGCCATCGCCAAACTCAATTCCTTTGATTGCGCCAATAGACATAATCGCCTTTGCAAGATTTGCATCGAGCTTGTCAAATACGGGGTCACCAAGTCCAGCTGTGATGTTTTTAATCTCGCCATAGACGACAGCCCCAACACTATCTCCTTGAGCCTGAATATCATCCAAATAAGCGATTAATTCATCGTAATTAGAATTATCAGCCCATTGCATTGGATTAGTGTTTGCATAGCTTTTATCAAGCTTATTTGCATTAATTTGACCTATTTTGATTGGGTACAAATCTATCTCTATCGGCTTGATATATTCATCGACTATAGCACCTGCTATGACACGTGAAATTGTCTCTCTGCCACTTGCTCTGCCACCGCCTCGCCAGTCAATGATTTTAAACTTTTTATACCAAGAAAAGTCAGCGTGACCAGGTCTAAAAAGCTCTTTTATTTTGTCATAATCTTTGGATTTAATGTCTTTATTATA
>JAJBBH010000015.1 GCA_020532185.1 Candidatus Cloacimonadota bacterium | reverse complement strand
CCTCCTGCTATCTTGGAGAAGTAGTAGGAGAGTAGTAGGTATCTTGTTGTAGTCTTAAAGGCGTTATAATAGGTATTTGATAACTATTAAGATAGTTATAAGAATAATATAATATAATTGATGTGGTTTGGCAAATAATGTTTTTTAAAAATAGTTTGATTCATGAAAAAAATGCTGCACGAACTGTATAAATTCTGTGATATATAGTCATGAAACAAAATGGGCTTTGTATCGACAAAGCCCATCGTCTGATTATTTATGGAGAGATAAGTTTATATTACTTTATATAGCTTGCCAGGATATGTTTGTCTCTTTTAAAATCAGCAAACTCATTTCCACGGTCTAAAGTTGGATAGCGGGTCTCATAGTTTGCTTTTATACTGATAGCAGCCATCGCTACCAAGTGTTTGATAGGATCGGAATTATCAAAATCATCTCCTATAAAATCTTTCATTTTGTTTTTGAAATTGTTAATGTGCTCTTCTGCATTTTCTATTTGATTGTTAATCTGGAGATCAATTACGCCAAAGCCTAAAGGTTTAGCCATACCGATATTATGTTTACAGTTTTTGTTGTTGCCAAACGTAAGACTCCATAGTAAAGCACCCAATTCTAAAGGCAGAAGGTTATGATATCTGATTTTCCCAGTAAAAGTACTGCCTTTTGGCAGAGGTTTAAACATAGTAGCGACTTTGTCATTATCGTTGGGAATATTTGGCAAATTATGACAATTTTCTCTTATCTTCTCTATTGGATACCTTTTTCTACCTCTGATTTCTGCTTTATCCATATATGTTTTGTAATTTTGAGGGTTTGCGTCTTGCTTTAAATAGTTTGGGTAATATGTTGGCTTTGGTCCTCCCAATACTGTTTTGCAGATATTGTTGCTTTGTTGAGGAGATGAAGTAGCCTTTAAATGTCCAAATTGCACTCTTCCTTTTAGGGAATCATTATCGCTGATAAAGCCAAACAGAGCCTCTGTCATGTCAATCTTGCTTTTGTTTAAATGGTCTTCATTTGTCACTTTTATCATATCGTGGATAGTGTTCTTATATGGTAAACGATACATCATGGCGAGCCCAAAAGAGGAGAGCTGTTTATCTTTATCGAGTAAGTAAAAGACAGGTACTCTTTGATTATTATCTAACTTTTTGCTCCAGTAAGCCCATTCGACATTTGGTTCGCTTTTTTCATCAGAGTGAATGAACTTAAAATCTTTGAATTGATCTTTTGTTACGTCTATTGAGTTTTTTCCTTCATTAAAAAAGATGAACTCCATGTGTTTTCTGCGTTTATCACGCGGTTCGTAGTTTGATGGTTGACCAGTGAAAACGAGGGTTCCTTGATGTTTCCCATTTTCTGATAGGGTGGCTTTTTTATATTTGAGATACAAATAATTTGTTCCTCCCCATTTATTAGTACTTGAATGGTCGTATTCACGTTCATCAAAATTAAACTTCACCTGCAAATTGCTTCCCCATTTGCTATACTTATCCACAGCACTTTGCTTTCTATTGAGGGGTTGATTGCAAATTTTTACTAAATCCATAACCTCAACTCGAGCATAGTCGCACGGTGTTATTTTTATGTCGTCATTATCCTTGTATAACCAGCCTGCTTGTGCTAAGGAAGAAACTACGTTACCTTTTTTTGATGTGAGATTTTTTGTGTAAACTGGATTATGTAGATCTCTAATCGAGTGTCTATTGTCATAAACCAGATTGGCATTAATTTTACTAAATGTGGCAATCTCATAAACTGCTCTGGTCATACCTTTGACAGATGTGCCAGGTATATAATAACTATTGTCTTTAAATTGGAAAAAGTTTTGCATATCTGAGTTCATATTTAGCCTATCCTGATCTTGCCATGCTCCACCATTTCTGATATAAATAGGAGATAGAGCAGTTATGCTTATATCAATTTCTCCAGATAAACCCTCTTTGAATGGGATGTCGTGCGAAATACGCTTCGATAGCTGAACCTTGCCATTTGTCGGAAATATATCATCAAAGAACACTATTTTCTTTGATAAGGGTACAAAGTTGTATGGTGATGGGATATTTTTGCCTGCAGAAGGACGATTATCCCAACTGCGATTACCATGCCCTTTATTATACCCTTGATTAAATCTGCTATTTTGTTGTCTTTTCATTATTATTCTCCATAGAAAATCCTGCAAATGCGTGCCATTTAAGGTTTTTAACACTCATATTGGCACAGTTTGAGTCAGTCTCAGACTTCCAATATCTTATATATTTTAGATATTTGTAGTCTTGATTTATATTAGAAATTTGGTCGTTTGCAATATAGTATTGGCTATCATAATCACTTGGGTCAACTTTATTTAAGTCAAAAATACTAATATAGTCTGTACCATCAAGATGCTTTATACTAACGCTGATATTCTCATTTTTAGCATACAAATAAGCCTCAACGATAAATGAATCTTTCATATCAATATTAGCTGGGTGTTTGTCTAATATTGGTTCACTTGAGTTATCCAACCAGACATAGCCCTTAAAATCGAGATTTGGTATCTCCTCAATCTTATTTGTGATTGTTATAATATTATCCATTTATAACCTCCATTTTTCCTGTAAAACAACCATGTCCACGCATTGTTCCTCCACCTAAAGGCAGGTTTCCAGAGCAAATATCACTGAGTGTATTTTTAAAAGCTTCCTTGATAGTTTCGTTAAGATTACAGGCTTCAACGAAAATCTCAAGTTTAATCTCATTTTTTTGAGTAATCACCTTTTCATCATATAAAGCACTATCTAAAGCACCACCTGTAAATCTATCGATAGCAACATGATTGAAGATTTTTTCAGAGTTTTCGTTGCTGACAAATAAGTCAGATAGAATCACAATTCCTCTGCTTCCGCTGATGCCCTTTTTAGTATTTTTGGCACTTCCAAATAAGGTGTTTACTGCCTCATTATTCTCGCCTACGTGATCATTAACAGATATGTTTTCATCATCGGCGAATATATTGTTGAGTTTATTATAATGATAGGCAACACGGTGGGATACAGCACCTTTGATTGAGGTTGCAGGTATCAGAATTTGTTTTTTTACAATAGAAGGCTTGTGGTTTGAATCCCAAGATATGATATCTTCATAAACTGGGGTCATGTCAACATCATCATCACCAAACCCAGAGCCAAAAAGCCATGTATTTTCGGGTTCTAATGTTAGGGAGTATTTAGTCCAGCCTGTGTGTTTAGGAACGATTTCATTTTTTGGTTCATCGTAAATAGCAAGATCGTTGACCGAAGCTGTTTTGCTTAAATATGAGTTTATGTCATTTTTTAAGTTAAAAACTTTTGTACGGAGCTCTATTACTTTCAGTTTTCCAAAGCCTTTTCTTGTTCCTCCACCGATTCTAAAGTTTTCCTGAGAGATTTGATCTATTATTTTGCCCCAATTTTCTTTATCGTTTTCAGAGCCGATAAGCTCAATCTCGAAGCAAAAGCGTGTGCCTTTGTAAACAACTTGCTCATCATACTTACCATGATTAATTTTGTCAGCTGTTCCAAGATGTGAGATTTTGGCGTGTTGTCTTAAAGGCAAGTCTTTTATTCTTTTAATTATTGGGTTATCCCAATCTATTTCAGTAATACCTTCAATTGCTTTGTTGCCATCAATAACAAAATATGCATTTGAAACAATTAAACGTGAACCAGCACCATCGTTTTTCTTTTTTTGTTGATAGCCAAATATATCATTTATATCTTCATTTGGTATTGTATGACTAAGGCTGTGCCTTAGCACACCAGTAAGGCTTGTGCCCAGTATCATTGGGAGGCCATAGCAGTCAGTCATAATTAATGCATCTGTTAATAAGCTTGAATCGCCTGATCCAACTTTTAGCGGTGTGTCAGCTTCGACTATGAAGTTTGCCAAGTATCTATAATTAGTCATTCTTCTCTCCTTGCTTTTCTTTTATCATCAGAGAACTAACATTGACGAGGTAGGGAGTAATTAGTTTATCATCGATACTCTCAAGATTATCTTTGAGCTTATCTCTCACTTTCTTCCACTGTTTTTCAGATTTACCATGCATTAGAAAACCAGTTTTTTCCTCGAAAAGAAGAGCCATTAACTTTTCTTTACTTTCTGCCTGTATTGCAATATTTCTGACTTGCCCCCATTGACTTGCGGTGATTTGCTTAAAAGAACCTTTGAAGTTATCATGGACATATTTAAATGACATATCGTAAACGGTGTATTCATTTTCTGATTCTTCATTTATTTTTTTAATAGATTCAAAAAGGAAGTCATCTTCTTTGCCTTTTTTAACTATCTGCTGATATACTGGTTCCGTACTTTGAGGAATATTTGATTTAAAGTTTAAAAGATATGGTTCGCTATCCCCATATAAGAAATTTGGGTTTATTAATACCTCACCAAGTCCTTCGCTTTTGCAAAGACCTAAGCCCCCACTTACCTCATTTTTGTATTCTGTGAGGCTAAAATCAGCTGGTAAATTAGTAATAACTAATACTGACCCTTTACTGATGCAGATGCGATCATAATCTCTATTTCTTCTTTTTGCATTGTATGGAGAGTAATTGTATGGTCTGATTTGTGATTTTGACCAGTCTATGCGAGCTTCCTCAGGTAGTTTTAAGTCTTTTATAGATGGTTGATATGTGAATTGACTGTTTTCGTCTAAAAAACTTGCATTGGCATCGAAATAAATTAAAAGTGTGCCATCTGTTATTGGTGCTTGTGGATATCTTGGATCGATAGAGTCTTCCAGCTTTTCTATATAAACTTGCCCGTATTGCGATGATTTTGATCTGCCAATACTTCTTTCACCTAATAGGTATTGTTCTATCAATGACAAATCTTCAGCCTCGGCATCTATATGAAATATCCATTCGCTGCTGTGAACCAATGCATCATAACCATACATTTCATGTTCTTTTGACCTGCGTGATTCAGTATCGTATGCTGACTTTAATGAGAAAGTGTGATTTATTTCTTGATCAACAACTTCTTGATTATCAGTAATGAAATAGCCATCTCTCAGTTGTTTTAACTGCTTGCCATTCTTAACTAAATCCTCAAATGTCTCTTCTTTTATCATATGATGCAGGTAAATTCGTTCATCTTCTGATTTGTTTTTTAGCTGAAACCAAGATAATGGTTTTTTGTGGCTTCTTTTATTGTCTATGGCAATATGTGCGTCTCCAAAGCGAACTTTGCCAGAATGAAATATATCGTAAGCTTTGCCATTCTGCTTTAATTCGTTGTAATGCCTTGCGACTATTCCTAAGAAATTACTGCCTGGTATGTAATTAAGAGATTGGTTCAGTCCTTCTGTTGCAGAGCTCATGTTAATAACAATATCAGCTAATAGTGTACATTTATAAAATCTTCGTTCCATTATTCCCTCTCTTCACTAATAATACAAGCACCAAAGCCACGATTACGAGCTGTACCCAGTCTTTTTACATATTTTG
>JAJBBH010000092.1 GCA_020532185.1 Candidatus Cloacimonadota bacterium | reverse complement strand
TATATATCATAATTTTAGCTCATGAAGGACTTCTTTCTTGATGCGCTCAACATTCTCTTTATCGACGTTAATCTTTAGAGATAACTCGTTAATAATTTCGCTCTCTGGTATATCAAGAGTCTTGTCTGCAAAAGCTATATAAAAAAACAATCTAACAATAAAGTATCTTTTCTGAGGGTTATTCTGATACACAATGTTAATCAGCTCAAGCTGTTTGTCAATATGCATTTGATTGTTTTGATACTCATCAAGCAGCTTTTCCAATAAGTTTTCAATAATCTTATGACCTGCTTGCCCAGAACTTTCTGTATAGTTTGGACGCTCGAATGGACGTTGTCTTAGCTCAAATAGCATACGATTAATGATTTCTTCACGCTCAATACCAGTAATAAAACCTTTTTTCATTGCTATGTGAATTAATAAAGACATTGAAGCGGCAACAAATGAAAAATTATCAAGCATTGCTTTTTCTTGTTCAGTCTTTGGCTCGTAGTTTCTTTTTTGAAAGAAAGTAGCTAAAACATTCTCTTTGTTATCTTTGTTGGTTGATTCTTCGAGATAACGGTCAATGCTTAAGTATTCACGTTCCATAAATTCCTCCTTTTATATATATATAATAATAGATTTTTACTAAAAGTCAAATCATTTTAAAAAAAACTTTACATAAAAACAGTATCACAAATAATGGTGCTCAAATAAAGTTATTTGTATAGATTGGAGATATGATGAAGATTAGTTTAGAAAACATCGAACAACTCTTTCCTGAGGGAATAAGCGAAGAAGAGAAAGCAAAAGTTAAAACCCTATTTTTCAAAGAAATGGCTATACAGATGCATGAGTTTTATAAGGGTAAGATTCAAGTATTGCCAAAAGCTGGACTGTATGGATTCAATTGGTTTAATGTCTGGTACACACCAGGTGTATCTTCTGTTTCTACAGCTATACGAGACCAGCAAGATAGGTCTTTTGACTTGTCAAATAGAGGTAATCTGGTAGCTGTTGTGAGCGACTCCACAAGAGTTTTGGGAGATGGAGATTGTGGACCATCTGGCGGATTAGGTGTTATGGAAGGCAAAGCTTATTTGATGAAATACCTCGCTGGTGTGGATGGTATCGCCCTTTGTGTTGATAATCGAGATGAAAATAAAAAGCCCAGCCCTGATAAGATTATTGATTTTGTAAAGATGCTGCAGCCCAGTGTTGGTGCTGTAAACCTCGAAGATATCTCACAACCAGACTGCTATAAAGTGCTGGATGTACTCAGAAGAGATTGTGAAATACCTGTCTGGCATGATGATGCTCAAGGCACTGCCTGCGTAATATTAGCAGGCTTAATTAACGCTCTGATTCTTGCAGAAAAGAAAATGGAAGACGTAAAGATTGTTTTATTTGGTGCTGGTGCATCAAATACGACAGTTGCCAAACTTCTCCTATTAAGCGGTGCAAACCCTGATAATATCGTCTTATTTGATTCAAAAGGTGGCTTGCACAAAAATAGAAAAGATATAAAAGATAGCCCTAAATTCTATATCAAATGGGAACTTTGTCAAAAGACTAATCCCCAATGTTTTAACCATATTGAAGATGCTATGAAAGGTGCAGATGTCTTGATTTCACTCAGCCAACCAGGACCTGATACAGTAAAAAAAGACTGGGTAAAGTCTATGAATGAAAAGGCGATTGTCTTTACATGTGCAAACCCTGTACCCGAGATATATCCATATGCTGCCAAAGAAGCTGGTGCATTCATTGTTGCAACAGGAAGAGGTGATTTTCCCAACCAAGTTAATAATTCATTAGGCTTTCCTGGTATCCTCAAAGGTGCATTGCTCTGTAAAGCACGCCAAATTACTGATGGTATGGCAATAAGAGCAGCTGAATCTTTAGCTGAATTTGCACGTCAACGAGATTTTCATGCAGATAAGATTTTGCCCACGATGGATGAGCTGGAAGTCTTTGCCCAAGTTGCTGCAGATGTGGCAATGCAAGCCGTTAAAGAGGGTGTAGCACGCACTAAAGTTTGTTTTGACCAAGTATATAATACAACTTTATATGATATAAAACAAACAAGAAAAACCATAGATTTGATGATGGATAACGATATAATCAAAGAGCCAAGTGCCGATATAATACAAGACATTTTGAATAAGGTGATAAAACAGGTGGTGAGATAAATTGGATGAACTTTTAAAAGTTATTCAAGAGGCAAATCATAAAGAAAACCTTGCCAAAGTAGAAAGAGAGTTTTTGGCGTATTGTGATGAAATATCTATCAATCCTGTAAGCTTTACGAATGCTGTAATCCCAAATAAACTTCTTGATATATATGATAAAGAATTCTTTAATAAGCATTTAAAAAAGAATATCAAGACTCATATCAGAGTATCAAGACAAATGACCAGAGTTGCAGGTAAAGTGAGGCATAATCGGATAAACAATGTCTTCGAAATAGCCTTTTCAGCACCTCTTATTGTGCATTCTTTTTATCAGTTCGATGATAGTTCATACTATATTAATGGCATCTTATGTCGCAGCTCTGAAGAGGCTTTGATGAGAGTTATGGAGCATGAATTGGTGCATATTATCGAAATACTTTTGACAGGCAATACAAGCTGTGCCAAAAAGCATTTTAAAAATCTTGCCCACCAATTATTTGGGCATACCAAAACAAAACACGAAATAATACCAAATGCAATAAAACAAGTAAGCCAGGTATTCAAAAACGGCGATAGAGTAATTTTTCATTATAGAGATACCTCATATATCGGCTTTATTAATAGGATTACCAAGCGTGCAACTGTACTTGTAGAAAGTAAAGAGGGCACATTTATAAACCGACAAGGCATCAGGTATAATAAATATTATGTACCTCTGCAAGCACTGAAAAAAGTAGATTAAATACTTAAGGAGAATAGAATTGAAAAAGAGTTTTGCAAGCGATAATAATGCAGGAATTCATCCTGATATACTCGCAGCTATTATAAAAGCAAATGACTATGATTATGTCTCTTATGGCGATGATTATCATACTCAAGAGGCAGTTTCTTTGTTTAAAGAAATATTTGGCGATGATACTGAAGTGTTCTTTGTTTTAAATGGCACAGGAGCTAATGCCACTGCACTAAAAGCAATGGTGCAAAGCTTTGAAGCTATTGTCTGCCCAGAAACAGCACATATAGCTGTTGACGAATGCGGTGCTGTGGAAAACCTCACGGGTGCTAAACTCATCCCAGTTTCAACACCAGAGGGCAAGATTAATATCCAACAAGTACAGAGCTTTATGCATTTTGTTGGAGACCAACATCACTCACAACCAAAAGTCATCTCTATCTCGCAATCAACTGAAATGGGAACACTTTACTCTCCAGATGAAATAAGAAATATAGCAGACTTTGCACATGAAAATGATATGTATCTGCATATGGATGGTGCAAGAATAGCAAATGCTTGTGCTGCTTTGAACATTGGATTGAGAGAGCTGACCAAAGACTTAGGGGTCGATGTCTTATCTTTTGGCAGCACAAAAAACGGTATGGGATTTGGGGAGGCTGTTGTCTTCTTCAATACAAAGTTGGCTAAATATTTCCCCTTTATTCGTAAGCAATCAATGCAGCTTTTATCAAAATTACGCTATATTACTTGTCAATACAAAGCATATTTTAACAATGATTTGTGGCTAACAAATGCTCAGAATGCCAATCGATTAGCTAATCTATTATATGAAAAACTGCAAGACATACCCAATCTTCAAACAACAAGAAAAAGCGAAGTAAATGCTGTATTTTGCATATTACCTAAAGAAAAGATTGAGCATCTGCAGAGCAAAAGATTCTTTTACACGTGGGACGATGCCATCGGCGAAGTGAGATTTATGACTTCTTTCAATATGAATGAAAGAGATGTTCTCGACTTTGTTGAATTCTTAAAAGCAGAATTGATATAGAAATGAGGCGTTATCTTGTTCTTTTCATAGTATATATCTTGTTTATTCCAATATTTGCCCAACAAAACAAGACTCCGCCTAAGCATCTGTCATATAGCTATTTAAAGTCTATCTTTCCTTATCATTTAGTGCTCAGCTTAGAAGATAAGTTTTATCTTTATATGCCGCATATGGATGGTTTCAATCCCGACTTAGTATTTGCCCAAAAGTCTAACAAATATATAGTTAGCAACTGGAATCAAATCAATGATTATATTGTCTTTCCTGCCAAAGATAGCATAAATATTGCACGTCTTTATGAAGATGACTTATACATATTGATACCGATATTAAACAATCTAATCTATAAAATTAAATGCATTGGCACACCTCTTTTTAATAATGTACAATTTCATAGCAATGCAGACACGTGGATGATAAGAAATAACGGCGAACAGCGTATTAAAGAAGAAATAAAACGCTCTAACCAAGCTTTTAATATCCTCAATAAACAGTGGAAAGACCATGATATTTATGTAAAACTGGTTGATTTTAAGAAAGTAGATGGGCATATTGAATTCTTTATTAATGTCATTGCAGAAAAAAGAATTGACAAAACAAAAGATTTCTGCGATATTAGATTTCATACAGATTTAGAGTGTGAAATTGACTTGATTATGTTCTTTTTGTATGAAAATGTTGATTAAATATATAAGGAGATAAAATGAAGGGAATTATTTTAGCAGGAGGCAGTGGGACAAGACTATACCCCGCAACTAAAGTGGTTTGCAAACAATTATTACCAATATATGACAAGCCAATGATTTATTACCCATTGTCTGTCTTAATGCTTGCAGGAATAAAAGAAGTTTTGATTATTTCTACTCCACAAGATTTACCCAGATTTGAAGAATTATTAGGCACTGGTGAAAAGCTCGGCATGAAGTTTTCTTATGTCGTGCAAGAACATCCAAATGGATTAGCTGAAGCATTTATTCTCGGTGAAGAATTTATAGATAATCAACCATGTGCATTAGTCTTGGGAGATAATATTTTCTATGGTAGCAAGCTCGCAACTATCGTGCAAAACGCAAGAAAGAATAAAACAGGAGCAACTGTCTTTGGCTATCAGGTTAAAGACCCAGAACGATACGGTGTGGTCGAATTTGATAAACAAGGCAACGTAAAATCTTTAGAAGAAAAACCTGAGAAAGCAAAGTCAAATTATGCGGTTGTCGGCTTGTATTTTTATGATAATCAAGTTGTTAAGATGGCGAAGTCTCTCAAACCTTCCAAAAGAGGCGAGCTCGAAATCACTGACTTAAATAGACTGTATTTAGAGAAAAATGAACTCAAAGTGCAACTATTCGACCGTGGTTATGCATGGCTCGATACGGGCACCCATGATTCAATGGCTGATGCAACTCTCTTTATCAAAGCAATAGAAGATAGACAAGGACTAAAAATAGGCTGTATCGAAGAAATCGCATGGAGGATGGGATTCATCAACGACGTGAAATTACGTGCATTAGCTGATGAACTCATCAAGTCAGGT
>JAJBBH010000104.1 GCA_020532185.1 Candidatus Cloacimonadota bacterium | reverse complement strand
TCTGGCGGGCAAAGACGAAAAGTGGATTTGGTGAGAGTTTTGCTTGACGAGCCTGATATTATTTTGATGGATGAACCTACTAATCACCTGGATACCGATATAATTGAATATCTGCAAGACTGGATGATTAATAGCAAAGCAACTATTTTGTTTGTAACTCACGACCGCTATTTTCTTGATACTGTGTGTACAAAGATATTGGAAATTGATGATAAGCAAATTAGGTTTTATCCTGGTTCTTATTCGGCTTATGTGGAGAGAAAACAGCTTGAATTGGTTGATAAAGAAAGAAAAGAAACACGACGTCAAGCACAGCTGAAAAAAGAACTTAAATGGTTAAATCGTGGTGCACGAGCACGAGCTACAAAACCAAAAGACCATGTGGAACGGGTCAAGGAACTAATAGATAAATCATACCTGAGCACAGAAAAAGAGCTTTCTATGTCGTTTCAGACAGCGAGACTGGGTAAGACTATACTTGAGATAAATGGGCTCACATTTGGCTATGAAAAAGCATTACTTGAGAATTTTACTTATTTCTTTCAAAAGAATGACCGTATTGGAATTATTGGTCCTAATGGTTGTGGTAAGTCTTCTTTTATCAAGGCTGTTCTTGGTGAAATACCAATTATGGCAGGCACTATTAAGTTTGGTCAGAATACAAAAGTCGCCTATCTTGACCAAGAAGAACCCGAACTCGAAGCAAAAATAAAAGTTATTGATTATATCAGAGAAAGTACAGATAATATCAGGACACAGGATGGGGTTTTGCGTTCTTCTGAACAGGTTTTGGAGAGATTTTTATTTGATAGAAAAATGCAGCAAGCCCCTATTTCATCACTATCAGGCGGAGAAAGAAAACGACTGTTTTTGCTAAAATCTTTGGTATTTGGTTCAAACTTTTTAATTTTGGATGAGCCGACTAATGACCTTGATATTCGTACTTTAGAGATACTTGAAGATTATTTGGATAACTATGATGGCTGTGTTGTATTGATATCTCATGATCGTTTTATCTTGGATAGAATTGTAGACTATCTTTTTATATTTCAATCAGATAATAGTATCAGGATGTTTCCAGGTAATTATTCAGATTACCTTTTGGTGAGAAAATTTGAAGCAGAAACAGAGGCTGATAAAAAGCAAATAGTGGACATTAAAAAGCCTATCATTAAAGCAAAAATAAGTAATAAGCTGAGTTATAAAGATGAGCGAGAGCTTGAGGCTGTCGAAATAGAAATTGAGAGTTTAGAAAGTAAAAAAGCTGAACTAATTAAAACAATGCAAAATGAGCAGGCAAGTTTGAACTATAATGATTATGCAAAACTGTCGGATGAACTGCAAGCTATTGAAGAACGAATATTAGAATTGTTTGAAAGATGGGAAGCTTTGGAAATGAAAAGAGATGGAGGGAGCTTATGAGAATCTGTATTTTGATAGCTTTATTGTCAGTGGGCCTAATACTTAATGCAATTCCAGAGCAGGATTTGGCTTTGTATTTTACAACAAAAAAGAGCAGTGTAGTAGGGCTTACAGGCACACCCTATCCAGCATATAGTTCAGATAGTGGTGCAGGTGCTGGTTTGCAAATTATCTTGTTTGACGCAAGCCACGATTCATTAAGACACGATCCATTTGATTTGAAGTTTGATGCTTCATTTACAACTAATGGTGAACGTTCTTTTGAACTGGATTATTTGAAAGAATATACAGAAAAAGAGTGGAAATTTGCAGCTCAGTTAGAATACAAAATCATGCCATTTGATTTTTGGGGTATTGGGGGAAATACAAGCTTGGCAGAAAAAGAATCTTATACACAGAATAAACAAATTGCTTCTTTTTTATTGCAAAAAGCCTTTTCTGCAGATCTTTTTTTTGGACCAATTATTCACTATAATAGCTTTCAGTATGATGATCGAGAAGGAAATGATATGTTTGCAAACACTATTGCAGGCAGTGAAGATAGCTTTTCAATATTTGGCACAGGTTTTGTGTTTGACTATAATAAAACTGATATAAAACATTATCCCACAAAGGGGTATAGGTTTATCAATGAAAGTGTTTTGTATAAGTCTGTAAATACAAAAGATTATTTCTTTTATTCTGGTGTTTTTGACTTTCGAACTTATTATCCAATCTTTGAAAAACATGTGCTTTGTGCACAGGTTTTGAGCCAAAATACCAGCGATAACCCGCCCTTTCAGCTGATGCCAAAGCAGGGCGGTCATAGTATTATGCGAGGCTATCCCAATGGACGCTTTATTGATAGGCAGTTTATTGCCACACAAATTGAGTATCGGAGCCCTATTAGAATGAAGTTAGGACTTGTTCTTTACACTTCGTTAGGCAATTCATATCACAATTTTTCAGACTTTAAAGCCTCCAATACACATTTAAGTTATGGCACTGGTTTTCGTTTGAATATCTCAAAAGCTAAGATGCTCAACATGCGTGGTGATATTGCTTTTTCTAAGGAAGGTAGGTCTATTTATTTTAAAGTAGGAGAGTCTTTTTAAAAAAAAGTGTCGATATAAAAAGAAATTCCTTGACTTATTTGCTATCTTAATATTTTTTAGTATTAACTAATTAGTCTTTATCAAATGATAATAAATAAATTTTTTAGGATACTTATGTTTACAGAATTAATTGTTAATGTACACTCAATGGAAAATAGAATAGCTGTATTGGAAGATAATCAGCTTGTTGAGTTATTTGTCGAAAAAGAAAACAGCAATAATATTGCTGGTAACCTTTATAAAGGTATTGTGAAAGACGTGTTGCCAGGAATGGGTGCCGCTTTTATTGATATTGGTTTGGAGCGTACAGCATTTTTGCACTATTCAAATATTGTTGCAGACTTTATCGAAGATGTTGATGGCGAAGAAATTGATAAGATTGTACCCGAAGAATCACACCGTATTACAGAGATACTAAAACCTGGTCAAGAGATACTTGTGCAAATACAGAAGGGTCCTATAGGCGGTAAAGGTGCGAGATTGACAGGAAGGATATCAATTCCTGGTAAAATACTCGTTTATTTCCCCAATAATAGCAAGATATTTATCTCACGAAAAATCAATTCTCCAATAGAAAAGCAGAGAATTCGCAGCATAATCTCTAATGTCAAAGACCCCAATGTCGGAATAATTGTACGTACAGAAGGGGAAAACTGTACAGAAGAAGAATTTGTAGAGGAGTACAAAGCTCTGGCTAAGACTTGGAAATATCTTGAAAAGAAGATCAATAGTAGCAAGGCTCCATGCTGTATTTTTGAAGAATCAGATCCTGTTAGTATATTGGTGCGCGATTTGTTTAGCTCAAGTGTCGATAGATTAGTGATCGATGACAAAGAGTTTTATCAAAAAATAATACATAAGATAAAAGATTATAACTCATCTCTTTGTGATAGAGTTGAGTATTATGCAGAAGAGACACAAATCTTCGATGCTTATGGTATAGAAAAAGAAATTGAGAAGCTCTTTTATTCTCGTATTTATCTGCCCTCAGGCGGTAATATTGTGATTGAAAGTACTGAAGCACTCACGGCAATTGACGTGAATACAGGCTCTTATACTGGCTCAAAGAACTATGAGGCTACTATCAAACACACCAATATCGAGGCAGCTATAGAAATAGTAAGGCAGATAAGGCTGAGAAACCTGTCTGGCATTGTGATAATTGACTTTATTGATATGCAAGAAGACAAAAGTAAACAGCAAGTGCTTGAAGCACTAAGAAAAGCTTTTAGAAGAGATAGGGCAAAAAATAAAGTTTACCCGTTTGGGCATCTTGGCTTGGTTGAGATAACAAGAAAACGAACTCGTACCAGTCTAATGAATACTTATCTTGAGCATTGTCCACATTGCAATGGCACTGGTAGAGTATTGTCAAGAGAATCTATATTGATTAAGATTGATCGCTGGCTGGCAAGAGCAGCTTATTTTATTCCAAATAGACCATTGGAAATATATGTACATCCAGCTGTTAAGCAGGCTTATGACTCTCATCCAGAGATAATTCGTATTTGGAAAAACCCTATCAAAATTGTTGAACAATATGATTTAGACCAAGATATGTTTCGGATTGTATTAGCCGATGAAAAAAAAGATATTACAAACAAATATAATCCTTGACATAAATAGTAATATAAAAAATATTGTTTAAATAACTGAATTTGTGTAATGAAAAAGGAGAATAAATATGTTCGCGATAGTTGATTTTAAAGGTTTTCAGTATCGTGTTGAAAAAGACGCTACTATAAAAGTATCATATTTAGCTGATGCAGAAATTGGCTCTACAGTAGAGATTCCAAATGTTTTGCTTATCCAAAATGATGATAAAACTACCGTAGGTACCCCTACCGTTGAATCTGCAAAAGTTACAGCAGAAGTATTAGGTCACGGACGAGACAAAAAGATCATAGTCTTTAAAAAGAAAAGAAGAAAAGGCTATAGAAAAACTCAAGGTCATCGTCAGCATTTCACCCAATTGAAAATAACAGATATTCAAATTTAATTAGAAAAAGAGGATAGTCATGGCACATAAAAAAGGTGTTGGAAGTAGTAAAAACGGACGCGACAGCAATCCACAATATTTAGGCGTCAAGAAATATGGCGGCGAAGCAGTTATTCCTGGTAATATTATTGTACGCCAACGTGGCACAAAGTTTCACCCTGGCGATAACGTAGGTATTGGAAGAGATTATACTATTTTTAGCCTTATCGAAGGCACAGTAAAATTCCAAACCAGAAAAGCTGGCAAAAAGTTTATTTCTGTATTGCCTAACTAATACTACTTATATTTTATTAAGCCACTCCTGAGAGTGGCTTTTTTTGTTTATAAAAAAACGATTCTCTTTGACGATTACTACTCTTGGTTGAGGGTATTTTCTTTAACTTTTTTTCTGAAATAAATAGTTAAAACTATGAGTAATATTGATATAGAGCCAATGAAGTGCTTCTTATAAAATTCAAGCTGGTAATAAGATATCATAACTACAAACGCATTGTTAACAAAATGTGCAACCATAGCCAACCAAATATTACGATACTGATACAAGAGATATGCAAACCATATGCCTAAAATAAATAAGCTAAAAAACTCATGATAGTTTTGGTGAAAAAGAACAAAGACTATAGCAGAGATAAAAATACCCCTGCGATCATTTTTGTTAAACCAATGCTCAGCAAAATACGCTCTAAAAAATAACTCTTCACTTAATGCAGGTACCAAGCACATAATTACCATGCTTTGCCAGATGCTTTGTAATGGCAAGCTTTTGTCAGATAATATATTATTTACCCCAAATAGCTCGTTAAATATAGATTGATAGTAATTAATTCCCAAAAATAAAATACTTGTAAAGCCTATGCTGATAAGTATTTGTCTTATGCTTGGTAAGCTTTTAAAAGTCTGCCATCTATCTGGATTTTTGCGTAAAGCGATCAGTACTAAAGCGGGTATCAGAAAGAAGCTCGCTTGCACCATAATCGTACGATAGGCATATGATTCATTAGTCCAAATATCGCTAAACGACATAAATAAGACATACACAAATAGCATTATTAGTAGTGGGAAAATCTTTTTTAAACG
>JAJBBH010000070.1 GCA_020532185.1 Candidatus Cloacimonadota bacterium | reverse complement strand
GCTGCCTTTTATCTGATCACCGTAAAAGTGTCAGTCTGGTAGAATTGCCCCGGTGGGACAAGCATCTAGACAAGCACCGCAACTGATACACAATTCAGCGTCAATTACATAGATATCACCTTCACTGATAGCCTCTGTTGGGCACTCAGGAAGACATGAACCACAAGCGATGCAATCATCAGTAATAGTATAAGCCATAAAAGACTCCTTTATGAGTAATAATGCACTTACAATAATATACTTGCTACCTAAAAACTTCAAGGGGATTGCCCTCAATTAATCGCTTCGTTATCATCTTTTACAGTAATAAAAAGGAGTTTTTATGGGAAAAACTATAATTCTTGCTGAAAAACCGTCGGTTGCCAAAGAATTAGCCAAAGCTTTATCAGTTTTTAAAAGATTTGATGGCTATTATGAGGAAGGAAACTACGTTGTAACTTGGGCTTTAGGACACCTCACAGAGTTGGCAGAACCAGCTTATTACAACCCAAAATATAAAAGATGGTCAATTAATGATTTACCAATAATTCCTAACACCCTAAATAGTGTTATTTTAGATTCAACAAAAAATCAATTTGAGGTGGTTTCCTCTTTATTCAAAAGAGATGATATAAACCAACTAATAATAGCTACCGATGCAGGTAGGGAGGGGGAGTTAGTAGCCCGCTCTATTATGGAATTAGCTAATTGGAATAAAGAGACAAAAAGGTTGTGGATCAGTAGCCAAACAAAAGAGGCTATCTTAGATGGGTTTAACAATTTAAAAGAGAGCTCTTTATACGACAACTTATACCAAGCTGCTAAAGCACGCTCTCATGCAGATTGGTATGTTGGCTTGAATGTCTCTCGGGCCCTTACTACTAAACACAACGTAAGCTTATCGGCAGGGAGGGTGCAAACACCCACCTTAGCTATCTTAGTTGAAAGGGAAAAAGAGTTAGAAAAATTTGAAGGCTCTTTTTATTGGACAATTAAAGCTGCTTTTGAACCTTTTAGTGCAAATCTAAGTGTAGATAAAAAAGCTCTTCACATAACTAAAGAAGAAGAGAAAGATAATTATCTAAAAATATTAGAGAACAAAGAGGCAACAGTTACTGAAGTAACGGTTGAAGAAAAAATAGAAAATCCCCCATTGGCATACGATTTAACTGAATTACAACGAGATGCTAACCTCTATTTAAATTTCAGTGCAAAAGAGACACTGGATGTTCTTCAACGCCTTTATGAAAATCATAAAATAGTTACCTATCCAAGAACCGATAGCCGTTATATAACAAACGACATTGTCCCAACACTTCCTCAAAGGCTCAAAGCTTTAGAGCTCACCCCCTTTGGACAAGTTGCCAATATCTTTGTTGAGCACGGTTATCGAAAAGATATGGAGCGCTTTGTTAAAGAGAGTAAAGTAACTGATCACCACGCTATTATCCCAACAGAGCAAAAAGTTGATTTAACTAAGTTGAACAAAAAAGAGGTTGATTTGTGGACTCTGATTGCTAAGAGGTTTATGGAAGTCTTAAGTGAAAACTATTTATATACTAACACTGAAGTGACTTTAGAAGTTGATAAACACACCTTTATAACAACCTTAAAAAAAGAGGAACAAAAAGGGTGGCGCGATATTAGTGTACTAAGTGACGTGGTAACTGAAATAGGACGCACCCTCCCTTATAAGGGGGAAATTCCTAAAGTTGGCGATACATTTAAGATAGAAAAACTGACTAGTAGAAGAACAGCAACTGAAGCACCTCAACGCTACAGTGAAGCAACACTTTTGTCTGCGATGGAGAATGCAGGACGCTTTGTTGATGAAAAAGAGCTAAAAAGAAATCTTTCAGGGGGCTTAGGAACAGTAGCAACTCGTGCTGAAATAATTGAAAAATTAATTAACAGCTACTATGTAGAGCGCCAAGGGCGCTACTTAGTTCCAACTGCTAAAGGGATTGAGTTAATTAGATTAGCACCCCAAGAACTTACCAGTCCCACCTTAACAGCTCTTTGGGAAGGTAGGTTAGCTAATATTAGTGATGGGGTAGAACAAAGTTCTTTATTCATCGATGATATTAAAAAAGAGACAACAAAATTAGTTAACAATGTTAAAAATGATAGATCTAGATTTGAGATGAGTGGAGAGGGTGTTATTAATTGCCCCCATTGTGATTTTGTAATGTTGAGTTTTAAAGATGAGTTAGATCAAGTACACCACAAGTGCCAACGCTTAGGGTGTGGTTATGAGCAGATGTTGGTCAAAAAAGTAAAACCTGCTAAACAAGCTGTGGTAAAAACTCAAAAGTTGGCTTCTGGTAAAAAGGTAATGGTTGTCAAAAAAGGAAAAAGTGTTGCCTCTTATGAGACAACACTTAAAGTAGTAACACCATCTCGTTACCGTAAACCTATCGAACACTCTTATAAAAAAGAGGAAGATTCAAATACAACCACCTTTGCCGACTTAATTAAAGCTAGCGAACAAAGGCGGAAAAAACGCTCTTAAATTAAAGCTAACATATCGCTCATGTTGTAGATTCCTGGGGCAACTGTTGCAATGTATTTTGCAGCAGCAATTGCCCCTGTTGCAAACACATTGCGTGAAAAAGCACGGTGGCTAAAACTGATTACCTCATCTTCACCAGCAAAAATAACTTCGTGCTCTCCAACAATTGTTCCACCACGTACTGCGTGAATTCCCAATTCCCCTTTTTCTCTTTTGGTTTTTAAACCGTGGCGACCAAAGGTGTAGTTTAAAGAGTTATTTAAAGCCTCATTTACTGAATCTGCTAACATCATAGCTGTTCCACTAGGAGAGTCTTGTTTTTGGTTGTGGTGTTTTTCAACAATTTCAATATCAAAACTATCTGCTAATACTTTTGCTGCTGTTGCAACAACCTTTTCTAAAAGATTAATCCCTAATGACATGTTGCCACTACGAAAGATGGCAATTTTTGAAGAGGCCTCTTCTAGTAAAGTGAGCTCTTTTTCTTCTAAGCCAGTAGTAGCTACTACTACAGCCAAGTTCTTCTCTACCGCAGAAGGAATATAAGAGTGTAGTGATTGGGGAGTTGAAAAATCAATTACAACATCAGCTGCAATATTACACTCACTTAATGAACTAAAAACAGCAAAAGGTGCATCTCCTTGATTTAGATCAATTCCAGCAACAACTTCAACATTTTGTTGAGAGGCAATTAGAGTTGTTAAGGTTTTACCCATCCTCCCATAACACCCATTTAATATAACTCGAGTCATTTTCACTCTCCTTTTTACTCATTTTCTAGATGTTATTATAAAAACAAAAAATGTTCAATAAAAACATTTTTGTTATTCTATAGACATTATGTTTATTATTTACTATACTCTGTTTCATTCATCAGGAGGATGAGCTATGAAAAAATTTAGAGGCGTTTATACAGCACTAATAACCCCATTTACCGAGTATGGGTTATTTGATGAGAAAGCTTTTGCTAGGATCGTCAATTTCCAAATAGATTCAGGAATTGATGGATTGGTCCCTTGTGGAACAACTGGTGAAAGTCCAACTTTAAGTCACTCTGAACACGATCGAGTGATTGCAACTACAGTTGAATTGGCCAATAAAAAAGTTCCAGTAATTGCAGGAACTGGTTCAAATGCAACTAGTGAAGCAGTTAGATTGTCTAAACATGCAGAATCAGCAGGGGTAGATGCATTATTGCTAGTGAACCCCTATTACAATAAACCAACTCAAAAGGGTCTTTATCTTCACTACAGAATGATTGCCGACTCAGTTGGAATTCCTTGTATCTTGTACAACATTGCTGGACGCACTGCAGTTAACTTAGAAACAGAAACTTTAGTACGCTTAGCAAGTGATTGTCCTAATATCGTTGCAGTTAAAGAGGCCAGTGGAAATATTAAGCAGATGAGCGATGTTATCAACCAAACTGAAGACAACTTTGCTACCCTTAGTGGTGATGATAATATGGTCTTAGATCTAATTGAATCTGGTGGAGATGGTGTTATCTCAGTTGCAGCTAACTTAATTCCAAAACAGATGTTGGAGATGGTACATGCAGCTTTAGGGGGAAATATGAGTTTAGCCCGTCAGTGGGAGAAGAACTTACACCCATTCTTTGAGGCATGTTTTTTCGAAACTAACCCAATTCCAATTAAAACTGCGATGGCAGAGTATGGTTGGTGTGAAGAGCAATTTAGGCTTCCCATGTGCTCATTTGAAAATGAGACCCACCGCACCAATTTATCAAAAGTTTTAGCGACATTAGATATTACTAGAGGAGATCAATAAAACTAAAATGGCTACTATTAATAAGAATTATCGCAAATTAGCTTCTGGCTATCTCTTTCCTGAGATAGCTAGACGTACAAAAGCATACCAACAAGCAAATCTTGATAAAAAGCTCCACCGCTTAGGAATTGGAAATACAACTGAAGCTTTAAGTAGTGAAATTGTTAATGCTCTACATGAAAAAATAGATAAGCTAGCAAACAATGAGACTTACAGTGGCTATGGTGATGAGCAAGGAGATTTAGCTTTAAGAGAGGCTTTAGTTGGCTATTACAAGAAAATGGGCATCGATATTGAAAATGATGAGGTGTTTGTTAGTGATGGTGCTAAACCCGATTCAGCAAACATCCAAAGTATCTTCTCATCTGATAGCATTGTAGCAATTCAAGATCCAGCTTATCCCGTTTATGTTGATTCCAACGTAGTTAGTGGAAGAAGTAGTGGTTTTGATGTAGCTAATGGTGTTTATAAAGACTTTGTTTACCTTAAAGGGAACATTGAAAATCAGTTTTTTCCACCACCTCCTAAAGAGAAGGTAGATTTAATTTATCTGTGTAGTCCCAACAACCCAACAGGGGCTGTTGCTACTAAAGAGCAACTAGAAGAGTATGTCTCTTATGCTAAAAAGCATAAAAGTGTAATTATCTTTGATGCAGCTTACAACGAGTTTATAAGTGATCCTAATCTTCCTAAATCTATTTACCAAATAGAGGGGGCAAAAGAGTGTGCTGTTGAGATAAATAGTTTCTCTAAATTCTCTGGTTTTACTGGAGTGAGGTTGGGATGGTCAATTGTCCCTAAAGAGCTAAGTGTTGAAGATAGTGAAGTTGGTGAGATTAACCGCCTTTGGTTTAGAAGACAAGTTACATTCTTTAATGGAGCTAGTAATATCAGTCAAGCAGGGGGCTTAGCAGTTCTTTCTGATAAAGGATTAGCTCAATCTAAAGCGTTAGTAGCTTACTACATGGAAAATGCCCAAATCATCAAAGAGACCTTACAAGAACTCTCTTTAGATGTGTATGGGGGTACTAATGCCCCATATTTGTGGGTAAAAGCTCCCAACAACTTAAAATCGTGGGAGTTCTTTGACCAGCTGTTAAATCAGTGTCAGGTAGTTGTAACACCAGGTAGTGGTTTTGGTTCTAGTGGAGAGCACTTTGTCCGCTTCAGTGCTTTTGGTCACAGACAAGATATTTTAGATGCGGTAAAATCGATTAAAGAGAACTTAAAAATTTAGGAGTAGTGCATTGGCTGATAAAAACTTACCATTAGAGACGAACTCTTTAATAGAGTTGGCAAATAAATTAGAGACCCCATTTCATCTTTACGACGAAAAAGGGATTAGAGAGAACATAAGAGTTTTTAAAGAGGCCTTTAGTTGGGTTAAAGATTTTAAAAACTACTTTGC
>JAJBBH010000033.1 GCA_020532185.1 Candidatus Cloacimonadota bacterium | reverse complement strand
TAAATTCCAATATATTTTACCCCAAAAGCCATAAGAATAACGAATTTCTTTGATTTTAAAGCCAGCATTTAATAGTTTATTTTGTAAGTCTTCAGGTGAATAGCCAGGTCTTACATGTTCTGCAGTAAAAGCAGCGGCTTTATCTAAGTTGCTTGGTGTTGACGTAATTAACAATGCTTTGTTATTCATGGATTTGTAAAAATTATTGAGCACGGAAATGTCATCTTCTATATGTTCTAAAATGTCTATTGCAATAACCAAATCGGTTTTTTCAGGGGATACAAAGCTCTGTAAATCTCCTTCAAATACTTTAATTCTGCTTAATTGATCTTTGTTAAGAGAGCGTTGATATGATTTCATGTAATCAGATTTTAAATCCATAGATACAATTTTTGCATTTTTGTAGCGTTTCATAACAAAGTCTGTATATTGGCAGAAACCTGCACCAGCATCGTAAAAGGTAAAGCTGTCATTTGTCTTAAAAAACATTTTTATATATTTTTTTACATACCATTGACGTAAGATTAATAGATCCAGAGCACGATAAAACAAATTCCTTGCAACATTGTTTTTATCTATTGCTTTGGCAAAAATGTTTTTTATAGGGTCATATTTCATAAGAAAAAGATGAGGTGCAATGCACCTCATTATTTTATAGGTTATAATACATGGTCATTTCATATGGGTGCGGTCTTTGATTAATTGCTACAACTTCTTTCATTTTTAAGTCTATCCAGCTTTTGATAAAGTCTTTATCAAATACATTACCAGCCAGCAAGTATTGATGATCAGCTTTTAGAGCATTAAGAGCCTCTTCTAAACTGTTAGGCATGGACTTTATCGCATCTTGCATTTCTTTTGACCATTGATTAATATCATCTTCATAAGGACCATAGCCTAATTCATTTGGATGAATTTGATTTTTAATACCATCAAGACCTGCCATAAGAATTGCACTCATAGCAAGGTATGGATTAGATGTTGCGTCTGCAAATTTTATTTCAATTCTCTTTTCTTCTTCGGTGTTTGCACTCTTGGGTACGCTGATTGCAGCAAGTTTATTAGCAAAGCCATAAAATAGTTTTGATGGTTCGTCAGGGCTTGCAAAAAGCCTTCTGTATGAGTTTGTACTTGGGTTTGTAAAAGCTGCTAAAGATGCTCCGTGTTGCAAAATCCCTCCGATAAAGTATAAAGCTGTATGGGATAAATCAGCATATCTTCCTTTTTCATAAAAAAGATTGATATTATTTTGTTTTAATTGTACATGAAAGTGCATTCCGCTGCCTGGCTCATTGTAAATTGGCTTTGGCATAAAAGTAATTGATGCCCTATACTCAAGAGCTAAATGTTTTGTAATATCTTTAGCGATAAGCACTGCATCTGCAGCTTTGGGAAATGGCATCAATTCTGGCATAATTCTTTGTTGTCCAGCAAGTCCATCATCGTGGCTATGGCAGCTAATTTTAATGTTTTTATCTATTAAACAATCAACAATGTCTTGCCTGAGGCTAAATTTACTATCCAATGGACTGTTAATATTTCTTGCATTTATATCTTGTGCCGAAATTGCGTCACTATCTTCATAGCTATCAGGAAGACAATACTTATTTTGAATGGATGTAAATTGATATGCAGAGCTAAATTTTGAGCTATAAAAGTCTGCTTCATCAAAAGCATAAAAACGAAGCTCTGGTATCCAACATGATTCATCTGCTATTCCTGAGCTTGCCAAGTATTCTTTTGCTCTTAAAGCTATACTACGAGGGTCGCATTTTGCACCCTTTGCTGTTTTTTTATCGTGTACGGTACATATTATAGATATCGTGTTATAGTTATCATCAATCACTGCTGTATCAATATCAGGAATTATCACCAGCTCTTCATTATTAACAGTTTTTATATGCTGGCAATGATCCAAAATTAAACCATATTTAAGTATATAGTCCAATTTTTCAATGGGCAAGGTTAAGTGTCTCCACATACCAACTGTGTCACAATATTTTAGATCAATTGCAGTAACATCATTTTCTTCAATCATTAACTTGAGTTCTTTGAGATCCATTTTCATACCTCCAATTTTTTATTATATTCCTAATAATAGATTTGTAAAAAAAGTAAGTGGCTTATTTATCAACATCGGAAGAATAGGGATTTTAAATAGAAAAGAAATAGCCATTATGATAATTAGCAAATATGCACCTTGTTTTTCCTTTGCAGTGTACTTAAAATACATGTCATCACTTAAAAAGCCGCCCAGTATTTTTGATCCATCAAGTGGAGGCAAAGGAATAAGATTAAATAGCCCTAATGCTAAATTTATAAATACTGAAAAATATAAAGTTGTTATAACCAAATTAATTAGGTAAAAGATTAGGCTACCTGGTACTATTGACGCAAAACTAAATAAATTTAATAACCTTAGTAAAAAAGCAGAGAATGTGGCTATAATAAAATTTGATACTGGACCTGCTGCAGCGGTTAATGCTGTACCTGTTTTCATGTTTTTAAAGTTGTAGGGGTTTATTGGTACTGGTTTTGCCCAGCCGATATGAACAATAAGTAACATTAAAGCACCGATTGGATCGAGATGTGACAATGGATTTAGCTTTAGTCTTCCAGCTCTTTTTGCAGTATCATCTCCAAGCCAGAAGGCACTTAATGCATGTGAGTATTCATGTATTGTGATAGCAACAACAACAACTACAACCTGTATGATAATTTCTGTTATATTCATGTTATCCTTTTAGTAGCTTCAAAAAGCGTCTTTTACCAACTCTAATAATTGAGTCATTTATAATCTCTAACTGTAAGTTTTCGTCACTAATTTTCTCGTTATTAATGCTTACAGCACCTTGTTTAATCATTCTTCTTGCTTCACTACTGGTTGCACAAAGCTGTGAAGATGTCAATAGTTTTACAATCCAGATTGGGCTTTCAGGGCTTGTATAAGAATCAATGTTCGAGGGCAGCTCTCTTTGGCTAAATACCTTATTAAACTCATCTTCTGCTTTTTCTGCATCTTCTTTGTTATGATAAAGTGTAACTAATTCTCTTGCAAGCTTTTGCTTAATAATCTTTGGGTTGACACCAGACTCCAGCTCTTCATTTATTTTATCTATTTCATAGGGATCAACTTTAGTTGCATAGTTAAAATAATTAAGAATAAGGTTATCGGGTATCGACATTACTTTTCCATATTTTTCAGATGGGCTGTCAAATACAGCAATATAATTATTAAAGCTCTTACCCATCTTGCGTGTACCACATGTTCCTAACAGAATAGGGGACAATATAGCAACTTGCAGCTCCTTGTCAAACAGTTTTTGCATATCTCTGCCAAATAATATATTAAATTTTTGCTCAGTGGCACCTAATTCTATATCTGCATCAACAGCCACAGAGTCATAACCTTGTAGAATCGGATAAATTAACTCATTCAAATATAGTGGTAAACCTTCATCAAATCGTTTTCTAAAAGTGTCATGAGCCATAAACTGTGCTAAAGTAAAGTTTGAAAAGATTTTTATGATATCCATCAAGTTTAAACTGGGAAACCATTCAGATTGATATCGTATTTCTGTTTTATTTCTATCTAACACTGTGAATAGTTGTTCCATGTATTTTTCGCTATTTTGGATTACCTGCTCTTTTGAAAGTGGTGGTCTTGTATCATCTCTACCTGTTGGATCTCCAATTTGAGCAGTTGTATCTCCGATAATTATCACACCTTGATGCCCTAAATCTTGAAGCTCTCGCATTTTTCTTATTGGTACCAAATGGCCTATATGGACGTCGTATCCAGTAGGATCAATACCATATTTTACTCTCAAAGGTTTGCCAGTTTTTTCTGACTTTTCAATTTTCTTAATAAGTTCGTCAAGAGGAGTTATTTCCTCCGTTCCTTTTTTTATAAGTTTTAATTTTTCTTCTAAATTCATCATTTTTGCTCCTGAAATATAGCTATTAAGTCAATATTGATAATCTTATGTTATTTGTCAAACTATTTTATACAATGAGTAATGATTTCTATAAATTTCACAAAACTAAAGCTGTAAGTAATAGTTTATATACAAAAAGTGTGCCATGCTCATCATATCAAATAGTTTCTTATAAATTAGTAAATGCAGTAAATATTGAGCTTGACATACAAATTATTGAAATTTGACATTTAAAAAGATCAATTGCTTTATAAAAATACAATCACAATGGCATACAGTGCAAATGTTTATAGAAAATATGAAAATAATAATGATTTTGTTTGACAAAAAATCTGTTGTATGCTAAAAAGGGTTTTAAAACAATATAAGGAGGAATTCATGACCGAGAAATTAGTCTATGGAGAAGTAAGCAGTAAAACTGCAATGGAGCTTGAAGAAAAATACGGTGCACACAACTATAGTCCACTACCAGTGGTTTTAGCTAAGGGTGAAGGTCCTTTCGTGTGGGACCCAGAGGGCAATCGTTATTATGATTTTCTTTCAGCATATTCGGCTGTTAACCAAGGGCACAGTCATCCGCATATTGTAAATGCGATGATTGAACAAGCAAAAATAATGACTCTAACCTCCCGAGCATTTTTTAATAACAAATTAGGTGAATTTGAAAAATTTATCACCGAATTTTTTGATTATGAAATGGTTTTAGCAATGAACTCTGGTGCTGAAGCTGTCGAAACAGCTATGAAGTTAGCTCGTCGTTGGGGATATGTAAAAAAAGGGATTCCTGAAAATGAAGCTGTATTAGTATTTTGTGATGGCAACTTTCATGGCAGGACTATAACAATTATCTCTGTATCAACTGATCCAGACTGTAGAACAAACTTTGGTCCATATACACCTGGATTTGTAACTGTGCCATATGATGATGCAGATGCTCTTGAAAAGTATTTAAATGAGAATGGCAAAAAAGTGGCTGCGTTTTTTGTTGAACCAATTCAGGGAGAAGCAGGCGTTTATGTTCCAGCTGATGGTTATTTAAAAAAATGCTATGATATTTGTAAAAAACATAATGTGTTGTTTGTTGCAGATGAAATTCAATCTGGTATAGCTCGTACTGGTAAATTGTTAGCATGCGATTGGGATAATGTAAAACCTGATATTCTTATTCTTGGAAAAGCACTTTCTGGAGGGGCAATGCCTGTTTCTGCAGTTTTGTCTTCAAAAGATATTATGCTTACTATAAAACCTGGCGAGCACGGCTCTACTTATGGTGGAAATCCTCTCGCTTGTGCTGTAGCAACTGCCGCACTTGAAGTGGTAAGAGATGAGAAACTTGCTGAAAGATCACAAGAATTAGGTATTTATTTCCGCGATGAATTAAACAAGATTAAGCACCCAATGTTGACAAAAGTTCGTGGTAAAGGCTTGTTAAACGCAATTATTATCGAACCTAAAGATAAAAAAGAAGCTTGGGACGTATGTGTTATGCTTAAAGAAAAAGGTCTGATCTGCAAACCAACACACAGACACATCATACGCCTTGCTCCACCATTGGTGATCACAAAAGAACAGCTTGATGAGTGTATAGAAATTATCAAATCAGTGTTTGACGAATTATAGTCAAATTTGTTTTTCAAACATAAAATATTAAGTGCAGCAAAGTCTGCACTTTTTTCATTTATTAAAATCTGGCTCATATCTAAAAATAAACTTTATATTATTACACTTGTATGACTCTCTTGCTTCGTCTTTATCAGCCACTTGACTCCCCCTTCACTCCCCTTGCACTCCTACTAC
>JAJBBH010000042.1 GCA_020532185.1 Candidatus Cloacimonadota bacterium | reverse complement strand
GCAATATCATTACGTCCATAATGGCTATTCACAAGCCTCATCAATAGCTCATTGCGCTCTATTAATTGCCCTACATGCAGCGAAATTACTGCCTCACGATATTCTTCTGGAACACCCAAACCATAGATACAAGACACACTGGCTACAACTATTACATCATTGCGTTCATTAAGAGACATTGTCGCTTTAAGTCGCAGTCTTTCAATTTGGGCATTGATATCAGAGTCTTTTTCTATATAAATATCTTTGCCAGGAATATATGCCTCAGGCTGATAATAATCATAATAACTAATAAAATACTCAACAGCGTTATGGGGAAATAATTGTTTAAATTCGCCATATAATTGAGCTGCTAAAGTTTTATTATGGGACAAAATCAAGGTTGGCTTATTTATTTTTGCTATTACATTCGCCATTGTGAAAGTCTTACCAGAGCCTGTTACACCAAGCAAGACCTGATGTTTTTTACCTTCTATAATGCCTTTTGTTAATTCATTTATTGCTTCTGGTTGATCGCCAGTTGCTTTGTACTTTGACTCCAAACTAAATAGATTACTCATTTACTACCTTATAATATTAAAATTTGTTAAACACAGTATAAATATAAAAATTGATGCCCTCTATATATATACGCAGGACAAAATGGGGCTATGTCAAATTATTTTTTTGTTTATTTCAAAAATATGTTTCTTTCCTTGATTTTGAGCCAAATATACTTTGAAAAACTATACGTCAAATATTTAATTATCGTTGTGTGATAATAAGTTCAAACAGATTTGTATGGCAAAGTTTTCTCCATCGACTGAAAGCACTATAACAACACAAGGGACATCTTTTTGTTGTATTACTCTATGTTGATTACCTGTGATAACAGTAGGTGCGGATAACAAGAAATTCCAATCAGAATCTCCAAGCCTTGCTTTTGCTCCTCCTGCAATCATATTTACAAGCTCTCCAACACCGTCATGTTGCTCATCTTCAGATATTTGTTCAATAGGCAGACCCATTATAGATGAAATTATTCTGTTTGATAAATGCTCAAAAAAAGAAACCATAATTATTCCTTTTTGTTCTCCTGCTAAAGCCATAATTCCCGAAATATCAGCATAATGAAAAGGGGTTGTACTCAAGTATGTATCGACTATTTCCAATTCAAGCATTGCCATCATTGACAGAATTTCTTGCACAGAAAGAATAAAAGGATTCAATATATCCATATTATAGAAATTTGAATTATCTAAAAGTGATTTAGCATTAGAAAGATAATCAACCAATTCCTCATCAGATAGAGGCAAAAGTTCAACAAAATCAGCACCGCTTCTCAAGCTTGATTTTTTTGCTTCAAGAGTAATAGAATTTGAAAAAACCATTAATTTTATATTTCTAAATGCAATCTTTATTCTAATTTTTTTGATTAGATCATTATCAATGTTTTCTTGATAAAGAACAATCAATGAATAATCACAAATACTATCCAATAAATCTTCAGACCAATCTTCTAATGTAGGCTTAAATGTTTTAGATTCTACAATTGCATACAAAGAAAAACTATCTTTTAAGTTTAAAAACAAAGCCTTTCTCATTATTTACCCCCAAGTTTTAAAATTTGCATAGCTTTTTCTACCTCTGACTCAACTTGAGCTATCAGCTCAGGCATATCATCAACATTTAATTGTAAATCAGAAAAGATATCATCGTAAAAGTTTTCAGGGAAAAAACCTGTTCCATTATCAATCCCTCTATTATTGCTAATAAAATTGGCTAAATAAACTATTTTTGCATCTCGTACAGATATTTTTGCCTCTTGTGGATGATGATGATACTCAATCACATCGATTATTTGTTCAGGAATCTTCCACTTACTAAGCAACAAAGCTCCTACTTGTGCATGAGTGATACCAAGTACTTTTTCTTCGACTAATTCAAGTTGATATTGTTTTGCAGAAGACATGCTGAACACCTTCTTATAAATATCAGGAAAGTACTGATCAAAAATTAAAATACCGATATCATGCAAAATACCGCATGTAAATAGTCTATCTGATTTCTGTTCTGTACCACTGAGCTTTTCCAGGTTTAAAGCCAAAAAAGCCGTTGTGATGGAATGTAACCAAAATCTTGTATAATCAACATAGACTGACTTAAAGCTATTTAAAAAAGCTATTGTCAATGTTAACCGTCTTATCTCAGCAAAACCCAATCTTGTTATTGCTTGCTGCAAGTCTAAAATTCTTTGTGTACCCGCAAACATAACTGAATTTGCAACTTTCAATACTTTACCAGTTAAGGATGGATCAAGCTTAATCACATTACTAATATTGTCTGCAGAGGTATCTGGGTTTTGTGTCAAGCGTTCGACTTCTGCTGCTATTGTGAGCAGGGTAGGCACTTCTTGAATACTATTTAACTTGTCTAATATCATTTCCTTATGCATCATTATACTCAATCCTATTTTTATTTATCATAATTCTAAATCGTCCATGTCCAAACTTGGCATATGATCGTCATCAAAACCATCTGTTGTTCCACTTATACCCAAGCATTCAAGTATTTTTATAGACAAATCTTCTGGGGTAAAGGGCTTTGTTAGATAGTTATCTGCTCCTGCCTGAATAGCTTTTATAACGTTTTTTCTCTCACCCTCTGTTGTTACCATCATTATAGGAATATGCTTGTATTTATCAGAAGATTTTATCACTTTAAGCAATTCATAGCCGTTCATACCAGGCATATTCCAATCTAATAGGATTAGATTAATCTCACCACCTTTTTCTTTCAAAACTTCAAGAGCAATGTCTGCGTTTGCTGCTTCAAGTGCTTCATAACCCAGTGATTTTAGAGTATTAATTATGATCATACGAATCATACGCGAATCATCAACTGTTAAGATTTTCATATCTATCCTTTACTTCTTTGGTTTATAATAAACACCTTTTTGGTATTCCAACTGCTCGTAATCTGTTGAATAACCAATCAAGCTTTCCGTTGATCCAATAAAGAAATATCCATCTGAGTAAAGCTTTGCATGGATTTTCTTAAAAAGCTCTTTTTTAAACTCAGGTGAAAAGTAAATTGCTACATTACGACAAAAAATTAAATCACAACTTGGGATTTTTGCAAAATCATGCTGCAAATTAAATTGCTTATAAACTACCATTTCCTTGATTTCTGGCTTAATCTCAGACACTCCATCTTGATCAATAAAGTATCGCTCTTTATAACCTGGAAGCATACCTCTTGACATGGCAATGGTATTATAACGACCTGAAATAGCCATATATAATGCACTTGGTGAAATATCTGTACCCAAAATGCTAAACTGGTTTTTGTTGATACGAGGATCTTTTCGCATTGCCTCATCCAAAAGCATTGCCAATGAATATGGCTCTTGACCTGTTGAACATGCAGCTGACCAAACAGTTATCTTTTGTTTACGACCGCTTTTTAAGTCATCAAAAAACTTGGGTATCAAGATTTCTTTGATAATTGTCCATGGCTTCATATCGCGAAACCAAAGCGTCTCATTTGTAGTCATTGCATCAACTATCTTATCGCGCAACTTCTTGGTAATATCGCTCTTGGCTTTTAGATAAAACTCCTTAAAGCTGCTGCTACCTGTTTCCACCACAAGCCTTGCCAAGCGGCTCTCAATTAAGTAGACCTTCTCATCTCCCACGACAATCCCACATTCTTGCTGAATATATTCTCGCAGAAGAACAAACTCTTCACGATTAATAGCAATCTTTGAGGATAACATTAATACCTCATTCCTTTTATTTTATACCGTTTTTAACTAATTGATAGACTCTTGATGCCAATTTGTCCAAATGAACTGTCTCATCAGCCAAGCCTGCTTCATCAACTGCACGTGGCATTCCATAAACCACACAAGAATCTTCACTCTGTGTGATTGAATAACATCCTGTACGTTTCAAATATTTAACTCCATTCATACCATCTGAACCCATACCTGTCATCATTACCGACATCACATTTGCATTATAAACAGTAGGTATCGATTCATAAAGAACATCTACTGACGGCTTGCATGAATTAACAGGTTCTGTATCTGTTATAGCTATCACTGCTTGTCCTTCTTTACGCGTCGCTATCATATGCTTACCGCCTGGTGCTATATATACTTTATTCTTCTCAATTTGTTGTCCATCTTCTGCTTCATAAACAGGTATATTTGACTTACTATTAAGATGATTTGCTAATGATTTTGTAAATGTGGGAGGCATATGTTGTACAATTAATATAGGCACATTTAAATCTGCTGGAATATCTGGGATTAACTTTGCCAATGCATTAGGACCACCAGTTGAAACTCCAATAACCAAGATATCTGCTCTTTTTGGATTTGGTGCTGATACAAAAGAAAGTGTTTTAACTGCCTCTGGTGTTTTGCGAATTATCGGTGCTATAGGTGCTTTGACTTCTGTAAGTGGAGGAGAACTTACAATAGCTTGACCCCTGCGCACACTTGTTATGATTTTTTTTGTTTGAAATAGTGAGATGATTGGTGTCAAGCTATTACGCAAAGCTTCAATATTTGCGTTTATATTTTTGCCTATGGGCTTGGGAACAAAGTCAATAGCCCCTTTTTGCAGAGCTTCCATAGTGATAGATGCTTGCCTCTCGTTCACACCAGATACCATGATAGCACCAATATCAGGGTATTTTGCTTTTAGCTCGACCAAAGTTTCAAGACCATCTTTAACAGGCATTTCCACATCTAATAAAACAAGATCTGGCATCTCGCTTTCAATTTTTCTAAGTGCTATTTCGCCATTAGGTGCTGTACCGATCACCTCTGTATTATCTATTTCTGATACTACATCTTTTAATATTTTGCGATATATTACTGTATCATCGACTATCAAAACTTTTATCTTATTAGTCAAACTAACCCCCTAATTTGTCTTCTATTAAAATATACTCATAATGTATTAAATGTCAAGCAAATTCTTTATCTATTTGTTTTTATTATCAATTGTTTTCATTAAATGCTTATAATTAAAGTAAATAATTCAATCATTTATTTTGCATTATTAAGTACTTTCTTGATAAATAGTTCTCTACGATTTCTGCATAATCGATTTTATTAGATAACCAATCTGCAAAAAACGACTCAGCAAAAATCAAAGGTGAACGATGATGTATTGCTTGCAAATCTCCAAAGGATTCATGAGTGATCAACGTAAAGGTCTCCAAATCAAAACCTTCATGCACCCATGATTCCCACAAACCTGCCATGCAAAACAAATCCTTGCCCTCTTGTCCTATCTCATACTTAGTCTTATCTTGATCCCATTCATAAAAGTAATTACAAGGAATCAGACACCTGCGTGCCCTCCATGCACCGCGAAATGATGGCTTTTCTTGGATAGTCTCAAGCCGTGCATTGATTAATTTACTGGCAAATTTCTCATCTTTAGACCAAGATGGAACAAGACCCCACCTCAACCATTCAAGCTCAAAAATACCCTTCTTATGACGCAATACAGGCACATACATAGAGGGTGTGATCTTAGCACTTGGAAAAATATATTTATTATATGGCTCTTTTGATTTTTTTGCTATCAAATAATCATAAACTGCATCTTCTGAAAAACCCATATTTTGGCTCAACAAGAACTTATAGTACTTGATTATTGCCCTCAAATCTGAATACAATGCGAATTGACCACACATTTTCTTCTCCTTGAATAACATATAAATATTATGACGAGAATTTGT
>JAJBBH010000083.1 GCA_020532185.1 Candidatus Cloacimonadota bacterium | reverse complement strand
GCACACAAAAAATGGATTAAAACTCACGCAAATATCGGATGCTGTGATTGCTGGATTGCGTGATGCAGAGAAAAAACTTAATATCAAAACAGGTGTGATAATCTGCGGTATAAGAAATATGAGTCCTCTAACATCATTGAAACTGGCTGAATTGGCAGTGGCTTATAAAAATAAGGGTGTGATAGCATTTGACCTTGCTGGCTCGGAATATAATAATCCTGCAAAAGAACATAAAGAGGCGTTTGACCTTGCTTTACGTAATAATTTGAATATCACAATTCATGCTGGCGAAGCATATGGTCCCGAGAGTATTTCACAAGCTATCCATTATTGTGGGACTCATAGAATTGGACATGGCACCAGATTGCTCGAAGATGGCGATTTGCTCAATTATGTTAATGATCATCGGATACCGCTTGAAATATGCCTGAAAAGTAATTTTCATACTAAAGCTGTGAAGAGTATTGAGTCTCATCCCATTGATTTTTATATCGATTATGGATTGAGAGTTACTCTGAATACAGATAACAGATTGGTGTCTGATACCACAATGACAGATGAATTTATGCTGGCAATCGAGCTGTTGCATTTGAGCTATGAAGATGTAAAAAACCTGATAATTAATGGTTTTAAAAGTGCATTCATTCCATATAAAGAGCGTGTGAACTTGCTCAATGCAGCTTTGCAAGAGATGAATGAGCTTGAAGAAGAAGTATTGCAAGAAAAAGTAATAATAGAAGAAACAATATAATAATAAAAAGGAGAAGCTATGCCTTATATTTCCAACACTGACAAAGAACGGAAAGAGATGCTTGATGCGATCGGCGTAAGCAAATTTGAAGAGCTTATTGTTGATATTCCCGAGAAATTCCGTTTACAAAAACTATTGGATTTAGACGCTCCAAAATCGGAGCTCGAAATGTCGAAGCGTGTTTTTGAATTAACAAGCAAAAACAAATGCACTAATGTATTTAACTCATTTATGGGCGGTGGAATTTACGAACATTTTATCCCAGCAGCTGTGGATAGCATTGTCTCAAGACCAGAGTTTTTGACAGCCTATACGCCATACCAAGCAGAAGTAAGTCAAGGCACATTGCAAGCTATTTATGAGTATCAAAGCATTATTTGTGACCTTACAGGCATGGAAATTTCGAATGCTGGTATGTATGATGGTGCGAGTGCGACTGCCGAAGCTATCATCATGTCTATAAGAAAAACAAGAAAAAAGAAAGCTATTATAGCGGGAACTATCAATCCACGTTACAAAGAAGTAATAAAGACATACACAGAAGGATTAGGGATCGAATTGGTCTATATTCCTGCTGTTAATGGCGTTGTCAAGCCAGAAGATATTGAAAAAGCAATGGATGATCAGACATCATGCGTGGTAATGCAAACACCAAACTACTTTGGTAACTTTGAAGATATGTTTGCAATGGATGAGATTATCCACAAAACAAAGGCTCTCTTTATTGCAGTTGTTGACCCTACCTCTTTGGCATTAATGAATGCACCGAGCGAATATAACGCTGATATCGTAGTTGGTGAAGGTCAAGCAATGGGCAATAAACCATATTTTGGCGGACCATTATTTGGATTTTTAGCAACAAAAATGGAGTTTAACCGCATTATTCCTGGCAGGATAGTTGGCGAGACTGTCGATGCTGATGGTAAGCGTGCTTTTGCATTGACTTTGCAGGCACGTGAGCAACATATCCGTCGAGATAAAGCGACCTCTAATATCTGCTCAAATCAGGCTTTATGTGTTCTTGCAGCAACTGTTCATATGAGTCTATTAGGCAAAACAGGCTTTGTGGAAATAGCAAAACAAAGTGCGAGCAAAGCAAGATATTTGGCAAATGAAATATGTAAAATAGATGGTTTCTCACTGGCTTTTGATCAAGCATTTTTTAAAGAATTTACCATCAAAACACCTCTGAAAGCAAGCGAAATAATAGATAAACTCTTGGCTAAAAACATCTTTGCAGGCATTGATCTTGCAGAAGTTGGCGAAGAAAATATGCTCTTAATCGCTGTAACAGAAAAGAAATCAAAAGCAGACTTAGATGCCTTTATTACTGCACTCAAGGAGGTAAACAATGACTAAGACTATATTTGAAAAATCAATACCTGGACGTAAAGGTGCTATTTTACCACAGAATGATGTGGATATCGATATAAATGACTGCATCCCTGAAAAATTTAGAAGAAAAAGTGAAGTTAAACTTCCTGAACTTAGTGAACTCGATGTGATGAGACACTTTGTGGAGTTGAGCCAAAAAAACCACTTTATCGAAAAAGGATTTTATCCGCTTGGCTCATGTACTATGAAGTATAATCCCAAATCACATGAGGCATTTGTTAGATCAAGCTGCTTGATGGACTTGCACCCATACCAACCAGAAGAAACTGTGCAAGGTGCTTTGGAAATTCTTTATGAATTACAGAATGACTTGGCAGAAGTTGCTGGAATGAAAAACACAACACTGCAGCCTGTAGCTGGTGCACACGGTGAGTTTACTGGCTTGAAAATCATGAAAGCATATCATATAGCAAAAGGTAATCATCATAAAAATGAGATTATTTTGCCTGATGCTGCACATGGTACAAACCCCGCATCGGTTGCACTTGCTGGCATGAAAGTTGTGGAAATTAAATCGAATAGCAAAGGTATGGTTGATGTTGACGCTTTGAAGGCGGCTATAAATGAGAATACAGCTGGCTTTATGTTGACAAATCCCAATACTTTAGGCTTGTTTGAACCTCAAATTGAGGCAATTGCTGCAGCTATTCATGCAGTCGATGGCTTGATGTATATGGATGGTGCAAATATGAACCCAATCTTGGGCGTTGTACATCCTGGAAAAATTGGCTTTGACGTGATGCACTATAACTTGCATAAGACAGTTTCTACCCCTCATGGTGGCGGTGGACCTGGCTCAGGTGCAGTATCTGTAGTTGAGAAGTTAGAGAAATTCTTGCCATATCCAATGGTGAATAAAGTTGGAGATAAATTTATACTTGATTTCTCTCATAAAGATACATCTATCGGTAAAGTTCATTCATTTTACGGCAACTTTGCAGTGAACGTGAGAGCTTGGGCTTATATCAAAACATTAGGTGGTAAAGGTTTACGTCGAGCAGCAGAAAATGCAGTGATCAATGCAAACTATATTATGAAAAAACTTGCAAAAGTATATCATATTCCTCATGATCACACCTATTGCATGCACGAATTTGTGGCTACAAATGAATGGCAAAAGAAGAGATGCTTTGAAAACTTGGGAGATAAAGAAAAATGCAATATCAAGACACTTGACATTGCTAAACGCTTGCTCGACAAGGGATATCACGCACCAACTATCTATTTCCCATTAATCGTACATGAAGCAATGATGATCGAACCTACTGAAACAGAGAGTAAACAAACACTCGATGAGTTTATCGAAGCTATGATTGAGATAAACGATGAATGTATCAATAATCCAGAAATTGTGCTCAATGCACCAACAAATACACCTATCAGACGTGTCGACGACGTAAAAGCAGTTAAAGATCTCAACGTTAGATTTGTTTGGTAAAAATATAAAAAACTGGGGGCTGTTTTGACAGTCTCCAGTTTCATTTTTAAAAAGGAAAATAATTTACAAAATATGCAAAAAATAGCTGTCTTTGATGTTGGGACTAATAATATCCAGATACTTTTGGCAGAATATGTCGAAGGTGAATTACTCACCAAGTCAAGGTATTCTGAAGTTAGTGCTCTGGGTAAAGATATGAAAAATCGATTGATAGCAGAAGATGCGTTCGAGCGTTTTTTTAATATAATTGATAAATATGTGCCAATTTGCAAAGCATTTACAGATAATATAAAAATAGTGGGGACCTCTTGTTCGCGTGATGCCCTAAATATCGATAGAATAATTAATTACTTACGTGATAAATATCAGCTTGATTACACAATTATAGATTCTGATCAGGAAGCGACATTTAATGGTCTTGCTAATGCTTATGAGTTTGACTTTGACAAATTTCTTATCTTTGATATTGGTGGTGGGAGTACGGAATTTACGTTAATTGAGGATAGAAAAGTTAAGAAGTTTATCAGTGTTGATCTGGGTATTAGGCGACTTAATAATAAGTTTGGCGATGATGAACAGGCAATAAAGATCGAGATAAAGAGATTATTGGATTTGGTTCCAGATGAATTTCACAATGTTCGATCGCTTGTTGGAGTGGGTGGCACAGTTACAAGTATCAGTGCTGTGAAACAGGGAATAAGAGTTTATTCGAGCGAAAAAGTACATAAGTCGCAACTGAGTAAAGAAGATATAAGTCGTTATATAGAAGCATTTAAGAAGATGAGCTTTGCAGAAATTAGTGAGAAAATGCCTTTTGAACCGCAAAGAGCTGAGATAATAGGGATTGGTTTGCAAATAATCTATCAGATAATGACAAAATTATCTGCTGACACGATTAATGCAAGCGATCATGGACTTATGTATGGTGCTGCAGTTGATTTCTTTAACTCTAAGGAAGTGAATGAAAAAGATGAATGAGATAGATTTTAAAAGTAAATTTAATGTGATTGCGGGACCTTGTGCTGTCGAGTCATACGATAGCCTCTTCGAAATAGCGAGCTTTTTGCAAGGACTTGGCGTGCAAATTATCAGGGGTGGTTCTTTTAAATTGAGAACTTCTGTTGATAGTTTTCAAGGTTTGGGAGAAGAAGCAATCAGATATTTGGTGCAGGTTTGTCAAGAATTGGGCTTGTTTTCGCTGACAGAGGTTGTTGAGTTGAGGGATTTGCACAGTGTATTTCAAGATGTGGATGTCTTGATGGTAGGTGCTCGTAATATGTATAATTACCCTCTGCTCAAGGAATTAAGTATGGTTGATAAGCCGATCATTTTGAAACGAGCAATGTCGGCAACAATCAAAGAGTGGCTAAGTGCAGCAGAATATTTGCAGGCAAATGGTAATGATAATATTATCCTGTGTGAAAGAGGTATAAGAACTTTTGAGACAGCAACTCGGAATACACTGGACTTATCAGCTGTGCCAATAGTTAAAAGTATGTCCGATTATCCGATAATTGTTGATCCATCTCATTCAACAGGAAATAGCGAATTTGTGCCCTCAATGTCGATGGCAGCAGTAGCAGCAGGTGCAGATGGCTTGATAATTGAGATACATAAAGAACCAGAAAAATCTTTGAGCGATGCGAAACAATTGCTTGATTTTGAAAGCTTTGAAGATTTGTATAAGGCTGTAAATTCATTAAAAAACTATCTTGGTTAAAAATTACTTGCCAAAAATATATTAAAATATATCTTTGAATTTGTGTTCGGGATGTAGCGCAGTCCGGCTAGCGTACTTGAATGGGGTTCAAGCGGTCGCAGGTTCAAATCCTGTCATCCCGACCATTTTTTTGCAACGAACTTTTGGTTTGCTTCGCAAAAGTGAACGAGTGAACGAGTAAGCGAGTGAGTAGTTTTTGCCGACTGGCAGACGATACGCTTCCGAACCTCAAAGAACACGAAGGGTTTGCTTCGCAAAAGTGAGAGAGTGAACAAGTGAACGAGTGAGTAGTTTTTGCTGACTGGCGACACCACGCAGACTTTAATTACTATACCGACTGGCAGATGGTACATTTTAATTAACCACAAAGAACACGAAGAGCACTAAGAGCACAAAGGGGTTTTAAGGATTAACAGCGAACTTTATTATTTTTAGCCACGAATGACACGAATAGGACACGAATAAAGCAAAGTTATATATTTTGTGTAAAAAAAATAATCGTCTCCAAAGCCGCTCTGG
>JAJBBH010000081.1 GCA_020532185.1 Candidatus Cloacimonadota bacterium | reverse complement strand
TGAGTGTACAAATTTTGGTATGGAAAATTCAAAGGTATTAGGCGATGGCGTAGTTACAGGATGTGCCACAATAGATGGTCGTTTAGTTTATATTTTTTCCCAAGACTTTACAGTATTTGGAGGCTCATTATCCAAGACCTATGCAGAGAAGATTTGCAAAGTAATGGATATGGCTATGAAGGTTGGGGCACCATTGATTGGTTTGAACGATTCAGGTGGAGCACGCATTCAAGAGGGCGTCGATGCATTGGCAGGATATGCAGAAATCTTTTGGCGTAATGTTCAGGCTTCTGGCGTAATACCTCAAATATCTGCGATCTTGGGTCCCTGTGCAGGTGGTGCTGTTTATTCACCTGCAATAACCGACTTTGTGTTTATGGACAAACAAAACTCTTATATGTTTGTAACAGGTCCAAAAGTAGTAAAAACAGTATTAAATGAATCAATTTCCACAGAGGATTTGGGTGGTGCACGCGTACATGCTTCAAAAAGCGGTGTCGCTCAGTTTATTACAGAAAATGAAGAAGAGACACTCACTTTGATAAAAAATCTGGTCAGCTTTTTACCTTCCAATAATATGGAAAATCCTCCCAAAATACCATGTTCAGATCCTGTTACTCGTTTGTGTGATAATTTGTCAGCTTTGATACCCGATAATCCAAACAAACCATACGATATGTTTGAAGTAATCAAGAGTATTGTTGACGATGGTGATTTTTTGGAAGTAGCAAAACAATTTGCACAAAATATAATCGTCGGTTTTTCACGTTTAAATGGGCAAACAATCGGTATTGTAGCCAATCAGCCAAAAGTTTTGGCAGGTGTTCTTGATATCAATGCTTCAGTAAAGGCATCTCGCTTTGTACGCTTTTGCGATGCATTCAATATTCCTCTTTTAGTTTTGGAAGATGTGCCAGGCTTCTTGCCAGGTTCAAACCAAGAGCATAATGGCATTATTCGTCATGGTGCAAAACTCTTATATGCTTTTGCAGAGGCAACAGTACCCAAGATTACAGTTATCCTCAGAAAAGCTTATGGTGGTGCATATTGCGTGATGAATAGTCGTCATATGAGGGCAGATGTCGTGTATGCATGGCCCAGTGCAGAGATCGCAGTTATGGGTCCTCAAGGTGCAGTCGAGATTATTTTTAGAAAAGAAGCAAAAGAAGCTGATAATCCAGCACAAATATTGAAACAAAAAGAAGACGAATATCGCGAAAAGTTTGCCAATCCTTATAGTGCAGCAGCGAAAGGCTATATCGATGATATCATTGAGCCAGCTCGTACAAGATTAAGACTTGTAAGAGCATTTGAAATGCTTGCAACTAAGAAAGATACTAATCCACCACGTAAACACGGAAATATTCCATTATAAAGGATTAGCAAATGAGAAAAATATATTTATTCATAATACTTGCTTTGTTAGCTTTTTGTTTTGTCATGCCTTTGTCAGCTCAATCTGACGAATCAGAAGACATAACAATAGACAGGCAAATCGAGCTTTATGGAATATCAGAAAATAATACAATAAAGCAAGTGTCTGAGATTGTTGACATATCTATCGATGATCTCAAGAAGTATTTCAAGATTGATCCACGTATAAAAAACTCAGAGAATAGAACATTGAAGTCATTACAGATAGACCCTGAAAGAGTTATAATTTTTAAAGATGATACTCAGTATGGATTTAATCATAATTATACATTGTTAGATATTTGCAATAAGTTGGATATTCCAAAGAAAAAATTGTTGGAATATATGGATCTTGGTATTCAAGATCAATCCAATTATACAAAACGCTTGCACGAACTTGGTAAAACACCTGCAGATATAATAAAGATTAATGAACAGTTCTTGGAGGACATACCAGAGTTTGGTGCTATCTTAACGATTTTAGGAATGTTGGTTGTTTTTGCAGCATTGTTTGTGACATCAATAATTATCTCGCAGCTTGCCCACTTTAATATCAAGAAAAAAACTGTGCCTATAGTCCAGTCATCAATTCAGACCCCTATCGGAGAAATAACAACTACAAAACCACAAGAGGTTAGCAGTGCATCTTATATTGCAGTAATTACAGCAATCCATAAGCGTAGACAAGAACTTGAAGAAGAAGCAAAGGTTTTGTTGACCTGGAAGCGTGCGGCAGTTAGTATGTGGCAAGCATCAGGTAAAACTCAATTCCCTAATGCTCAATTTAGGCATCTTAAAAAATAGTGTAATTTATAAGGAGAATAAATGAAAACATATTCAATGAAAATAAATGGCGAAAATTTTGAAGCACGTATCATTGAGTTTACAGCAGACCATGCAAAGGTTGAAGTGAATGGAGTTGAATTTGCTGTTGAATTCAGCACTGAATCAAGTCAAACAGAGACCAAAGCTGTGCAAACAGAAAAGCCTGTGCAAAGCATGCCGCAAGTCAATACTTCGGTAAGTTCAGGTAGTGCTGCAACAGCCCCATCTCAATCTGGAGTAAAAACAGTGGTTACCCCATTACCTGGTCTCATCTTGGAAACAAAAGTACAAGTCGGCGATAGAGTAGAAGAAGATCAAATATTGTTTGTTCTCGAAGCGATGAAAATGGAATCAGATGTATTTAGCACACATTCAGGAACAGTTACAAAAATCTTAGTAAATAAAGGTGATAATGTAATTGACGGTCAAGTTTTACTTGAAATAGGAGATTAATAAATGGCAGAATTAATTAATTTTTTTCACACGACAGGCTTTGCATGGTATTCTCATAGCTATTTGCTGATGCTTGTAATTGGCTTTATCTTTATGTGGATAGGCATTGTAAAAGAATATGAGCCTCTGTTATTAGTTCCTATTGGATTTGGTATTGTCTTGGGTAACTTGCCTGGCGTCTCAGCAATGATGCAAGGCGTGTATTCTGAAGGCTCTGTGATGAATTATCTCTATTTTGGAGTTATCAAAGGCGTCTATCCTCCGCTAATCTTTTTGGGAATCGGGGCAATGACAGATTTCTCAACCTTGATAGCTAATCCAAAGCTGATCTTGCTCGGTGCAGCAGCTCAATTTGGTATTTTTGCGACATTTATCGGTTCATTAATACTTGGATTCAACGTGCTCGAAGCAGCTTCTATCGGTATTATTGGCGGTGCTGATGGTCCTACATCAATTTACTTATCCTCAAAACTTGCACCTCATATGGTGGGACCTGTAGCTATTGCCGCATATTCATATATGGCTTTGGTGCCAGTGATTCAACCACCTGTAATTAAGCTTTTAACAACACCTGCAGAACGTGTGATTAGAATGAAAACCCCACGTATGGTAACAAAAAGAGAAAAGGTATTATTCCCAATTATTGGTTTTGTGGTAACAGGCTTGATCGCACCTGGTGGTGTGGCTCTTTTGGGAATGCTCTTCTTTGGTAACTTGCTCAAAGAAAGTGGCGTGACAGAAAGACTTGCCCAAACAGCTCGCACATCAATGATAGATATCTGTACAATTTTGATTGGAATAACGGTCGGCGCATCAACAAGTGCTGACGTGTTTCTAAATTCAAACTCAGTCAAAATATTTACTTTGGGTGCTTTCTCATTCATGATAGCAACCGCATCAGGCGTATTATTTGCCAAGATTATGAACTTGTTTAGCAAAGAAAAGCTCAATCCAATGATCGGTGCAGCTGGTGTATCTGCAGTTCCTGATTCAGCACGTGTTGTTCAAACAATGGGTCAGCAATACGACAAGGGTAATTATTTGTTAATGCATGCTATGGCACCAAATGTGGCAGGCGTTATCGGTTCAGCTGTTGCAGCTGGTGTATTACTTGGAATTCTTGGTTAAAAAACCAGATAATAAAGGCAACTTGTTCAGTTGCCTTTATTTTTATATAAAAAAAGCAATATGCTTGTAATTTTAAAATATCTTGAAACAGCTTTTATTTCGGTAGTTATATTAATTAGAAAAAATATAGTGTGGTCTTGTTAAATTTTTCTTGACATAATATGAGTGTTATTGGATTGTCATTTCAATGATAGTTGTGTGCCGAAGTGGTGAAATCGGTAGACGCAGAGGACTCAAAATCCTCCGAGTGCAAGCTCGTGCCGGTTCGAGTCCGGCCTTCGGTACCATTTATTATTAATTCAAATCCAACATAATAAATCTATGGAGGAATAAGATGCTAAAAAAGCATACTATTTTTACAATAATCATTACAATTTTACTATTGTGCCCTGTTTTCTTGTCTGCCATCTCAGAAGCAGGTGTTATCTTTTTAACTATTGAGCCAGGTTCAAGACCAGGCGGTATGGGTAATGCATATGTGGCACAGGCAGACGATGCTTTGGCAAACTATTGGAACCCTGGAGCATTAGCATTTAATAGAAAAACACAAATAGCTGGTATGCACACTAATTGGTTTGGTGATGTTGACGGCATCGATGACATGTATTTCGAATATCTTGCATTTAACAAGTATTTAGCAGATTTGTCTGGTAATATTGGTTTTCATATTCTATATCTTACTTACGGAGAACAAGAAAGAATAAATGAAAATAATCAGTCTGAAGGCACATTTAATAGCTATGAGATAGCAATTGCAGGTAGTTACGCATATCAATATAGTGAAAATTTGGGTATTGGTGCAACAGTAAAGTTTATCATAAGCGATTTGTCACCAGAAGGAACAGGTCAAACAGAGCAAAATGAAAAGGGTAGAGGCATGAGCTACGCTTTTGACCTTGGCTTGAAAAAGAAAAATCTCATTATTGATAAACTTGATTTTGGCTTGAATATCCAAAATATTGGACCTGATATTTCATTTATCAATCAAGATCAAGCAGATCCATTACCATTAAACTGGAGAATGGGGCTATCATATCGTGCTATTGAAAGCGAATTTAACAAGCTGACAGTTAATGCTGATATGAATAAATTATTAGCTAATAATGATTTTGTATTAGCACGTCTGATTACAGCATGGACTGATGATCCGATGAAACAAGAAATAGAATCTACTATTTTTAATGCAGGTGCTGAATATGTATATCTCAATTTATTATCGCTGAGAGCTGGTTATATATATGACAAAGCTGGCGAAATAATGGGACCTCACTTTGGTGCAGGTATCCAATATACCTTTGCAAATCAATATCAGCTAAGCGTTGATTTTGCTATGCAAGAAGGTGGAGACTTAACAGATTATAATAAAACATTCTCTATTGGCTTGCAGTTTTAAAGCTTAAAATACATATATTAGCGTCTGTTTTGAATTTAAAGTGTTTGATGATAATCTCCTTGCAGGCGTACATATACTATTTTTTTCAATAAGGAGTTTTGATGAAAAATAAGTTATTAGTAAGCTTTTTACTAATCTTTTTGGTATTATCTCTTTTTGCAGATGATAATAAAATAATATTTGGCAAAAAAGATAATATTAGAAAAATAAAAAAACACCCTGCAAGTGATTATTTCTCAAACCAATATCAAGATTATAGAGTAAATACTAAATCTAATAAATTTAATAAATTGCTTGTTTTGCTCGTGGACTTTCAAGAAGATGAAAACCCTTATACCACAGGTAACGGTAAATTTGTAACACAAGCAGATAGTGAATATAAGTTTATTATAGATAGCCCTCCACGAAATAGACAGTATTTTGAGACACATATGGAGGCTATGAAATACTATTATAAAGCAGCAAGTTTTGAAAGCTTCCAACTCGAATATGACGTCTATCCCAAAGATAAACAAGCATATACATTGCCACAAGAAATGGCATATTATAATCCATTGAATGCAAGCAATGAACTGTTTGTTAGCCGCATAGAAGAATACTTTTATGATGTATTTACCACTGCAGATCAAGACTCATCTATCTTTTTTGGT
>JAJBBH010000128.1 GCA_020532185.1 Candidatus Cloacimonadota bacterium | reverse complement strand
TTTCATCAAACTTGCAAGCAGCTGCTGGCAATAAAATGAAGAATATTTTAAAGAAATTAACAGATACAACTCTCAAAGGCATTTTTGTTGGAACGGCTATGACTGCAATTGTGCAAAGTAGTAGTGTTACAACTGTGATGCTATTAGGTCTTGTTAATGCTGGTATAATGACTTTATCTCAATCAGTTGGCGTGATAATGGGTACAAATATTGGCACGACTATCACAGCTCAGTTAATAGCATTCAATGTTGGGCATTTGGCTTATTTATTTGTGATAATAGGTGTTATTCTCGTCTTTTATCGCAAAAATAAGATGATGGAGAAGTGGTCATATATAATACTTGGTTTTGGGTTTTTGTTTGTTGGGCTTAACTTGATGTCCAGTGCTGTTGCACCATTAAAAGAATCTGAAGCAGCAAGATTATTTTTAGTAAACTTAACAAGTAGCCCTATTTCCGCTATCTTGGCAGGCTTAGTTTTTACTGTGATTATCCAAAGCTCATCCGCCTTAATAGGTATAATAATTGTTTTAGCAAGTACAGGCTTGATCGATTATGCGGGAGCAATATATCTGACATTTGGCAGTAATGTGGGAACAACTGTTACAGCGTGGTTGGCATCGTTCTCTGTCAATAAAGCATCAAAACGCGTATCCTTGATACATAGTGTATTCAATATTATAGGTGTTGCAGTTTTCTCATTTTTGACTTATTGGAAAGTGTTTCCATTATTTGTCGATATGATTACTCCTGGCAATGCCTACGAAGGTGTAAATATTGCACGTCATATAGCAAATGCTCACACATTGTTCAATATATTAACCACTCTCATGTTATTACCTTTTGCTAAATATTTGGCAATTATGGCAGAAAAACTTATTCCAGGAGATGATAGTGAAAACTTTTCTTTAGGCGAGACAAAACACTTGAATTATCATTTGGTTGGCTCACCAGAAATTGCAATAGAACAAGCAATTCTTGAGATGCGAGAGATGCTAAAACTGGTTAAGCTCTCGATTAAAACAGCAATGCAATTGTATAAAGACAAGAATTATAGGAAGATTGAAAAAGTAGATCAAATAGAAAATGCAATAGATGATTTGCAAAAAGCAATAACTCTATATCTCGTAAAAGTCAATGAAAAATCCAATATTGATGCAGTTACCAAGAAAATACCATCATTATTACATACAGTTAACGATATTGAGCGATTAGGCGATCATGCTGTATTACTTAGCGACACATTAAACCATCAGATTCTTACTCAAAAAGAACCTTTTCCTGATGAGTTTGAAGAAGAGATATCTGAGTTGCATGACAATATAATTTATATGATTGATTTGTCTTTGGAATATATGAGAAACTTGGATACTAAGCATTCTTTTATGATAATCGAGCTCGAGGGACGTATTAATCAATATCACAAAGATATGCGTAAAAAAGTTTTAAATATGATTCAGTCCAATGAATGTGATGCAAATAGCGGTATTAATATGATTGATTATATCGATACAATCGAAACAATTGCAGATAGATTAAAGAATATTGTCAAAGCAGGCTCATATAAGTTTATTTACCAGGCTGTTAGGTCCTCCGAATAGTTTATGTTTTTTAAGATTAAGATTTTATTATTAATATTTTTGCTATCCTTTACTATGCTCAACGCATCCAACTATAAATGGGATGGTGATAAAGATACAGCAATAACTTTGCTTGCGTTTGGCGGTATTAGTCATCTTATCTTTATGCAATATGGTCAACGGGATGATATTAATCTTGATGAACTTGATTATAATCTAAACCATATTGATATAACAGCGATTGATAACTGGTCTCCTACTTCTTCGTTAATTAGCGATGCATTATTGATTGGTGAGCTTGCAATGCCTTTGGTCTTGTTGTCGCAAAAGAATTTGGAAAATAGAAAAACATATTCGCTATTGTACTTGCAATCATTTGCGGTAACGAATTTTATGAGTAGTTTGACAAAATCTTTAGCAAAAAGAAAAAGACCTTATGTGTATAATACAAACTTGAGTAATGCAAGACGGACAGACCGAGAGGCAACTAATTCTTTTGTTTCTGGACACGCTGCAAATGCTTTTATGGCAAGTACCTTTATGATGAAGATTATCTATGACGAGAAGATTTATAGCGATTATCAGATTGCCATATTTCCTGTACTTGCTTTGGGTGCTGGTGCTACTTCTATGCTCAGATATTCCGCAGGGAGGCATTTTCCCACTGATATTATTGCTGGGGCTATTGTTGGTGCTGCATGTGGCTATATCGTGCCAGAACTGCATAAAAAAAAATCAGATTCAGATTATAGACAGATTTTTAGCGTGAATTGGAGTTTTTAGACTCATATACGGCAATTTCGCTTTGTTATCGGCCTTCTTGATAATATAATAATTCTTTATACTTTCTTAAAGTATGGCAGGTGTGTTATTTACTCTGTCGAGTTTGATCCTTGATAATTTTTAGGCTGCTGAATAAATAAATGAAAAATATCAATATTATGCTTGACATTAATTTTAAAGTTGGTATAATGCATGCCAATGTGCTTGTTTATAATAAGTAAATGAAAAATAGGAGGGTATATGCAGCATAATCAAAGATCTGGCTTTACTGTCACGTATGGCATAGCTGTATATAAGAAACGACTATGGTTAGGGGTGTATAATAAATTAACATAGCTTCATTTTTTTCAGATAAAAAACGATAAAAAAATATAAATAATCGGAGGAAAAAATGAAACGTATTATATTAATAGCAATAATACTTGTTATTGCAGCGGTAAGCTTAACCGCAGAAACTGTTTACACTGAAACTTCTGTTGCCCCATTTTTTATACTGGAGGGATAATGAAAAAGAGAATTATTTGTTTGGTGTGCATCTTCTCATTTCTAATGAGTTTATATGCACTAATAGATAATATAGACAATATACGTTTTGATAGTATCTTATCAGATTTTGGCAGCTATAATTATGCAATTAATAAATATAATGATAAATTGTTTGTTGACAACCTATATCGAATAGGAGAATATCATATCAATGAAGATGGTAGCTTAGAACTTAATCATGTCCACGAAACAGTGCTTGCATTTGAACCATCATCATTTATTCATAATCATAAACTGTATTACAATGAGCTCAAATCAGATTCCGATTTATATACGTACAGATATTTATCAGTTGCAGATATAACTCAAAGTCCTATGCAACACTTGCAAACAGTTAATACAGAAATAGATCGATGGTATGGTTGCTCGAGAGGTATTTACAATGAAAAAATTCTATTAGGGGATAGTGCAAATTCAATAGGCAGATTGTTCAATATCGATTCTTTGGAGTACGAAGCTTATATAAATGATGCGGATGGAGTATTTGCAGTAACTGATTCAGTATTTATTCAAGCAGGTTGGATCACAGTGGGCGGCAACAATATCACATCTTTACGCTTTTTCAATCTTAATGAAGTAGAGAATAACGAATTACCTGATTTTTTTAATGAAGTCGTTCTGTCTGAAGAAGAATATGTTGATGTTGTATATTTGAAGTGTGAAGATGGCTTACTGTACGTGATGGGCTTCCATTATCTTGAAATATTCGATATAGATGATATCAATAATCCTGTTTCAATATTTCATCGAGATATAACAGGCGAGTTTGACTTTTGGTATTATGTTGATGCAGTTTTATCTGGAGATATTGTATTTGCTATTACGATTTGGGCTGATGTGATGGCTTTTGATATAAACACTTCTGATATTATTTATGAAGAAGCGGCTGTACGGTATGGTGCTAGCCAATTTGGCAGTCTTTGTTTAGATTATCCAATTATTTATTGTAATAGGTCTGAATATTTGACTCAGTACGAGTTAGAACCCGATGTTAATAAAATAAAAGATTACGGCGTTTTCCAAGGAGTTTGCAGACATAATATCGATTATGTTGTTACAAATGACATAAGCAATCAGACCTTATCTCTTTTTTCAACTATGTTTGATAATATTTATACTACTACAAGAGGAGATATTTATGACTTTGGCAGTTTTGACGTTAATGATAATAAATTATTCCTAAGATATACAAAATATTCATATGAACAAGGTCCAATATTTAAATATTGGTTTGATATATATGAATTGTCAGGTAATGAGCTCCTATTATTGAACAGTATAGAATTGGGGTTCGTACCTATACAAACACGTGTAATTGGTAATTTTCTCTATTTTGGCAAAACTTTAGATGGACTTGATTTAACTGAAGTTTACAGAATAAACGAAGGAGAACTTGAGTTTTACACCGTTTTGAACGGATATATGCAGGGGCTTGGCAGTCATGTTCACAGCGATTTCATTTGCATTTGTTATAACGGTGTTTTTGAGTTTAGAGATAAGGCTTCTCCAGAAGATATTCTATTTTACTATTCATTTGATTTTATAAATGGCGACGATATGCCTTCATTTATTTTTGTTAATGAGGATACTTTTATGGCATATGGTTCGTCGAACTCTGCCAGCGTATATAGGGTAAATGACAATAGCATAGAATACATGTATTCACATAACTATGCAACCAACAATACCGTTCTGATACCATTTGGTGAGCTAATGGTATCGTATGAAAGTTACTCAAGAATAAAAAACATTGAGTCAATCGGCAACTATGGATTTAGCGAGGTGGGATCATTTAATGCGTTATATAATTCTAAAGAGTTCTTTTTTCCTGAACATAATAAAATGTTAAGTTATACCCAAGAGGGTGCATTCCTGTATTCTTTTGATTATACAGTTGCAAATGCTGACTATACGGTTGAAAAGCCAAAGACAATATCAGTGTATCCCAATCCTTGCATATCTGGCAATGTGAACTTTAAGGGCGAGCAGACGAAGAAAATCTCTATATATAATATAAAGGGGCAATTAGTCAAGAGATTAGAAAATAGTAACGTTCATGATAGTTCATTTATTTGGGATAAGAAAGATCAGAATAATCATAAGGTGGCTTCAGGGATCTACTTTTATAAAGCAGAGACAGCTAAAGGCATGCAAACTGGGAAATTGATGATTTTAAAATAAGGAGGAAAAATGAAAAAGCTTATAATTATATTGATAGCGGTACTTTTGATAGGAAGCTTATTTGCTGAAAAAAGGGTGCCACAAGTGAGAGGTAAGATACATAATCTGGATACAAGGACAGAAAGTACTACACCTGAATGGAAGCCAATAGTTAGCGAAATTGTGGTAATTGAGTTTCTCAGGCTTCGAGATGAAAGTCAGAAAATTGTATATCAATGCATTGCAAAACAAGATGGCACTTTTTCATTGTCTCCAAAAACATACCATGATCCAGCTTTTTACCCTATGGTTAGAGTAATTTGTCGAGGCAAATCGGTTGTGCAAGAGACTAAAGAAGAGATGATGATAGATGTGAATTTTTAGGCTGTGGGGTAAGTGATGCAGATTATAGTTTAGCTAAGCTTTTATCGGTAGTTAAATTGTTAATTCACCACAAAGAACGCAGAGAAGGCAAAAACACAAATATTTTAAACCACAAAGAGCACAAAGAGCACGAAGATTTATTAAGCTTTTGGTTTAATATATGGATTAATCGATTAAATGTAGGGACTAAGCTATATGTTCGCCCTTTTAACAATTAAATCGTTAGCTGTCAAATTATCAATTGTGTTTCATTTTGTAGGGACAATGACCTTGTTCTTCCCAATGATAAACCGCCAGGTTTACTCAATACACGATACAAATGAAAAATGAATTTTTTATTTAATGTAAAGAACAGAACGTCTAACATAAGAGCTTTAAGCATAATATTTCTGAAAAGCAAAAAAACACTTTACAATATTGGCAACTTGAATAAACTTGTAATTGAA
>JAJBBH010000052.1 GCA_020532185.1 Candidatus Cloacimonadota bacterium | reverse complement strand
ATAATTGCAAGAACGACCGTGCTGATAAAGTCCTCAGTTATCGAAGTAAACATCTGCAATTAAGGATAATTGCAAGCACGTGAGCTTATACATTCGCAACTAAGGATAATTGCAAGAACGACCGTGCTGATAAAGTACTCAGTTATCGAAATAAACATCTGCAATTAAGGATAATTGCAAGCACGTGAGCTTTTACATCTGCAATTAAAGATACTTGCAAGCACGTGAGCTTTTACATTCGCAAATAAGGATACTTGCAAGCACCTCAGCATGATTTACAAATCGCTCAAATCCATCTGCTTATACCCCTCAGAATTATTAGGCTCACTATTATCTATCAGGTATTTCACAGAAAAGCTATCTTTATTAATATCGTGATCAGAAAGAGGGTACACCCCGAGTTTGATGAGATTTTGGTTGCCTACAGGAGAATTATTATCACTGCGAGCAAATACAGGAGTCCAGCCTTTTTTGAGGTTTTCGGTTGCACCAGACCACGTACCACCTTTATTATCGCTTGTAGCGACCACAACAGCTATTTTTGAAAGTGCATAAATATATTTATTTCTTTCCATAGCACTATAGACATAGAAGCGTTCATAAGGGTTTGCAGCAGATATAAGTAATAATTTGTCTTGCAAAATAGCATTTCTTATATCTTTGTTTTTTATTTTCTTATTGAGTGTGTCAGAGACGAATGACACAGCATATCCGCCATTATCAATGCAGTGAAATTCAGCTATTGAGTCCACACCTTTAGCACCACCTGAAACAACACCAAAACCTTGTCTGGCAATTTTTTGAGATAATTGTCTGGCAAAATGGAATCCGTGATCATCAACATCTCTGGAGCCAACAATAGAAACTAAATCTCTGTTTGCAAGTTCGATATCTCCGCTATAATAAATTACAGGCGGAGAATAGGCTTTGAGTTTTTGTCTCAAACTTTTGGGGTAATTGCTTTCAGAGCGTGTGGATACCCTGATGCCTAAACTGTTCAATTTTTCCAACTCGATAGCCAATTTTGCACCTTGATTTAAGAGGAAGTCAAGTCGTTCCCATTCTTCTTGGGTCAGCTCTAATTCTCGTATTAAGTGTTCTTTATCTGCATTTAATAAATTGGCAGGTCTCTTGATATTGCTATTTGCAATTTTGATAGCGAGTTTATTCCATTGCGGTATTGTGTATGGTTTAAAAGTGTCTTTTTCTATATCTTCAAAAATAATATTTGAGCAAATAAGGATAGTTGCCAAACTGTCTTGACTTACGTATTCTATCAAGTTAAACCTCCTGCTGCTGTGGATGCCAAAACAAAGGGATAGACTTTGCTAACTCCCTGTGATTTGAGCAAGTAACCACATATTGTGAGTGTCCATTTTGAGTCCACCATATCATCAATCAGGATGACAGGTGTCTTGGGAGAATTTCCTTCGAGTGCAAAGCCTTCATTTGCATTTTTGGCTTGCTGAAATGAGTTTTCCATAGTTTTTTGTTCTTTTGTATCAACAGCTTTTATAATCGTCTCTTTATATGGTATTTGGAGATTTTTTGCGACTCTCTGTGCAAAATTCTTTACCAATTCTGGATGTCTGATTGAGGGGATAGAGGTGAGCCACAAGCCTGGTTCGTTGATGCAATCTGTGCCTCTAATCATCTTAATCATTGCATCGACAAGTTCATCTCGGAAATAATTATGACGATATTTGTCTTCTTTGACTATTATGCCCCAGCCAGCATCGCCATAATTGCTAAGTGCATAACCATTTTCATTTTGCATTTCAGCACTAATTTTCATCGTTTTGTCAGATAAGACATTTTTTGGTATTTGCTTTCGTGAATTAAAAATTAAATGGCTTTTTTTGAAAAATTCTTTCGCTTCGATAACGTTATGCTGCTCAACTGTGATGGGGAAGATGTGGTTTTTGATGCAATTGCTACACTTGCCGCATTTTGTTTTTGCTGGATCGTCTAATTCATTTGCTATCATCTGCATATAACAGTCTTGATAATCAACGAAGTCTTTCATTCTCTGCATTTCTAAGTTTTTTTGCTGTGTAACTCTGGCAATTCTCTCTAAATCTGGTTCCCACTTATTGGGTGTGCGCCAATATCTGTTATTTTCATAACTGACAGCCATATCTAAGAGGAGCATTTTGAGGCAATCCCCAATACGTTTGCCGCTCATATTCAACTGTTTTTGCACCTCAATAGAGCTCAATCCTTCTTCTGCATCTTCGACTACTTGCAATACTTTTTTTAATTCTTCATGGCTTGGAAAAGCGGAATTTATAAAAAAATCATGGATCTCATCGTCTTCAGCACCATTGAGTAGCACAGTATATGCAGTGTCGAGCTGACGTCCAGCTCTGCCAATTTGTTGATAATATGCGACAATTGATCCAGGTCTTTGGAAATGAATCACAAAGCCTAAGTCAGGTTTGTCATAGCCCATGCCTAATTTTACAGTAGAGACGAGGGCTTTGACTTGATTGTTCATCAATAAATCTTCTCTTTCTTTTGCCAATCTGCTATTTTCTATAGAATCTTCTGAGAGAGAGGTGTGATATTCTAATGCGTTGATGCCTTTGCTTCTCAGCCATCTTGCAACTCTGTCGCAGTCTCCCTTTGTGAGGCAATAAATAATTCCTGCACCAGGCATTTTATTGATATTTTCATAAATCCATGCCAGTCTTTCCGTTTGATCTTTGAGGTTGATAGCTTGTAGTTTTAATGATTTACGCATTAAATTGCCTCTGACTATCTGTAAATCATCGCCAATTTGTTCTTTTATATCATTTATAACTCTATTATTTGCAGTTGCGGTAGTTGCTAAAAGTGGAACATTTTTTGGTAAACTATTTGAGATTCGGACTATACGGCGATAATCTGGTCTAAAGTCGTGACCCCAGTCAGAGATGCAATGAGCTTCATCGACGACTAAAAGTCCGATGCCCTTTTGTTGAGAAATTGTGCCTAATATATTTCGATTAAAGCTTTGATTTGCAAGTCGTTCGGGCGAGATAAGCAAGACATCACAATCGTTTTCTATGACTTTAGTGTAGATTTCTTCCCAGTCTTTTTTATTATCACTGTTAATTGAGAGTGCTTTTAAACCTATTTTTTCAGCTGCAAGTATTTGATCTCTAATTAGTGAGAGAAGTGGGCTGATAAGAATGCTAACGCCTTTGCCTTGTTCGCGTAAAAGCTTTGTAGCTATGAAATAGACTATACTTTTGCCCCAGCCTGTTCGTTGTACAACCAATGTTTTTTTGCCTGTTAGGACATATTCAATAGCTTCCCATTGACCATCTCTAAATTCGGCATCATTACCAACAGCTTTTTTTAATAAGCTTAAAGCTCTACCCTTGATATTCAAACCCCTTTATTTAGGTCATAAATAATGCGTTTGCAAACTCTTCTGGCTTGAAGTCTTTCAAGTCTTCTATTGCCTCTCCAATTCCAACAAGTTTTACAGGTATATTTAATTGACGTTTTATGCTGACAACTATGCCGCCTTTTGCAGTTCCATCGAGTTTGGTGAGTACGATTCCTGAAAGCTTTGCTGCTTCGTTGAAGAACTTAGCTTGTGAGATCGCATTTTGCCCTGTGGTGGCATCGACCACGAGTAAAGCCTCATGTGGTGCGTCGGAAATAACTTTTTGGATAGTTCTGTGCATTTTCGCTAATTCATTCATGAGGTGAGCTTTATTGTGTTGTCTGCCAGCTGTATCTATCAGTACGACATCTATATCATGGTTTAACGAATAGTTTAGTCCATCAAAGACAACAGAAGAAGGGTCAGCACCATGTTGTGTTTTAAAAATAGGTATTTCAGAGCGTTCTGCCCAGATAGTGAGTTGTTCGATAGCTGCGGCTCTAAAAGTATCTGCTGCGACGAGTAAGACTTTTTTGCCTTCGTTTTTTAGTCTGTTTGCGAGCTTGCCGATAGTTGTTGTTTTGCCAGTTCCATTAACGCCAACAACGAGAACAATGCAGGGCTTATGTGCGTCAAAATTAAATAGTTCTTCTTTTTTATCATAATCTTCTATCATTATTTCTTTGATAATCTTCTCAATATAAAACTGCACTTTTTCTGGCTCTGTAACGTTGTTTAGTCGGATTTCATCTCTTAATTTATCAATTATCTCCATAGCTAATTCAGCACCGATATCGCCCTGAATGAGGACTTCTTCTAAGTCGTCCATCAGCTCTTCATCGACTTTTGTGCGTAGCATCAATGTTTCGGCAATTTTACCGACAAATCCGCTTCTTGTTTTAGCCAGTTTTTCTTTTAAAGATTTAAACATATTTAGCATAATAATACTCTTTTCTATTATTTACGTGTATTTTTTGAGCAATTAAAAAGAAACCCCTCGATGAGGGGTGTGATTCTATATTTCTATTGATTATTCTTCAGTGCTTTGGGATGCAGAGACTTCTTTGTTGAAATGTAGAGCGATACGAGACTTTCTTCTTGAAGCGGTGCGTGGGTGAATTACGCCTTTTTTTGCTGCTTTGTCAAGCTGTGAATAAACTTTTTCTAAAATCTCTCTTTTTTCTTCGATACTAATATCTGAATGCATTTTTTTGGATAAAGTTTTGAGTGTGCTTCTAACATAGTTATTTCTTGCAAAACGCTTTGCGTCTTGTTTTAAACTCTTTGCGGGTGATTTGTGATTAGGCATGATTGAAATTTTCCTCCATAATTTATAAATTTAAGATATCAATATAATTATAGGCTTTTTTTGTCAATGATTATTTTTAAAAATATGTAATTTATTACTTTTTTGTTGATATAAACATAATTTGCTTTACAGAAATTGATAAGAAATATATTTGTGTTTTATCTATGTGGAGGTAAAATGATAACTATTATTAAAACTATTGGGCTTTTGATTATGTCAAACGTGTTTATGATGTTTGCATGGTATGGACATCTGAAAAACATGCAAAGTAAGGCATGGTATGTGGCAGCGATTATTAGCTGGGGAATTGCCCTGTTTGAGTATCTCTTGCAAGTGCCTGCCAATCGACTGGGATACCAAGCACTGACTTTGCCCCAACTGAAAATATTGCAAGAAGTAATTACACTGGCTGTGTTTATCCCATTTTCTATCTTTTATATGCAGAAAAGCCTGAGCTGGAACTATCTTTGGGCGAGTTTGTGTATCTTGGGTGCGGTGTATTTTGTGTTTAAATAGGGTTTTAACAACGAACGATTGGTTTGCTTCGCAAAAGTGAACGAGTGAACGAGTGAGCGAGTGAGTAGTGTTTACCGTCTCGTATTCTGTCACTCATCGTTTTTAAAACACATATAACTAAACTTGGAAATTAATAATATACCACTCAAGCCATCTTCGATGGAGTAAACAAGTGAACGAGTGAACGAGTGAACGAGTGAACAAGTGAACGAGTGAGTAGTGCATACCATTTCGAATTCTGCCACTCATTGCTTTTAAAATATATAAGTAAAACTGGAAACTAATAATTAACTACTCTCATCCAGGCAAATCTCTGTGGCTCTCTGTGTTTCTCTGTGGTGAATTTTAAAAAAGTTCGTTAAAGTTCGTGTCGTTCATTACAAGCTTAAATCCTCTTTGTGTCCTTCGTGATCTTTGTGTCCTTTGTGGTTAATTAAAAGTGTATAGTCTGCCAGTAGGTAAAGTTTGTAAAGTCTATATGCTGCCTGCTAATCGGCAAATCTCTGTGGCTCTCTGTGTTTCTCTGTGGTGAATTATATGCGTGCTCTCTGCCAGACAGTAAAGTAAGAAACGATTGTGCTATATATGCGAGTCAGCCGCCCTTGAAACCTCTTTGTGTTCTTTGTGTTCTTCGTGTTCTTCATGCTTTTTGTGGTCAAAAGTATATCGTCTGCTAATCGGCAAAAACTACTCACTCGTTCACTCGTTCACTCGTTCACTTTTGCGAAGCAAAGTACTCGTTCGTTGTTAAAAAAAGTTCGCTGTTGTTCGTTGTATAATCAGCCAAAAAAACCACTTTTGCAGCACATTTTATCATATTTACGAAAATCACCTTACAAAACATACAGTAATTTTATGATAATAATAAAATAATTTGCATTTAGTATAATCTTGATTATATTATAGATAGACGAGTGTGCTGTCAGTAATTTAGACAAAGATTAAAAATATCTCTTGACTAAAAAACCCCTATGATAAAAGTTGGAGGAATCTGACTAAAACGAGTCAGTGTTCTTAGAAATGTGAATAGATGTGGAGCAAATAACAGCAAGTCGAATAAAGTTTT
>JAJBBH010000055.1 GCA_020532185.1 Candidatus Cloacimonadota bacterium | reverse complement strand
TTTTGGGCTGCAAATGCCATATTTTTGAATTGCTTTTTAGGATATTTAAAGGAATAAAATTATTTGTTTCGACTTCTTTGAGAGAATAGAAGAGATTTCCTTTAAGCATGATTTCAGAAAACTCAATTTTGAGAATTGGAGATAAGTCGTCGATGGCAGAACCGTTTCTTATAGAGGAATTTAGCACTTTTGGGTTGGTCTTTAGCAATTTGTCAGAGCCGATGACAAATGTGCTAATCTTTTCATTATAATTGTTTTTTTTGTCAAATATATTTTGAACTATGACTTCGTATTTTATTGTATCTTGGTCATTTGTAATATAATGTATTGTATTGTTTTCCATGTAAGTAGTGTTTATTGACAATGAGCTTGATTTTTCATTATTGACAAATGCAGTGAAAGGCAGTGTGCTGAGTTCCTTATTAAAAGTGATTTGTATATCATTCTTAGATATTGCTTTAACTTGCTTTATATCGGGCTTTACAGTATCTTGATAGGTTAATTCAATTTTTATTGCCTCATTATAATTATTTGGAACAAAACTTTGGAAATAGGGCTCATTACCATAATCATAGCGCTTATTATTGTTTTTATCAATAAAAGATCTGATGATCATATCTTCATAATTTAAATAATCGATGACGAAGTTATTCTCATCAAACTGTCTTTCAAGTACTAAGAGAGAGTCTTTATCTAAAAGTAAGATTGTTTTTATAAGGTTCTTATCTTCATCTTTTTCAAAAGAAAACTTGCCGCGGATTGTATGATCATTTAGTTTGCCTGTGTTAAAAATAAAGGTTTCTGGTTTATCGAGTGGGTTTCCATGATAGCATTTTAAGTTATTATTGAAAGAGATTAAGTAATTGGTATTTTCTTTGAGTTTTTCATTAATCTTGATATGCAAGACGTTTCGTTTCCAGCTTAACTTTTTGTTAAGTATAGGAGGATAAATAGATAGTCCTGCATTGATGCTGCTTTGATCCATCAATTTAGAAAAATTGACAATGATTTCATTATTGTCGATTTGTTGAAATTGAGCTGGACTGATACTCAGTATTTTTGGACTAATTTCATCTATCGGACCGCCAGAGGGCGATCTTTTGCTGCCACAGCCAGTGTTTATGAGCAAGCCAAAGATGAAAATTATATAAAAGATATATTTGTATTTAAACATTAAAATCCCTTTTCCTTAAGCCAATCTTCACTTATTTTAGTTTTTGAAAACATATTTATGATGTATTTGCCAATTATATCAAATTCAAGATTTACAGAATCTCCAATTCTTAGAGATGAAAAGTGTGTCATAATTAACGTATGAGATATAAGAGATACTTCAAATGAATTTGATTTCTTTTTTGAGACTGTTAAGCTTACGCCATTTATGGCAATAGAGCCCTGTGGAACGACAAGCTTGTTGTGTTGGCTATCAAGAAAGAATTCAAGATACAAAGTATCATTGATTGTTTGTTTTGAAATTAAGTGACTTGTGCAGTCAATATGCCCTTGTACAATGTGTCCATCAAATCTTCCAGAGGCTAACATAGCTCTTTCTAAATGAATATTTTGCCTTAATCTCCAAAGATTTGCTGTAGTTTTTATTAGGGTTTCATTCATTGCTTCAACTGTTATTGATTGATCGTTGAAGCCTATAACTGTTAAACAAATACCGTTACATGCAATACTGTCGCCTATTTTTAAACCATCTTGCATCAGTTTTGTTTTTAATAAAAACTCTTTCTTTCCACCTTTGATTGTGATTTTATCAAGAGGAGCATTGTCTGATATTATGCCAGTAAACATGATGTTTTGTCTCAAGCTTTCATTTTATTATATGGGGAATCTGCGTTTAAGTGCATTCATGAGTGTAACTGTGCCAGTGTATTCCATATTGCTGCCATAGGGTATGCCTGTGGATAATCTTGTAAGACAGACATTGGTGTTTTTGAGATATTCTGCAATAAAATGGATAGTACTTTCGCCTTCTGTAGATGGACTGATAGCAAAGATTACTTCATTAAAGCATTTTTCTTGAACTAATCTCTCTAATTTATCGAGATTTAATTGTTTGGGTCCTATGCCATCTACAGGCGATAAGAGCTTTCCTAACACAAAGTAATAGCCGTGGAATTCTTGTGTTGATTCGATATTATAAATATCTCGAGTTTGTTCTACAATACAAAGCAAACTACTATCACGTGCTGTATTTGAACACAAAAAACAGGGATCTGATTCACTGAGCATATTACAAATTGAGCATTGTGTATAGGAATCAACAGCGTCTTTTATGCTGTCGGCAAGCTGATAAGATTTTTCTTTGTTTTGTGATAAGATATAGAGAGCAAGACGTTGAGCAGTTTTTTCTCCTATACCTGGTAGGCTTTTTAGGCTTTGTTGAAGCTGTAATAGTTTTCCATTAAACATAAGAAATTAGAAAAGACCTGGTATTTTCATTCCACCAGTCATTTTCCCCATACTCTCTTCAGATATTTTTGATATCTTTTGCACAGCTTCATTAAATGCAGCCATAACTAAGTCTTGCAGCATTTCAACGTCATCTGGATCAACAGCGTCTTTATCAATATTTATAGATTTGAGTTTATACTTACCGTCCATAATTATTGTTACCATTCCACCACCACTTGAAACTTCGACTTCTGTTTTTTCTAATTCTTCTTGAGCCTTTGCAAGATCTCTTTGCATTTTTTGGGCTTGTTTTAAAAGGTTATTCATATTCTTTCCACCTGGATACATTGTTACCTCCGTTTTATTTTCATATTATCTTAATTAGTTTTTATTCATATTTCGTCAAGAAAATTCTTTTATGCTCGCAGTGACAAATATCACTGCGAGCAATCTTAGTTATTTAAGTAGAATCATTTTTTTGATTGTATTAACTTCATTTGATTTAAATTGATAGAAATAAATACCAGAACTGATTGATTTTTTGTTTTTATCAGCATTCCATTGCAGAGTGTGTGAGCCTTTGATAAGTCTACCTGAGAATATTTGGTCAACTAATTGACCTTTGATATTATAAACATTGACTTCGCAATCAGTATCTTTTGACAAATTCAAGTGAATATTTGTTATTGGGTTGAATGGATTTGGGTAATTGTTCATGGTAAATTTATCAGAAAAGTTTGGACTTTCTTGATCATTTGATAATGGGAATCCCTCAATTAGACCAGTTCTTTGATTATTAGCTCTGGTAACACTCCAGTTTGAAGAATAGAAAGGAATAGTTGTGTCAAGATAGTTAATTTGTTTTTTAGATGGAGATATAATATCTAAAAAGCCTTCTGTGTCAACAGAACCAAGAGTGGGGGTGAGGCGGTTTTCAAGATTAATATTTAAATGTTTGTCTTCAATTAATTCGCCAGCAGGTGTATAGAAATGAATCTCGCCATAAGTTTTGGCTATCATAATCTCATCTATGCCGTCATTATTAATATCAACAGTGAGCGGAGATGGATTCAAAAAATCTTCTGATTGAATGCTGAAAACAAGGTTACCATTGCTGTCGATTGAGCATATAAGCCTATCTGATGTAGTAAAGACATAGTTAGTTTGCTCTCCGTTTTTTAAAGGAATAGGTCCGCCTAAAACAGCACTTGAAGTTGGTATAATATTTACATATTCGTTGCCTTTTTTCAAGATGCTCAGTCTATTACCGCTTGTTTTATTACCGCAGATAATTATGTTTTCTTCATTTCCTTCTAAGTCGCTTATAACAATTGGACCATTCATGGAGACTCCTCGATAATTGTATGGAAAAGGTGCTGTATCATTTACTTGGCCATCTGGCGACACCGAGTGCAGTAATTCATTATTAGCAGCAAGATAAATATAACCTGATTTGCCTACAGCTATAGGACTGACTATGGCAGCATCAAAACTAATAGGGAAGTGTTCATTTAAAGTTTGTCCATCACTTTTGAGGCTATAGACCTTGCCAGTTTGGGTGGAAAAGATTATATCAAGTTCTCCATCGAAGTTTTGATCGTATATTACAGGGCTGACTCTAATATTTCCTTCGCTAATAAAAGTTGAAAGAATTTCACCTGTATGTGATATTCTAAAAACTTTATTTGCGGCTGTTACAACGATTTCTTTGTTTTGATTTTGGTTAATTATTGAGACAGGTGCAAAAGAAGTATGATTTAGAGCTACAGGGAAGCCAGGAAGATAGTTTGCATCTTTATTCATAGCATAAACATTACCAAAGCTATCATTGAATATAATGTTATTTTCTCCATTTTGATTTATATCTTCTATTACAGCAGGAAACATTAATGCTGATTCATGATCTATGGGCCAATTAGCTCGCATGCATGTAATTGGTACACTGAATTCTAAATTATCGTTATAGGGATAATCGTCATCTGTATTTGCTTTGACATTTATTGAAAAATCAGATTCTTCAATTACAGGATGTTCATTATCAATCGAGAAACTAAAGTAGTTTTCACTTGTAACTTGTTGGCCTGGGTTTATGCTGTCAAGATAGAAAACTGAATCAATGAGAGTAATATATGGGTTATTTGTTCTAAGTGAGAGAGTCAAATTGGTTGCAGGTAGCCAATTTGCTCTGTTTGTCAAGCTTATCTGCACTTGAACAGTTTCTCCTGGATTTAATAAATTGTCATTGTTGCCAACAGTTTCATTTATAGTATAGGAATCTAATTCAATATATGGTAATTTATCAAACATTAATGAGTTATATGCATTTACTCTTCCAGCACCTAATTTGCCCATATAATTGGGGTTAATATTGTCGATATTATCACAACCAGCTTCTAATCGAGCTTTTAATTGCATAGGAGTAAGTTCAGGGTGCATTGATTTAATTAAAGCAGCGACTCCAGCAGCGACAGGAGATGCCATTGATGTGCCTTGATATGCAGAGTATGTATTGTAGCCCTCCATTGAGTAAACAGTTGATAGAATAGATACACCAGGAGCTGATACATCGATAGGTGTTCCATAATTTGAGAAGCTTGCTTTTTTATCATCTTGATCAGTAGCAGCCACGCTAATTGCATCTGTAGCATCCGATGGATAGTAATTTGTGTATGTGTTGTCTGTGTTGTCATTTGAAGCTGCACACACCATAATTGATCCATGATCTACCGCATAAGATGCAGCTGTGTTGGCTACTTCAGGGGCTCCACGCCCTCCCCAACTACAATTTATAATATGAGCACCTGTATCAACTGAGTAATATACGCCATTATAACCATTGTATATATAAGATGAGCCATAATTACTTGGCTGATGCTTTGTTGCCATAATTCTAACATTATATGCTGGACCGACGACTCCAATTGCATTATCTCCAACAGCAGCGGCACATCCAGCTACGTGTGTACCGTGGTCGTTACCATTATAGTCTTGATATGGATTATTATCTTCATTGTCTCCTGTGGCAAAAAAATCCCAACCGAAAATGTCATCTACATAACCATTACCGTCATTATCAATACCATCGCCGCCAGTAATTTCTCCTGTTTCCCAGTTTATTGTTACTCCTTCGAGTTCTGCAGTATTTATCCACATATTTTGAGCAAGATCAGGATGGTTCCATTTAACACCACTATCTACAACGCTTACAATAATTGATTCATCGCCTATTTCGTAGTTCCAAGCACGAAAAGCATCAATATTCTTCAGTGCCCATTGTGAAATAAGCAAAGGATCGTTTGGCGTATAAGATAATTTGTATTTTGGACTGTATTCTACAAAAATAAGCTCGGGCTGTCCATATAATTCATGGTATAAGTTTTCAATTTGAGATTTATCTTTAATTCCGATTTCAAAAATGTTCATCGGATAAATTCCATTTCTATGCCACTGTCTATCTTTTACTTGATAAAGGCGTTTTATTGAATGTACTTGGTAATTTTGAAAAATCTTATTAAGGGCATCCGACTGTGTTTGTACGACATTATTCTGAATAATATAGTCTAGATTTCCGTCAGTATTTGTTACAAAGTCTTTTGTAAAACAGATATTTAAAATATCAGGGAAAAAGTGTTCTTCATCAAACTTTTCATAGTCTGCAGCAAAAACAAAAGTTACTGATAAAACTAAAATCATTAATAAGTTTATTTTTTTCATCAAGCCTCCTTTTTGGGTGTATTTTTTATAATAATTGCAATAGTGTCAAGTGAAAAATGGGTACATTTATTATTTAATAATTTTTGAGTAAAAATTGTATGGAATTTCATAAGGTAATACCCCTTTTTTTAATATTTAATTTTTGTACAATAGCTCTTTTGTTGTTATTATTGAAATAATTGGTATATTAAAACATATTACAAAGGCTGTTAAATTGTAATTTGACA
>JAJBBH010000053.1 GCA_020532185.1 Candidatus Cloacimonadota bacterium | reverse complement strand
CAAAACCAAATTACTGGGTGCCCAGTCAGCTGGGTTTAGCTCAGTATCAATATCATATGGATTATCAAATACTGGATTATTCGAACAAGATAAAAGTAAAATAACGCTAAAAATTAATAAAAGACACTTTTTCATTATTTTCTCCTTTAAGAATCAAAGCTTAAATGAGGTATTGTTGAATATATTACCATACCGCCATCTTTTGGATTTGATAAGAAGCAAGATTGGTCTTTTTCCCATTTTACACACCTCTAAAATATCATTGTGTGCTATTTTATATATTAATAATTCATTGTCAAGTAATATTTTGTTTATTTACAACGAACGACTTGTTTGCTTTGCAAAAGTGAGTAGTGAGTAGTGAACGAGTGAGTAGTGTTTTACCGATTAGCAGATAGAACATTATTTTTTACCACAAAGGCCACAAAGAACACAAAGGGTTTGAACCACAAAGAGCACGAAGAACACGAAGAGCACAAAGAGCTTTTTATTTTTTGCCACGAAATACACGAATAATATTTTAACAGCAGACTGCACGAACTTTCTGCTCCTCTGTCGCAGTTGGGGATTGTGTTTTTTGTTTGCTTGATGGCGTCGTTAGGAAGCCTTGAACACTCCTCCTACATTACCACTCATTCTCCAAGATAGCAGGAGGATGCTTCGGGTAGTCTTGTAGTGAACATGAATTATAAATTAAAAAATAATCGCCTCCAAACCCGCTCTGGGAGGCTGTTTGCAAAATGAATGAAATTTAGTTTTTAGAAATGCGGATTTTGGACGCATATATAAGTAGAGGGTGATCGATTGGTTTGCTTCGCAAAAGTGAGTAGTGAGAGAGTGAACAAGTGAACGAGTGAGTAGTTTTTACCGATTGGCGACGCCACGCAGACTTTAATTACTATACCGACTGGCAGATGGTACATTTTAATTAACCACAAAGAACACGAAGAACACGAAGATCACAAAGGTTTTTTTATTTTAGCAGCGAACGACACGAACGAACACGAACTTTCTGCTCCTCTGTCGCAGCGTGGGGCTTGTGGTTTTGCCTGGATGAGAGTGGTACATTTTAAATTTCCATTTTTTTGATATATTGTTAAAAACAACGAGTATCAGATTTCGATACGGTAAACACTACTCACTCTTTCACTACTCACTACTCACTTTTGCGAAGCAAACCGAATCCGCTCTGAGAGCCTATTTGCAAAATGAATGAAATTTAGTTTTGCAAAACCCCCGTTTTGTCCTGCGTATTATAGTAGAGGGGTGTGGATTTTAAAACGAGAACTAAGAAACAAGGTGGGCAATTGTCGAGAAAAAGATGATATCCATTAAGAGATAAACAAGGTGTTAAGTGCTGCAATCTATAAAAGCAAATATCTGAATAGTTTAACAAATCAAAATAGACAAAATATCTATTATAAAGGAGGATACATGAAAGTATATTTAAAAGGGTGGCACAATTTCCCTAAACGCATAGACGATCATATTTTAGCATATTATGCCTGTAATAATGTAGTGATATTACGAAAGCCTGCAATACGTTCAATCTTGCCACAGAATATAGAGATCAAGAATAATCAGCCATATCTCTGTGCATTATGGAGAGAAATGCCTTTGATGGTTAAAACTCTATTTGGCGATTATGCAAAGGTTTACAAAGTTCACAGTATGCAAAAAAGAGCTCAAGGAGTATCTTCGTTTAGTGTGTTTCTCAGTTTTGTATATCGTGTGCAGCAACGCTATAAAGTATTGATAAAGAATATGTGTACGGATTTTATTATTAATATTTTTAAGCAATATAATAGCTTGAGAAAATTGATGAAGGAAAATCTATTATTAGCTCTAAATTTACGGATATTCTCACAAAATACAAGCTTGATTTTTGTTATAAAAGAGCCTATTGATAAGGGAACAAGCAGACAAAATTATGTTAATGATAATAAAAGTGAGATATTTTCTATGAATAAAAGTATTCAGTTTGCATTGTCGAGAGGTAAAAATGAAAAACATATCAAGAAAAGAGAATTAGCCCCCTTTAAAACAGAGAATTTGGAATAAGATATTGCAAACTACTATTTTTTTCAGACTCTTATATGAAATTAATTAGTAGTCAATGCCTGGATTTTATTAATTTATGTCTTTGATATGAGCTATTTATATTCTAATTTATGAGGATTTTCCTCACAAATTACTTGTATAAAGTGTAAAATCAGCTAATTATGGCAAAAGTCTTTACAAAAATTGATTTTACAGTTGACAAAAAACAATATATATAAAAACTTAGAGTTTGAGGTTTATTTATGATTTGGCGATTTGTAATTCAAAGAAAGTTGAGTTTGATTTTAAGGCAGTTAAGCAGGCGTTTTGACATGGTTTTTTTCTTTCTGAGTCTGCTATTATCAGTGTCTGTATTAACATGCACGCTGATGCTTTTTGAAGGCTATGAGAGAGCCTTGAAGGATAGTATTTTGAGTTTTAACGCCCATATCTATTTTTTTAAGCCTGGTATCAATGATTTACAAGAGCTGGATATATTGCATATTGAGGATTATTTAAAAAATGAAGCAGACTATGTAAGCAGCCAAGCAGTAATAAATGGTCAGGGTATGCTTTCTATTGGCAGCAATTTAAAAGGGGTAAACTATCGAAGCATCGAATATGAGCGTAATGACTTACCAATAGCCTATCAAGAAATAATTGTAGATGGCTCACACATACTCGAAAATAGCAATGATATAGTCATAGGCAAACAACTTGCAGAGTCAAATAAGGTTGCAATTGGAGACACACTATATATATTGGCAGGCTTGAATAAGAATAAAAGTTTAAGTTCTTTGCACCAGCTTCCTTTACGCGTAGTAGGCACATTTCGAACAGGGATGTATGAATATGATATGAAAAACATCTTTGTAACAAAAGAGCAAGCTCTTCTCATATCCAAAAAAAGTCTCGGTATAGGAAATTATAATTTATTAGAAGTCAAGATTTTAACAGACAAATTAGAAAATGCAAAAAAGATAGCAGCAAAATGGGAAAGAGATTTGGGACTTCGTTATCAAGTCTTTTCTTGGATAAATTATAATGGCAATATTTTTTCACTTTTGAAGCTTGAAAAATGGGTAATTGGCATAGTATTGTTTTTCTTAATTATAATTGCCTCTTTTTCAACAATATCATCAACTGTAACAAGCATCAATGAAGACCAAAAAAAGATTGCGATTTTACGCTCGATTGGTTTAGAATTTCGAAAGATTTACCAAATATATTACACAAAGTTCATGTTATTAGGTGCTTTTGGTATTATTTGCGGTTTAGGCAGTGGATGGTTATTGGCAAGTATAATTAGTCGTCAAGGTATTATAAAGATGGAGGGGCAGGTCTATCTTCTTGATAAATTTCATGTTAGCATTGAGATCAGCACACTTTTTGTCATATTTTTTAGCACAATGTCTGTATTAAGTGTATCAATTCTTGCAGCATTGGCACGTTTAAAAACCTTAAATATAATTGATGTTTTACGTATAAATAAGTAAGAGGGCGAATGGAAGTATTACGAGCACAAAGAATTGTAAAGAATTATCAGGATGCAAATTCTGTATTAAACATTTTAAAAGACATAGATTTTTCAGTAAACAAGGCAGACTTAGTGGCAATTAGAGGCACTTCTGGCAGTGGAAAAAGTACATTGTTACATATACTTGGCTTACTTGATGAGCCAACAAGTGGCAATATTTATTATTTTGACAAATTGGTTTCTACAAAAAATAGGGATTTATCACAGTTTCGCAACCAACATATCGGTTTTGTATTTCAATTTCATTTCTTGTTGATGGATTTCACAGCTCTTGAAAATGTGGCGATACCAATGTTTGTATCTGGGAAATCATGGAAGAGATCACTTGCAGAAGCAAGAAAGCTTTTGACAGGTTTGGGTATGGATCAAAGATTAAAACACTATCCAAACCAATTAAGTGGTGGTGAACAACAGAGGACAGCTATAGCAAGGGCACTCATCAATCGTCCAGACATTGTGTTTGCAGATGAGCCGACAGGCAATCTCGATAGCAAACACGCATGGGAGATAATCAATTTGATAAAGCACTTAAATAAAGAATATGGACATACTTTCATTATTGCAACACACGATCAAAATATCTGTAATAATATGAATATTCACTATAAGCTCGATAAAGGGGTCTTGGAACAAGAAGCAGTATTGTGAAAACAAGAGCAGCTCTTGTTTATCATTTTTAAAAAAACTGCAAAGCGTTCAAAGGAGTATGTTTGCGATATAATCGATTGTTTGTTTGGCTTGTTGTAATTCTATTAATTATCAATATCTCTGTATTTATTGCCTTTAAATTCTTTGATGCAGGGTTGATATTTAAGCATAAAATTAATGTTATAATCGAACAAACTCTTGATGCACAAGTTTCAATGGATGATTTTTCTTTAAATGATAGGCAGATTTTTATATCAAACCTAAGCTTAGAAGAGAATCAGGGCAAATACAAATTTAAAGCCAGCCAGGTTTATGTGGATTATAATCTATTCTTTGTTATCTTTTCAAACTTTTCTCAGACAAAGCCTATTAAAGATGTGAGAATATTCGATCCCGAGCTGCAAATAAACATCACTCAAAAGTCTGATATTGGGTTTGATATCCCTGATATCAAAAGATGGTTTAAAAACATCAAGCTTGAAAATGGGCTTATTGATATTCAGATTAATCAACCTGATTTCCAAATGAATACTTATCTTGACTCAATATACATAAATGTCAAAAATGATAAACAAAGCCATATCGAAATCAAATCACATTCATCTAATAGAACGGAAATTGTGCTTGATGCTCGTGTGGATGAGTTGAATATAAACCAGCTTAAAGCTAATATATCAAACTTCCATGTGGAAAACCTGAGATTTGGATCTTTGCTTCAAACAGATATAAAAGCGTCTGCTATGATTGATTATGATGGAGACAATGCACTATATGACTTGTACTTAAATAAAACAAGTATTGACCTGATCGATGACAAACTTATTAATCTATTGTCTACAAACGAACTAAAATCCCAAGATCTTCGCTTTTATGGAAATGAAAAAAAGGCTTATCTGAAAGCAAGTATCTTGAGCGATTCGACACTATCTGTTGAGTTAAACGGCGAGTTATCTGATCCATTTGATAACAAAGAAGCTTATTTAAACTATGAAATCAAGAACTATATATTGCCACCAAATACTGATGTTGATGGTATTATTAATGCAAGTGGCTCTGTGGAATGTAATTTGAATGAGCTGATAAAAAATAGTAAGAGAAAAGAAATAATGCTGGAAGCTGATATCTTAAGTGATAGCGTTAATTATCAAGGGCACGAGATCAAAGATATTGCTATAAACCTACATAGTCGAGACTTTTGGGAACAAAACATGCACTTTACTACTAATAAGTTCTCAGCATTAAATGGCTTAAATCAAGTATCAGGAGAGTTTTGCATCAAAGATAAATACTTTAGCGGCAATATACAAGCAGATAGTGTCTCGTATGTTTATAACGGATTAGAATTAGAGGGCACCTTACAAAGTGGCATTACTTATAGCAAAAAAGGCTTTGTAATGCAAAATAATATAGAAAATACAAAGTTGAAATATAAAGGGCTTGAGCTCGAGCAAATACATGGGCAATTAAACACAAAAAATGACAATATAGATATCAAAATAGCTGGCAAGGATGATGCCCTTAACTTTGTTTATAAGGGCAATGTAAAAAAAGAAGAGCATCATATTCAAGTGAAACTAAACGATTTACGCCTGCAAAGAGATAATAACTTTTTGGCTAATATACCGATAAGTGGAGATATTAAAATTGATTTCGCTGATGGCTTATTAAAAAGTTTGGTTGATGTATCTGTCGCTAAACAATTGACATATGCACTTTATGGAGACTTTAACTCTGAGCTATCAGTAGATTTTAATAAGGAAGTATCAAAGATTAGCTGTAGTCTGACTAATGCCTATTATAATTTGCACCCTATTTCATTTAATTTGCAGGCAGAAGGAGATTTGGACAAGCTCAAATCAACTAAGTTTACCATTAATAACAAAGTTGAAGCACAGATTAGTGCTGGCTTAAAGCCAAATTTTTATTATCAAATAGAGAGCAATAAACAGGCATTAGATTTGAAAGATATCATGCAGTATTTTGTTGATATTGATATAAATAGACGCTTAAAAGGCACATTTATGTTAGATAGTCTTTTTTATAATTCTGGTAAAGATAATTCTTTAATAGCAGATTTTTCTATTGATAAAATGCAGTACTCAGACAGCAATGAACTTGAGATGAGAGCAAAAATCACGGGAGAGCCCAAGAATATTTCTCTTGAAAGCTTTGATGTTTATTCATCTGATAAGCTGATTTTAAGCAGTTCAGGGTATATCAAGGATTTTGGAGACGATACAATATTTGAGGCAAATTT
>JAJBBH010000056.1 GCA_020532185.1 Candidatus Cloacimonadota bacterium | reverse complement strand
ACCATTTAGTTAAATTGTCTATAATAGATTATCGAAAGGAGATAAAATGAGAGAAAAAGATAAGATAAAAACCGAAGATAAAATCTTTGATTCTGCAATGAAAGAGTTTCTGGAAAAAGGCTTTAATGGTGCAAGGATGCAGGCAATTGCAGACGAAGCTGGCATAAATAAAGCCTTGTTACACTATTATTTCAAAAGTAAAGAAGTATTATATAAAGAGGTGTTCAAAAAAGTTTTTGTTGAGTTTTTTAATGCGATTATTATAAAAACAGATCAAAGTTTGAGTTTTCAAGCATATTTAAAAGAGTTTATAGCTAATTATATCGATAAATTAGCACATAGGCAAGAGATGCTCAAATTTATGATCTGGGAATTAGAAAACGAAGCAAAAAGTATAACAGAATACATTCATAATAATGTAGATGCACAGAAAACAGCAAGTAACTTCCCTATTTTAAAAAAGATAGATGAAGCAAAGCGTGCAGGTGAGATTAGGGAAATAGACTCTTTTCATCTATTTCTAAATATTGTTTCTATGTGTATTTATCCTTTTCTGGCTCAAAATATTGTTAAAAATATTGTGAAAAATGTTGATTTAAACAATGCAAGCTTCCGTCAACAACGAAAAGATGCGATTTTTGATTTAGTGTGGCATAGCATAAAAAAGGAGGAGATTGATGCAGTATTATAGCTTAAATTTGGCAAGTGTAAAATCAGATGACTATGACTTAAATCATTGTTTTAAAAGACGTAAAGTTTGTGTATTTCAGCAGTTGAAATCTATTTGTAATATGGAGGGGATATGCGTAAAATAATATTTGTTTTAATTGTTAGCATGTTTTTCTTGGTATCATGTAAAAACAATCAAGAAGAATGGACAAGCCTTGCAGAGATGCGAAATATAACACTTTCTGCACAAACAAACGGCAAACTAAGTAAGCTCTTTTATAAAGAGGGCGATAGCGTGAAAAGTGGCGATATTATTGCGATTATTGATACTCTGAACTTTTCTATTCAACAGAAGGAAATATATGCAATGTTTGATGAGTTGAAAGCACAGAGACAGAGCAATATGAAACAACTCGAACAAGCACAAAATGAGATTGACTACATACAGCAAAAGAAAGATAGAATCTCTGCTTTAGTTGATGCGAAAAGCCTACCTCAGCAAAACCTCGATGACATAAATAGTGTTTACGATAAGGCTGTGAGTCAAAAGGAATTAATAGAAATGCAAAATAATCTAATCGCAGCAAAAGAACAGCAAGCTAAATCCAAGTTAATGATGGTGAAAAAGTCGATAAATGACTGCATTATAAAGTCTCCAATTGATGCTTTTATTAATCAAATTTACTACGAAGAGAGCGAAACAGTTGCAATGGGGAGACCGCTAATTGAGCTGATTGATATGCAGGAAACGACTGTGATGATTTACGTAAACCAAAGCCAATTAGCAAGATTTAGTATCGGCGACCAAATGAAAGTTTATATTGATGGAACAGATCAGATATTCTCCGGAACTATCATCAAAATAAATAATAAAAGTGAGTTTACACCAAAACAAATCCTCACACCAGACAATCGTACATCCTTCGTATATGGCATTAAGATACTGATAGATGAGTCAAATACAGAATTAAAAGACGGAATGCCTGTATTAGTTAGACGAGGTTAAAGTGATAGAAATTAAGGGAGTAAGCAAGTCTTTTGGTGATATTATTGCCAACGATAATATAAGTTTGCAAATTATGGAATCAGAGATAGTTGGATTAATTGGTCCAGATGGTGCAGGCAAGACTACGTTGATGAGGCAACTTTGTGCTTTGAGCCACCCTGATCAAGGCAACATACATATCGATGCTTATGACACTGTGAAAAACCAGTATGAGGTGCGTTCGATGATAGGGTATATGCCGCAGAGGTTTTCTCTTTACCCAGACCTGACAATAGAACAGAATTTATTGTTTTTTGCAAATCTTTTTAATACACCAAAAAAAGGAAGACAAGAAAGGTTGGAGCAGCTGTATAAGTTCTCGAACCTCAAACCTTTTCAAAACAGACAAGCAGGCAAACTATCTGGAGGAATGAAGCAAAAGCTGGCTCTGTCCTGCAACTTGATACATACACCAAAGTATTTGTTTTTGGATGAACCAACTTTTGGCGTTGACCCAGTTTCTCGACAAGAATTCTGGGAGCTGATAAAACAGTTGCGAGACGAAGGTCTTACTGTTTTTGTGTCAACACCGTATCTCGATGAGGCAAATACATTTGATAAACTTGCTCTAATATTTAACGGCAAGATTCTCGCATATAAAACACCTGAAAAAATAGTAGATAGCTATTCAGATCAGATTTTTGTTATGCAGTCTGAAAATTATGATTATTTTGCTAAGATGCAAAATGTGAAGTATTTATATCTTTTTAATAAAGAGCTTTATATCTCTTTTTCAGAGGCACCAAGACAAGAAGAATGGCAGACTTGGCTTGATAATAAAGTGATAAATGGGTATAACCAAAAGCAAATAACTCTTGAAGACGTGTTTCTCATGCAAAATAAGCATATAGTGAGTCAGATATGATATCAGTTAAAACAACACAACTTACCAAGAAATTTGGTAGTTTTACAGCAGTTGATGCAGTTGATTTGGAAGTGTATAAAGGCGAGATATTTGGTTTTTTAGGTGCAAATGGAGCAGGTAAAAGTACGATGATTCGCATGCTGTGTGGATTGCTCATGCCAAGCTCTGGCGAGGCTTTGATTGATGGTTTGGATATTTATAAGGAGTCCGAACTTATAAAGAAAAGAATAGGGTATATGAGTCAGAAGTTTTCTCTATATAATGATCTGACAGTAGCTGAGAATATAGAGTTTTATGGAGGGGTGTATTCTCTTGATAAAAAGTTAATTAGAAGTAAAAAAGAAGAGATAGCAGTTAGCCTAAACCTAAAAGAGGAAATGAAAAGATTAACAAGAGATGTGCCTGTTGGTTTGAAACAGAGGCTGGCATTGGCTTGTGCGATGCTGCATGATCCAAAGATAATCTTTTTGGATGAACCAACATCAGGGGTTGATCCAAAGGTTAGAAAAGACTTTTGGAATATTATATATGATTTATCTGAGCATGGGAAAACAGTATTTGTTACAACTCATTTTATGGAAGAAGCAGAGTATTGCCACAGGTTGTCAATTATGCAAGATGGACGAATTATTGCATTAGATAGCCCTGAAAACATGAAAGCTATACATAATGAGAAGACAATTCAAGATGTTTTTATTAAGCTAATAAAGAGGCAGAACAATGATGAAATTTAATCTTAATCGTGTTTATGCGATAGCCAAAAAAGAGTTTTTTCATATTATACATGATCCACGGAGCCTGTTAATAGTTATTCTGTTGCCACTTTTGCAGTTACTTATGTTTGGTTATGCACTCAATACCGAGGTGAAAGATATTAATCTTGGGATAGCAGATAATGCTTTAAATATGCAATCAAAGGAAATAATACGGAATTTTGAGGGCTCTGAGATGTTTCATGTTTTTGGTATATCGACACGGACAGAAGATATCCATCAAGCTTTTTTGGAACAAAAATTGAACGCCGTGCTTTTAATCGGAGAAGATGTGAATGATTTGCAGTTGATTGTTGATGGGTCAGACCCCAATTATGCCTCTCTGATTAAGAATTATGTAAATCAAGCTTTGGCTTCTAAACAAGAAAATATGCTTGTTGATATTCGGGTTCAGTTGTTATTTAATCCTGAACTCAAGAGCTCTTATTTCTTTGTGCCAGGTCTGATCGCCTTGATTTTAGTGATGATATCGGCTCTTTTGACAAGTATTTCAATCACGCGTGAAAAAGAAAATGGGACGCTTGAACAGCTGCTTGTTTCGCCGTTACAGCCTTTGGAGTTTATTATTGGAAAGCTATTGCCTTATGTTTTTCTCTCAATGTTAATCGGCTTTTTGATATTAATTATGGGGCTCATACTTTTTGATGTGGTATTTGTTGGGAATGCAATCGCATTTACAATACTATCTTTTGTTTATGTGTGCACTGCATTGAGCTTTGGATTGATGATTTCTACAGTTTCTAAAAATCAGATGCAGGCGATGTTAATAGCATTGATTTTTACAATGATGCCAACTTTAATGCTGAGTGGTTTTTTAATGCCTCTCGAGTCAATGCCCTGGCTTATAAGGTTAATATCGTGGATTGTTCCAGCAAAATACTATTTAAAAATAGCAAGAGGGCTGATGATAAAAGGTAATAATCTGGGGGAATTGCTCGAGCCTATGTTATTTTTACTGGGCTTTACTGTTATATTATTGAGCATTGCCTGGAATAGGTTTGCAAAGCAGATGAGAGAGCTAAAATGAGACGATTGATCAGTTTGATAAAAAAAGAATTTATCCAGATTTTTAGGGATAGATACATGGTGGTTTTAATAGTGTTTATACCTGTGATTATGACTGTGTGGTTGGGTTTTGCAACGAGTAACGAGCTGAAGAACTATTCTTTGAGTATAGTTGATTTGGATGAAAGTAGGCTATCTCGTGAGCTTATTTTACGCTTTTCCCGTGCCGAAGAGTTTAAAGTAATTGATATTAGCCAAGACCATAAACTAATCCATAAAAAGCTGTATCTTTGGCAGTCGAATGCGGGAATAATCATCCCCAAGAACTTTGGCAAAGATTTTGTTTTAAATAAAAGCCCTCAACTTGAAACGATATTCGATGCTGTGGACGGTATGTCAGCAAATTTAGCTATGCAAAGTATTGCCAATATAGTAAATAACTTTGCAGTTGATAGAGCCCAGGTCGAGCCTATTTTGCTTGTAAATGAACGTATTTGGTATAATGAAGACCTCAAGCCTTATCAATATATGGTGCCTGGTACAGTGGCGATATTGGTTACGGTAATCTCTATGTTGTTTTCCTCAATGGCTTTGGTAAAAGAAAAAGAAATGGGAACACTTGAGCAGCTGATTGTGACACCAATCAAAAAGTGGGAATTGTTGGCAGGTAAGCTTATTCCTATTTTGATATTGAGCTTGGCTGAGTTTTATCTTGCCATGTTTATTGGTCAGGCTGTTTTTGGCATTACAATGCAAGGCTCGTATTTGGTTTTAACTGTTTTGACTACTTTATACCTGTTTACCACATTGGGTTTAGGGGTGAGCATTTCAGTTATTAGTCAGACACAACAACAGGCATTATTTTTTACCTGGTTTTTCGTGCTTTTTATGTCGCTATTGAGTGGTTTGTTTTTTCCAATAGCTAATATGCCAGATAGTATTCGTTGGGTTACAAAGCTTAATCCGATGATGTATTTTGTTGCTATAATGAGAGAAGTGTTTCAAAAGGGCAATCAGATAAAATATTTACTGAGATACATAGTGCCCTTGATCATATATGGTGGGGTGGTTTTTAGCTTTAGTGTAATTAAATTTCAAAAAAGAATTGATTAAAAAAACAGGTTTTCGAGTAAATTTTGTTTGTTACTTAAAAATATACAACATAAATACAGCTTAGAGACTGTATAGTAAAGAGAAAATATTATATGCTTAATAGATTGAATTATAGTGCATTATAAATGCTATACGATAAATAAAAAGAGAAATATAAAAAAATATATTGACACAAAAAGCCACTTCTACAATATTGCAATCTATAGAGTGAATGGAAACACAATTGCGGGGTGTAGCGCAGCCCGGTTAGCGCGCTTGATTTGGGATCAAGAAGTCGGAGGTTCAAATCCTCTCACCCCGACCAGTGATGAATGTTTCGGGCGTTTAGCTCAGTTGGGAGAGCGCTTGCCTTACAAGCAAGTGGTCGGGGGTTCAAGTCCCTCAACGCCCACCATATAAATTTAAGGTGTGATTAGATATCTAATTACGCCTTTTTTGTTTTATAGTGAATTAATTTTATTATGCGGCTCAGGCTGAACTTTGTTTGTTGTGTTTAGACTTTAATCTACGGACTCGTAACGCCCCTCTGTGGCTTTAAATATGCTATTATTAAGCCTGTATTATAATGCAAGTAATGAATAATGGCGTCTGCCTGATGGGTCAGGGCAAACGCCATTTTATAGCTTTATAGATGTGATGTTTATATTGTTTACTTCTTTTCTGCTTCTGTTCTCATCTTAAACATCAGAGCATTAAAAGCATCTGTCAGTTCTTTATTTGCTTCTGCATAAGCTTTTTTATCAAGTAGAACAGTTTCAAAGTTTCTTTGTTTGAGCTCGTGCAAATCTTTTAAAGTATCTTTAGCTATTTTATCAGAAATATCTTTGTTCGCAGTAAAGGTCACAATATTATCTATTTGTTCCTCATACCAATCCTGTGCCCAACGAACTATAAAGAGCCTTCCTTCATTGGTATCAACATCAAATATTACATCTTCTATTTCACTTCTGAACTTTGATAAGATATTTTGAATAAAGCTTTCTTTTTCTAAAGTCAGATGGATTTCACCCGTTTTCTTATCAAAAGCATATTTTTGATATATCGGAATAAGTTGTTTAGAGTATAATTGATCATATTCATCAGTTAAAAATTTACTCGTCAAATCAGAGATTCTAATAATTTCTTTGAAAGGTAAAACTTTTTCAATCCCAGCTTTGATTAGAGGTTCTATGTGCCTTTCAATTGATAAGCGAATCTCTGACCACTCATTATACCATTTTGTAAAAAGTTCTTCTTCTATATTGTTCTTTTTGCAGTGTTTATTAAAGTGAGATTTAGTCACGTTTAAGAACTCTCTTAAATTGTTTCTCCATTTTTCATGGATATCAACTATTTGATTAAAAGTTTCTTGATTATTTT
>JAJBBH010000034.1 GCA_020532185.1 Candidatus Cloacimonadota bacterium | reverse complement strand
TAGCCTTGTTCAAAGTGATTAGTGTCGGTCCAGCTTAGTTTTAATGCACTTGCAGACTGTGGGCGTATATAGAAATTTATTGGAGGGGCTAACACAAAATTTACTGTGTTTTCCAAAGGATTAGACTGATTTTCTCCTGCAAAAGCCACTATGCGATAAGTATAAGTATTGCCATAGTCTGCATTTTCATCAAGATATGAAAACATGTTGGCATCAACAGTTGCAATATTATCATGCCACTGTTCATCAGCGATTTTGCGAGATATTTTATATCCTTGCACATATTGGTTTGCATCAAACCATGTTAGTTTTATTGAGTTAGCTGTATTTGGTGTAATAGATAAATTTGAGGGTGTTAAAAAGCGAAAGTCTTTTTCTTGGACTATGTATGAGGAAATCTTGTCTTTGCGATAAGCACATACTTTGTAAGTGTAGATTATGCCGAGCTTTGCGTTTATGTCTATCCAGCTATTAGTGTCTTCGGATAATACTGCTATTTCTTCTTCCCAAGTATTGTCTGCGAGCTTTCTGGAGATTTTGTATCCATCAACGGCAAAATTTGACTTTGTCCAACTTAGTTTGATATTATCATAAGCAATTGCAGATATGCTGAGATCTTGTGGTGCCCATAGCTTTGGATCGCTATATGGGTCAAATACGTTGTCTTTTTCGCATGAGACTAAGAACAAAATAAACAATAATATAATAATTGTTTTCTTTAGCAAAATACCTCCTTATATAGTCATTGAGTACTTTTATACAAAAACATGCTATTTGTCAATTCTTTTTTCTTCTCATATTATTTTTTATAGAACAAAAAAAAGTCTTTACAAAAAAACTCAATGTTTTATTGTTGAATCTAATTATAAATAAAAGAGGTTTTATGGAAGACTTAATAGTTGGTTTTACTAATATTAGTATCGGTCAGATTGTAATGTTGATTATAGCTGGCATACTAATATATTTGGCAATTAAAAAAGATTATGAGCCTGCACTTCTCTTACCAATAGGATTTGGTACAATCTTGGCAAATATTCCCATGTCTTCAGCGATTGGCGAACATGGCGTCTTGAGCATTTTGTTTAATTTTGGTATTGCCAACGAGCTTTTTCCTTTACTGATCTTCATTGCTATAGGAGCGATGATCGACTTTTCTGTTTTGCTAAAGAATCCATTTATGCTTTTATTTGGTGCTGCTGCTCAGTTTGGTATTTTCTTTACAATGGCATCAGCTTCATTATTTGGTTTTAGTTTAAAGCAAGCTGCTTCTATAGGCATAATCGGTGCTGCAGATGGTCCTACCTCAATCTATGTGGCAAACCACTTTGCCCCAGATCTCTTGGGTCCTATTTCTGTTGCAGCATACTCTTATATGGCTTTGGTACCAATTATCCAGCCACCTGTGATTAGGTTTTTAACCTCCAAAGAAGAGCGTAAAATTAGGATTAAATCGGGCAATAAAGAGATTTCACAAACAGTGAAGATATTATTTCCGATCTTAATCACTATTATTGCTGGTCTTGTTGCACCAAGTGCTGTTGCATTGGTGGGCTTTTTGATGTTTGGCAATTTGTTGCGTGAATGTGGAGTATTAGAAAGACTATCCAAATCAGCACAGAATGAGTTGGCAAACCTGGTAACTATTCTGCTTGGCTTGAGTATTGCCTCAACCATGACAGCAGATAAGTTTTTACAGCCACAAACCCTCTTGATTTTAGGCTTGGGCTTGATAGCATTTGTTTTTGATACAGCAGGAGGCGTTATTTTTGCCAAGATTTTAAACTTGTTTTTAAAGAATAAAATCAATCCTATGGTCGGTGCTGCAGGCATTTCAGCATTTCCAATGTCAGCACGTGTTATACAAAAAATGGGTCAAAAAGAAGACCCTCAAAACTTTTTATTAATGGCAGCAACAAGTGCAAATGTTGCAGGGCAAATAGGCTCTGTGATAGCTGGTGGCTTGATATTAGCCTTGATTAAATAGGAGAAGAATATGCAATTAACTAATGCACCATTTTCGCCAGAAGCTCTTGAAACGACAATGCAAGCACTTGATGTGATGCTCAAGGGTATGTTTGGCGTATTTATCTTTATGCTGGTCTTTTACTTGCTTATTGTTGCACTTAGAAAGATATACGAAAAAAAAGAATAGTTATTGTTTGATAATAATGGGCTTGTGGTTTAAAAATATAATCTTTGAATCACAAGCCTGAAAAGATTTTGTTTATCTACGCTCAATCTCTACCAAGTCCAGCTAAAGAACTGTCTTAAACACTCTTAATGCGTTTTGATAAAATAGTTTGGCGATGATATCTTCACTGATTTTTGCCTTACGTAAAAACCGCTGCAGAGAAATCAAGCCAGTCGGGTTTTCTAAGCCTGGACAAAACTTATGAATACCATCAAAGTCACTGCCAAAGCATACGCAGTCCAAAGCGTTCATCTTGTCCAGATACTCGAGTATTTCAACAATCCACAGATAGCCAATGGGGTAGATGTTCATATCTGAATTTTCATATTCTCTATTATAATTGACTTGCTCAGAAAACTCAAATCTGTTGTATTTATCTTTCATTGCTTGTGCATCAGAGTGAAGAAAGTCGTAAAAGAAATTAACTCCAATCAAGCCATTTCTCTCTTTTATAATCGTGATTTCGTCATCAGTAAGATTGCGTGGAGAGGCATTTATATTACGGATATTTGAGTGTGAGGCTATGATAGTGCCTTGATATAGCTTTTCCAGATCATATACTGACTGATCAGATAAATGAGAGATATCAAGCAGGGTGTTTATTGAGTTTAACTTATCTATCAGCTCTTTTCCTTTTGATAGCATGCCTCCTTTTTCGGTGATAGGCGTGAACCATCGAGTTATCCTATTCCATGTTGGTGCTATCATACGCACACCTAATTCATAAAATACATCGAGTAAATCGAGATTGTTCTCAATTACTTCCAATCCTTCAATTGAAATCAGAATGCCATACTTGCTTTGCCAGTCATCTTCATCAAAAGTCTTTACTATATAAAGATCATCTTTTTCTTTGACATGTTCCAGCATTATTGCGATGATTTCAAGAGCATGGCAGAGTGGTTTATCCAGCATAGAATCGCCTATATATAGAGACTGAGTTTGGATACGCAAGTTAGATTTACGTGTTCGCTCTATGTTTATTTCTTGGTATTTCAAATAGTCTGGCTTGGTGATACCAAAAGACGTGAATTGCTTTGTTCTCTTTTTGTTTAACAAGATTTTTGAAAAAGTGTCTGCATGACAATCGATTATTGGATAATTCATATTAATTCCTCTTCTTTCACTTCTAATGTTAATTTAAAGATTAATCATTTATTGTCAAGAGAAAATGCAAGCTGCTTGAGATGTGGCAAATGATTTGCAAGTCAGATAAAAAACTAATATCTGCCATTGTTCAGCATTATATCAAAAAAAGTGTAGAAATAAAGAATTAAGTTGACTAAAAGTCATTTATTTATAATTTTGTATAAAGCAAATGAATATTGAGCTTAACTTTTTTATATTGAAAATGGAGGAATATTTTGAGCTTAATAGATATATATGATAGTGATTATGGTCTTGAAGACAAAATTGGGCAGATGTTGATTTTTGGTTTTCGGGGACTTAGCCCAACAGACGAATGGGTACAATCTATCCAGCAGCATTTAGAATCGGGCAAGATAGGTGGTGCATTGATATTAGATTATAATATCCAGTCACCCAAACAGACAAAAGATTTAATGAGCTTTTTTCATAGCTGTAATGCAAAGATAAAGCCGTTATTTGCTATTGATCAAGAAGGTGGAGCCGTGTCTCGCCTTAGTAAGCAAAAGGGCTTTAACGATTTTCCAAGTGCACAAGATATGGCTGACACTTATACAGTTGAGCAAGCTTACGAGATTTATAGCAAGCTTGTGTATGAATGTGTAGATTATGGGTTTAACTATTTGCTTGCACCTGTTGTGGATATCAATGTAGAGCCAGATTCACCAGTAATCTCGGCTATTGGTCGCACATATTCGGTCAACCCTATTGTAATATATGCTTATGCTGGTGAGTTTAATAGAGCTATCCATGATGCAGGAATGGTCTCTTGCTTAAAGCACTTTCCTGGTCATGGTAGTGCTTGTGGTGATACACATAAGGATATCACAGACGTTACTGATTCTTGGCAAGACTATGAGCTTGATCCGTATGCAGAATTTATTGAAAAAGAGCAAGTTGATAGCATCATGTCATCTCATATTTTACACCGAGATATTGACTGTGTTTATCCTGCATCATTATCAACAAGTCATGTTCAAGAGATGCTTCGTGAGCAGATGTGTTACGATGGTGTGGTAATTACTGACGATTTGCAAATGTGTGCAATATGGAAATATTACACACTCGAAGAGATTGTATTGAATGCTATTAAAGCAGGCAATGATTTGCTGATCTTCTCACAATACTTTGCTCCAGATACCAGCCTTGTAGACAAGGTAACTGAGATTATTAGAGTAGCTATAGCCGATAAAAAGATAAGTGAGCAGAGAATAGATGAATCGTTTAAGCGTATTATTAAGCTAAAAAACAGTATTAATTGCCCTGCTTTTCACAAGGAAGATAAATCTTAAAGTAACAATTATCTGAACCTGTTATAATAGTGTCAAGCATTTCAACTTCTATAGGCATGCTGAATACATTTGAAAAAAGCCACTTAACATAGCCTTTACAGCAGTCACACCAAAGCTTAGGCATCGGTTCTTTTGTGCTTGTTACCATGTGGCAAACACATTTTTTGTGGTTAAAAGAACCATGAATAATATTGTCTTCAAGTCTATAGCTGCCAACAGAGTCCATGTCATTTAGCCTTTCGATAAAAGATTGGATATCGGCGCTGTGTTCGTATAGTTCTTTGATAGGTTTTACTTGATATTTTGGCTTGCATGAGCATTTTTCTCGTACAGATACCGCTTCATCTCTGTCCATCTCATCTTCCATACGTAACATTACATTTCGCATTATATGTGAACGTAAAACCTTGCCAGATTTGGCGGTGATGGATTCGCAACCATCCAAAATCTCTTTCCTTTTATCCTCTCCCACTGTGTCGTCTAAATGCCTTGCAAGCTTTTTTAGATAGGGCAATAAATTACTATATGACATCTTTTAGCCTCCAAAATGTTCTCAGTGCAACAGTAGAATTTATTAACTTATAGTCAAGTTTTATTTTTTATTATGATACAAAGTGCTTTTTTAACATAGAATCAAAGCTAACTTTTGCTCGGTTTTACTGAATTTATATGTGCCTTTACATTGCTTGCAATTGGCGATTAAGCAAAGAAAACGTATCAGCAAAAAACTCTTGACACAAAGATTCAAAAAGAATATGTTAATAGCAGTAAGAATATTAAGCAGAGAATTTATGAGAAAAACACACAGAGCAAACTGGCTTCTGTTTATTTTGATCAGTCTTTTTGTCATTTCATTGTCAGCTCAATTTCCAGAAAGTTTCGAAGGAGGCATTCCAAATACATGGTCAACACATGATTTAGATGGAAATGGCACATCTTTCGCTGCAAACCAAGTAGATGATATAGCTTATGATGGTAATTGGGCTGCCCACACAATGCCAAACAATAGCGGAGACCCAAGTAATGACTGGCTCATCACTCCCGCAATCAACATTACAGCCGAGCAAAATGTAATAAAGTTTTATGCAAAATCTGCTTTTGACCCATTTATCGATATTTTTAATATCATGTTATCAACAACAGGCAATAACCCAAACGACTTTACAAATACAATTCAGCATATTCCCGCATGCCCAGACACTTGGACCGAATATACTGTTGACCTATCAGACCATGTTGGTGAAATTGTTTATCTCGGTATTCAATGCGTTTCCACCCAATCAATTTTCTTTTATGTCGATGCCTTTAGTTGGATTTCTGACCAAGATCTTATTGCTGAAAATATATACAGCACAGACTATATCGATCAAAGCTGGGAAGATGCAGCAGACGGTATCTATATCTATGCTATTAAAGCGAATTATACAGACGGAATAAGCTCAAGACCTGCCTTTTCTAACGAGCTTTACAAAAATATGTTCTGCAATGTTACAATCAATCTTGCCACAGAAGATGGCGAATCTCCAGCTGGAGCACAAGTAAGCCTCGTTAATTCTAATGGAGATTCCGAACTCATATACACAGAAATAGCAAACTCCCAATCTGTCAGTTTCCCTCTTGTATTTGCAGGTATATATTCTTTAAATATCTTCAAAGAGGGCTATCAAGCTGTGTTTGTCGACAATATCATCATCGCTGGCTCAGCATATAGTCACCCAACTATTACTCTGCATCCTCTCAATATTATCTTTGCGGAAGGCTTTGAAAGTGAGGTGTTCCCTCCAGCTGGCTGGGCTATTATTGATGCAGATGATGATGGATACAATTGGGAATTGCTAACATCTGCTGAACAAGCCTTTAGCGGTAATAACTGCGTAGCATCAACCTCATATATCAATCAAATAGGTATGCTTTGGCCCAATAACTGGCTAATTTCTCCTCAAATCAGCTTGCAACCCGAAACAAATAATGTCATGACTTTCTGGATAGCACCTCAAGACCCAGACTATAACCAAGACCATTATTCTATATTAATCTCAAACACAGATACAAATTTAGATAGCTTTTATGAAGTGCATTCCGAGACAATAAACTTTAATGATTGGCAAATGAGAACCATTAATCTGCCATATGCAGGAGATAATATCCACATTGCCTTTCGTCATCATGATTGCTCCGACTGGTATTGGATAAAGATCGACAATATAGAAGTCTCTCAATCAATCTCTACCGACCATGCAGAGCCTATAAGTCGAAAAACTGCTCTTTATGGCAATTATCCAAACCCCTTCAACCCAAGAACTAATATCGCCTTTGCAATTGAAAAACCTGAGCTCGTCTCTATCGAGATATACAATGTCAAATGGCAAAAAGTTAAGACACTTGTGAACGAGTATCTGCAAGCTGGCGAGCATATTACTGTGTGGGATGGGCAAGATGATCACGGCAGAAATGTTGGATCAGGCATATACTTTTATAAAATGACAGCTTCACATATCACTCTGACCAAGAAACTCCTTCTCCTCAAATAAGATATGTATGTTTTATCAAGGCGGGTTTATGCCCGC
>JAJBBH010000044.1 GCA_020532185.1 Candidatus Cloacimonadota bacterium | reverse complement strand
TAAAAAAGTTCGTTAAAGTTCGTTGTCGTTCGCTGTTAAAAAAGTTCGTTAAAGTTCGCTGTAGTTCGCTGTTAAAAAAGTTCGTTAAAGTTCGTTGTTATAAAATCGGAAACTTCACTTTAAAGCAAGTACCAACACCCAATTCAGTCTGAATCTCAATCTTACCATTCATTTTATTTAAAATAGCTTTTGCCAGGGCAAGCCCAAGTCCAAAGCCTCCAGAAGCAGAAAGAGTCTTAGTTGAAAAATTCACATCAAAGATCTTATCCAAATATTCTTTTTTAATGCCAGAGCCCGAATCACAGATGATAAAGCCCAGACCATCGTCTTCTATAAAACTGCTTACGGACAATTCTTTTTTAACTGATGTTTCCATTGCGTCTATTGCATTATTGAAGATGATATTAAATACTTGACTCAAATCGCCATAAGTACACAAAAAGCTGGGCATATTCTCTGCCAAAGTCGTATTCAAAGTAACCTCATTTTTGAAGAAAAGATGATGTTTATAGTTTTCCAATTCAAGTTCTATAAAGTCATTAATATCCACCAAATCAGGGCTTGCCATACTATCTTTTTTAATCTTTGACAACAATAGCTTTATTGAGCGAGACATTGTTTTTGCTGACGAGATAATCTTATCTATATCTGTATTATCTGGCATATCTTCTTGTGCAAATTGAGCAAAACCGAGAATTGAGTTCAAAGGAGAATTGAGATTGTGCACAATACCTTGAATACGCTTACCCAACTCTGCAAGCCTATTTGTTCTAATAAGCTCCATTTCGAGGCTTTTTTTACTTTCCTGCAATTGTCGTTGATTTGTAATATCTCCGATAATACCAATATATGCAACTTGATTGTTTATCTCTTGTTTTTGCAGGGTAATGCTGATATATTTGTTCAACGACTCGAGCCACATTTCAAGATCAGTAAAAGTATATTCATCTTCATCTTTAAAAAGTGATTTTCGTAAAGGCGTAATATCAATGATATTCTCATTTTCAGGATCTTCTACTAATTCAAAAATACTCATAAACTCAGGATTATACAATTTTATCTGCAAGTCTTTATCAAGCCAAAAAAAAGCAAGCTGAGCTTTGTCAAACAGAGTTTTGTATTGCAAAAGCGAATATTGATATTCCTGCAATGACTGCACCATTTGATTATAAATATTGATGATTATTTGCAATTCATTCTTCTCATCATAAGTATATTCAGTAATATCAGTAGGGTTTTCAGCAACAAGATGCATATGTTTTGCAAGTTCTTTGATTGGCTTGATCATTTGCATAGAAAACCATTTTCCAAAAGTAAAGATAAGTATCAGCAGAGAGATTAATAATAGCAATGTCATCAAAATCCAAGTGCGAGTAAAAAACATACTGATATCACTCAGATAGTCATTAGCAACCATTACAACAGAATTTTTCCGTGCATCATATAAGAGAGTAAAGTATTGATATTTATCACTTCCTGTTTTTTGATAACTGAATAGGATATTTGTCGAACTGGTGATATTTATACCTTTGAGATATGTCTTTACCCAACTTGGATAGTCTTTTTCATTGAAAGTGTTCAAATCAATATAATAAATATTATCATAATTACCAAGATATGATTTATTTAGGCTGGATATGCTAACTAATAAATTCTGCTTAAAGTTCTCTTCAATAACAATATAAACAACAGAATAAATGATTGGCTGATCAATAGAGATAAAGTGATTAATCCCTGTCTTTTGCAATGTACTTATATAACTTGTAAGCTCATTCAGATAATCCCAATCGCTATGATGTTTTTTTAAATCATCCTCTGTAAAATAAAAAAACTGCATATTTGCCAAACTATCTATTTCTATTTTCATTTTATTCTTGATTTGTATAGATAGATCCAAGCTTAAGTTTTTTTGCATCTCAACAAAATCAAGCAAATCTTTCTGCTTTTCCTCAATCTTGTTGAGCATAAAGCTGGATTCGTTTTTATAAATTAAAAACCTATTTATTGAAAACTGCAAAACAATGATAATTGAGAACAGAAACACCGTCATAAAGGTATAAATCAGAAAATATTTATTACCCAAGCTTTTGGGAAACTTATAATTATTGTTCATATCTTCCTCCATAATCAAATAAACAACATATCTAACTCATTATTGCACATTGTATTCCATATAATAAAACTATCAGTCTACAAACAAGATATTTAATTGGCACAGTTATGGCAAGTTAAATGTGTGAAAAAAGAAAATAAATTAAGGAGGATGCGATGGGACGCACAGTTTTAATCATGGTAGTGTTACTTACCATCGTCGTTGGGGCGATCGTAATGACTATCAACAGAGAGCAAGGCAAGCTTGTTGATACTTTGTCTGAAGATAATGACATGAATCTTGCAAAGTTTATCTCAAATACTTATGCTCACAATACAATTAAAGATATTCGAGATGCATTCGTAAGTGGCAACGCCAATCTAATCAACAGTTTAACTTATTATCCCGCAAAGTATGTAGATGAGCCACGAACTGGTCTTGGCAAAATATTAGGAATCGATAATGCAGCAATTAATGTTTCTATATATAATGCTAATTATTTCCCTAATTACAGACAATTAGAACCAGGTAGAGAATGGGGTGTAATCTCGATCGGTAGAGTAAACGCAGCTATTTGTACAACAACAGTTGTATATAAGAGAATGCCATACTCAGAATTTGCGTTCTTCTCCGATGATTTCCCAGCTAATGTTTATTTTGGCGATGGTGAAGTTATTGACGGACCAGCTTATATCAATGGCAAACTAAAGGTCGGTACAACAAGTGCTTTAAATACAGAGGCAAAAACCAAAAATGCTGGCAACCCACATAATATCGCAAAATGGTTTAACTGGGGTTCAAAAAGAGACAAATCAAGAGAATATCCTGCTGATGCAGGTCCATTATTCACTGACTTAGTGTATATCACTGCTAAAGCAAATAAAGACTACCAAACTTATGTCGGAGGAGGAAATCTCAGTGAACCTGCCTCTTTTATCAACTATTATAACGGCTACTCAAAAGAAGCACCTACATTCGAATATCCAAGAATTTCCATGCCAAATGATCAGTTTAATATCGCTCAAGGACTGCGTGACACAGCATTAAATCCATTACTCGAAAATAAAGAATGGATTGATATGTATATCACTTTCAAAGAGGATATAATCGAAATCAAAAAATCATATTATGAAACTGTTACAACAGGATCAGGATGGTTTGCCACTACTAAAAAAGAAAAAAGAACTGATACCGATAACTATAATATGAACAGCATGGGTCAATATAATAACCTGATTTATATTGGCAGAAACAATATTCCCGTATATGTTAAAGGTATATTGGACGGTCAATTAACCATTGCCACTGAAGGCACATTATACGCTGATGGTAGCATCTATTACAAATCCGTTAAAAACAATTTAAATGCATTTAAACAAAAATGTATTGACGGTGAATACGAGCCTCTTCCAAACAACGATCAATCGATCTTAGGATTGCTTGCAGCAAAGAAATTTACTGTCTTGGCAAACACCGAAAATAAAGGCACTGCTAATCCAATAGTTATGGCAAATATCTTTACAAAAGGTCAGATCGAAATTACTCAAAACCAAACTTATTCAAACTATCCATGGGGATCAAAATACCCTGATGGACGCCACTTCATAGTTTATGGCAGCCGTATTCAAGGTGAATTACAGCCTGGTACATTTACTTCAACTCAAAGCTCAGAATGGTATAAACCAACTAATTGGCCCCACAAATGGTGGAGATGGAAAGTTAAATATAGCTCCAGTGGCAGTGGATTAAAAGAAGTATTGATCTATGATCGTCGCTTCAAAGAAATGTCCCCTCCATGTGCACCATACACAGATAAAGGTGCAAGAATATCCTTCTGGGATGAGAGATTTGGGAAGGTTGTTGAAAAAGCTCCAGCTGGCTCAAAAGCAAAGAGCTCACTGAAAACAATAGGTCAGATCGCTCAATAAAGTCAACAATTAGGCTTTAAAATAAATTACTCGTGGTTGATTGATATCAGCCACGAGTTTTTTTGTTCTCAAAAACGTAGATATAAAAAAGACAGTGTCATGTTTTTCTGACACTGTCTTCTGACACTTGTCATAAATTAATGTGTTTTAATATATTCTTCTAAACCTTTTCTAAAGATATTCATTGCCTTGACCAAATCATTTTCATTGAGAACATATGCAAGTCTCAATTCATTACGTCCAAGGCCTGGGGTTGCATAAAAACCTTCTGCTGGAGCTGCCATGATTGTTTCGTTATCAATGTGGAAGTTTTCAAGCATCCAGATAATAAAATCTTCAGCATCTTCGATAGGTAATTTTGCATTTATATAAAAAGCACCGCCTGGTTTTACACAAACGATACCATCTATTTTTTGTAATTCTTCATAAACGATATTTCTTCTCTTATCGTATTCTGCCAAAATATTTGCTGTGTATTCTGCTGGCAAGTCAACACAAGCTGCTGCAGCAAGTTGATCGATAGTTGGAGGGCAAAGACGAGCTTGTGCAAATTTTAAGATGGCACTCATAATGTCTTTGTTTCTGCTTACGATGCAGCCTATACGTGCTCCACATGCTGAATATCTCTTTGAAATACTGTCGCACATTAAAACGCGATCTTCGATACCTTTGATGCTCAATGCACTTACTGCTGGGTCGCCTTCATAAACAAATTCTCTATAAACTTCGTCTGTGATCAAATAAAGATTATGTTTTTTGACCAATTCTGCAAGCATTTCCATTTGTTGGCGTGTATAAACTGTACCTGTTGGGTTGCCCGGATTACAGATCATGATCGCACGTGTCTTGTCAGTGATGACAGCTTCGATTTTATCTTTTTCTGGCAAAGCAAAACCAGTCTCTGCATAAGTTGTTAATGGAACGATTTTCACTCCTGCCATTGTTGCAAAGCCGTTATAGTTGGTATAAAAAGGCTCTGGAACGATTATCTCATCACCAGGATTACATGTTACCATCATTGCAAAAATGATAGCTTCTGAACCTGCTGTGGTTACAATTATCTCATCTTCATTAAGTTCAATTTGGTGCTTTTTGTAATAACGTACAAGTGCCTTGCGATATAAATCAAGACCCTGTGATGGACCATATGCCAATACTTTTTCGTCATAGTTACGATAAACATCGATCATTTCTTGAGGAGTCTCAATATCAGGTTGACCAATATTTAACTGATAAACATGAATGCCTCTCTTCTTTGCATTAATAGAATAAGGCATAAGCTTTCTGATAGGAGAAGCTTGAATCTCTACTGCTCTTTGTGATAAGTTCATTTTTACCTCTATTTTAATTAATATTTTTACATTCAAAGAGTTAATCATCTCATTTTATGTCAAGTAATATTTTTAAATACAAAATCTGTTGACCAAACAGGCTTTAAATATTATCTTGTTTAACAGCTTGATTAAAAATTTATACTTTTTATTAAAAATGGAGAAAATATGCCACTACACGTTATCAATGTTAAAAGAAAGACACCTGCTGCTAAATTGGGCATCAAAAATAATGCCACTATCTATTCTATTAATGACAAACATTTGGAAGATATACTCGATTATTATTATATGTCTGCTGAAGAATACCAAAAAATTGAGTTTCAAAACCCTGATGAAGAAAGAAAAATTGCCATCTATGAAAATGACTTCTTGCACCCGTTTGGCATAGAATTTAAACAAGCTGAGTGCAAACAATGCATTAATAACTGCATCTTCTGCTTTGTCGATCAGATGCCCGATGATATGAGAAAAAGCCTTTATATAAAAGATGATGACTTTTATTTCTCTTTTGAATATGGCAACTTTATCACACTCACAAATCTCACAAGACACTATCTGGATAAAATTATCAAACAAAAAATCAGCCCTCTGTATATTTCTGTGCATACTACAAACCCAATATTACATAAAAAAATGATGAGGTATAATCGTGAATTTAATATTATCGAAACATTAGAAGAACTTGCAAAAGCAGGTATAGATATGCATACACAAATCGTGTTGGTGCCCGAATGGAATGATGGACACGAGCTCGAATACTCTTTAAACGATCTTTGCCGTGATGATTACAATATCGCCTCTATTGGCTTGGTACCTGTGGGCTTGACCAAGTACCGACAAAATCTCGCCTCTATTAAAAGCTTTGATAAAAAACAATGTGAAGAGATTATAAAAACCTCACAAAGATTCCGTAATGCAGGCTATGACAGGCTTTATTGCTCCGATGAAATATTTATCACTGCTGAAAAAGAAATACCTGATTCTGATTACTATAACGATTATGAGCAGATTGAAAATGGGATTGGTATGATCAGAAAAACTTGGGATAATTATCAAAACAATAAAAAAGACTTTCTCAAACTCTTCAAATCTATAAAAAAAGAATTACACTTTGTTACTGGAATGCTTGGTCAACATGCCCTAAACCCAATAATAAAAGACTTAGAAAAAAAGACTGATAAGTATTATCAGCTCAATATTATTAAAAATGACTTTTTTGGGCATAGTGTAACTGTCGTTGGTCTTCTGACTTGGCAAGATGTGAAAAAGAATATTAAGCCTGATGCAAACTCTCTTTATGCCTTTTCTGAAGACTTCTTTAATTATGAGGGTATTACACTTGATAATGTGTCAGTTAAGGAGATAGCTGCATATCTTGGCGGAGAAATCTTGATTATTGATCCGCTGTTTGATGGATATCGGTTTTTTAATAGCTAATTTTTAAACTATAAGCTTTTAGAATATACAATTAAACATTCTTAGTTGTTTAGCTTAATTACATCTATGACAGATAGATACTTGATTTGATTGCACAAGTTAAAAGTTTGTATTTACGGTTTTTTCAAAATAATAGATATTCCTCTATTGAAAGTGAATAAAAATTATATTTTTGCCATTTTCAATCAAAAATTTATATTATTATTCTAAAAATGCATAAAAAATGTCTGCTATTATTGAAGAGAATTCTTAATATTTTGCAAATTATCTAAAATTATAAGTATTTTATTTAAATTACTTTGCATTTATGGGCAGTATTTTTTCACAAAAAAGATTATATTATTATGATTATTCTCTTGACAAAGTAGCCTCCAAAATAGCCAATAATTTGCATAATTAAAATAATGGAGGCTGACATTATGAGTTTTAAACTCAAATTAAAATCAATGAACATAATACTCGTATTATTGTGTTTATTCATTACAAGTACTCTATGGTCTCAATTCCCAGAAGGATTTGAGAGCGGCACGATACCTTCGACATGGACGACATACGAC
>JAJBBH010000072.1 GCA_020532185.1 Candidatus Cloacimonadota bacterium | reverse complement strand
AATCATATGTTCCAGAGATTCTCTTCAATAAAACATATGCATATCGAATGACAGATAATACAGAAAAAGAGTTTGAATGCTTAAAGCAAATGGCAGATAATAAGTATAGGAAAGAGGAGATTTATGTCTCTCTTTTGACACATTTGTTTATTAAAAAAGATAATAAAGCATTTAAAAAATACCTTGAAATAGCAGAAAGCTTAAATTTTGAGTCACCTGGTATTATGTATATAAAAGGGTGGTGTTTTTTAAAAAAGAACAATTATTTGGCAGCATATATTGAGTTTTCTAAAATGGATCAAAGAGGTTTTTCACTTGATATTTTTGGTACACGATACTATGAAGCAGCAAAGGCTATAGGCAAAAATGATCAGGCACTTGAAATATTAAATAGAATAATAAATGACTTTCCAGACCATGAAGAAGCAAGATCTCTAAGAGCTGAAGAGTACCTGGAGCGTGGGCAAAACCCTGATTCTTCAGGCGATTTACAATTTCTGTATGAAGCAGATAATATGTATTATGATAAAAATGTTAAATTAATAGGGGCACAGAGGAAAAAGATAAAAAGAGTATTAAAACATCGCAAGTTTAATTTCGAGAAAAAAGACTGAGGCATAGGAGAAAATATGGATTATGTAATTAAAACAGAAGAGATAAAAAAAGTATATAATATGGGCGCTGTGGATGTGCATGCATTAAGATCTGCAAATGTCACTATAGCACCAGGGGAATTTGTCTCAATCATGGGTCCATCAGGGTCTGGTAAATCAACATTGATGCATATATTAGGGTGTCTTGATAGCCCCTCTGATGGTAAGTAATTCCTCGATGGAGAAGAAGTAAGTAGTTTTTCGAAGAATAAACTTGCATGGATACGAAACATTAAAATAGGATTTGTTTTTCAAACCTTTAATCTTTTGCCACATTTAAACATTTTAAAGAATGTCGAGTTGCCGCTCATGTATGCAGGGAGAAGAGCCTCATTAAGAAATGAGATAGCAACTGATTTATTGACACGTCTTGGCTTGGGAGATAGGCTGCACCATAAGCCTTCTGAGCTCTCTGGAGGACAAAGACAGAGAGTCGCCATTGCACGTGCAGTAGTAAATAACCCAGCAATTATCTTGGCAGATGAACCGACGGGTAATCTTGATTCACAGTCAGGTAACGATATTCTAAGCATATTTAAAGAATTACATCAAGAGAAAAACACGATCATTATGGTAACTCACGACAAGAATATTGCCAAAATTGCTGACCGTATCATTATGATTAAAGATGGCGAGGTTGTTGATGGCGATATCACTAACTGAAAGTATACAAATCGGTTTTCAAGACTTCTGGACAAGGAAACTCAGAAGCTTAGTTACAATAGTTGGTATAGTATTGGGGACTATGTCCATTATTGTTATCCTGTCATTGGTGAATGGTATGAACGAGCAGACAATGAAATGGATGACAGAAAGAGGTGGATTAGCAAAGATTACTATCTCTAATAATTGGGAGTCAAAGAATCCGCTCAACTTGCCTAATTATTTTAGCTATAAAGAAATCTTATTGATAAAAAGCCTTGTGCCAGAAGCGGAAGTCTTTAATGCAAATATCTATTTACGTTCTAATTTTAAATATGGTGAGAATACGACCTTTTCAAGAACGATTGGCGCATTTCCAGACTATGAATTAGTTGAAGAATGGACTGCTGATAGAGGTAGATTTATAAAGAATTTTGACATCACAGAAAGCAGCAATGTAATAGTTTTAGGCAATACAATAAAAGAAGAACTCTTTGGCTCTAAAAACCCCATTGGCAAGACAGTAACTGTTAGAGGACAGCAACTCCAGGTTATAGGAGTAATGAAATACCGTTTTCTTGAAAATAGTGGTAGTAATCTCTTTTCTGGTAACCCCTTCGAATATATGAATCGTACATCTATTATGCCCATTAGTACAATGATTAATAAGTTTGGTCAACGCGATGCAATCGATGAAATAACCATTAGAGCGAAATCAGCAGAAGACGCTGTGGCACTTAAGAATAAGTTAGAAGATATTGTGCTAAATCTTAGGCGTGGCTATGACATTTTTAATGTTGTGTCCGCTCAAGAAGAGGCAGAGAAAATGAAACAAAGCTCTATGATGTTCAAGATAATTTTCTTTTTCATCAGTAGTATTTCCCTTATTGTTGGAGGAATTGTGATCATGAACATCATGCTTGCCAGCGTACAAGAAAGAACCAGAGAGATAGGAATACGGCTGGCAGTTGGTGCACGTAGATTTGACATATTTTTACAGTTTTTGATACAATCAATCATGATAACATTCGTTGGAGGAATAATTGGGGTATTAACGGGCGTATCGATCGTAAAGCATGTGGGAGCATTTCTCAATACGAATACAGTTGTTGATATAACAATGATTTACATTGCCTTAATTGTGTCTGTTGGTGTGGGATTAATATTTGGAATTTTCCCATCAATAAAAGCAAGCAACCTTGACCCCGTAGAAGCATTACGCTATGAGTAAGTAAGAGGAGGAAAGGTGGAATACGAAGGACGAACCATAAAAAATGATTTAAAGAATATTAGTAAAAAAGTATATCTCTTTATTAAAAGATTTAATGATGAAAAAATAATGAAAGAGGCTTCTAATCTAACTTTCGTAACCGTTTTGGGGTTTGTACCCTTTTTGCTTTTTATAGTTTTTTTATTACCGTCAATCCCTTCATTAAATATTCATCAATTACTACAAAAACAATTGATCTCAATTTTCCTTCCAGAGTCTGCTGATATAATATACAAACAAGCCAGTGTGCTATTATCTAAGACTATACCAATGAATATCTTTAATGTGATTATGGTTATGTTCACATCATACTCACTGTTTTATTCGATTACATGTGCCTTTGACAAGATTCTTGGGTTTAAAACAGTTAAAAAGACCAAGACGATAGAAATTCTTTTGAAGTTCTTTGGGACAATTGTATTTGGTTTTTTAATCACAATATTCCTATTTTCAATATCCTCTATATCAATCATAAATGTAATTTTTAAACAAACTCTATTAAGAAAAATAATTGTAATGTTTTTACCAATGATCGTTTGGTTTATACTTACTTTTCTTTTATACTTTTTAATACCTTCTAAACGAATGAATATTAAAGATATCGCAAAAGTATCCATAATTATCGCAATTATTTGGTTCATTCTCAAAAATGGATTTGACTGGTATATCAATAATATGACACGAATACACGTGCTATACGGTGTTATAGCCGCGTTCCCAATCTTCCTCTTTTGGATATATGCCAATTGGATTATAACCTTAAGTGGCGTATTATTATTATCCTCAAAGACAAAAAGTAAGAATAAAAAACAAGTGATTGTACAAAAGACTATCAAAATAATTATTGAAGAGCAAAAAGAATTATTTATAGAAGAAGACATACCTTTAAATGAGAGCCAGAGCCAAGAATTGGTCGATCTCATTAAAGAAAAAATTGAATGTGAAAATAATAATAAACAATAAATGGAGATGAAAATGAAAAGAGCTTTAATAAGCCTGTCAGACAAAAGTAACCTTGCAGAATTTGCAAAAGAGCTTGTCAGTCTTGGATACGAGATTATCTCAACAGGTGGGACACTGGACGCATTAAAAAAGGCAAAAATTCCAGCAAAAGCAGTATCATCGGTGACTGAGTTTCCTGAAATCATGAATGGACGAGTAAAGACTCTGCACCCAAAGATATTCGGAGGGATATTAGCAATACCAACAAATGAAGATCACGTAAAGCAAGCAAAAGAAAATGATATTGCTTTCTTTGATTTAGTTGCTGTAAACCTGTACCCGTTTGAAAAAACCATTAATAATCCAATGTCAGATTGGAATGAAAAAATAGAAAATATCGACATTGGCGGACCTTCATTAATCCGTGCAGCTGCCAAAAATTATCAATTTGTGAATATCCTGACAGACCCTAATGACTATACTTTGATCATTGACGAGTTAAAAAAGAACCAATGCACAACAATAGAGACACGGGAGTATTTGGCACACAAAGCTTTTTCGCATACAGCTGCCTATGACAGCCTTATTGCAGATACTTTTAGAAAAGAATATAAACATAAAAATGAGAATATTTTAACTATTGGCAAGCCTATAAAGCTGAGACTCAGATATGGCGAAAACCCCCATCAGAATGCTGGCTTTTATGAGAGCCAATACGACAATATCATTGAGGTCGTGCATGGAAAACAACCTTCATACAATAACTATTTGGATATTGACTCAGCACTTAAACTCATCATTAATTTTGATGAAAAGGCTGTAGCAATTATTAAGCATACTAATCCATCTGGTGTGGCAACCGCAGATACTCTTTTAGAGGCTTATGAAAAAGCTTTTGCTACAGATACTATTTCTCCTTTTGGCGGTATTGTAATCGTCAATGACACGCTTGACTTGGAATGCGCAAAAGCCATTAACAAAGTGTTTACAGAGATAATAATCGCTCCAGCATTAGATAATGATGTTTTAGATTTTTTAAAAAAGAAAAAAGATAGAAGAATAGTTATTTACAAAAAGGAAGAGCTGTATAAGCTAAAATCTCATCGAAACGTTGTGAGCTGTCTCAACGGGTATCTGTGCCAAGAAATCGATAATGTTGACATTAATAATGAAAAATGGAGCTATGTAACAAATGAGATCCCAAGCGAAGAGAACTTGAGGAGCCTACTATTTGCGTGGAAAGTGGTTGCAAAAGCTAAATCTAATGCTATATGCTTAGCAAAAGGCACACAGACGATAGGTTTAGGAATTGGACAAACATCAAGAGTAGATGCCATGAAAATAGCCTTAGATCGAGCTGAAGAAATGGGATTTGATCTGCAAGATGCCGTTTGTGCCTCTGATGGCTTCTTCCCAAAAACTGACTCATTAGAATTATTAGCAAAAAAAGGAATAAGAGCAGTAATTCAGCCAGGGGGGTCCGTCGCCGACCAAGATGTAATCGATTGCTGCAATCAAGCTGAAGTAGCTATGGTTTTAACTGGAACAAGACACTTTAGACATTGAGGTTTATGTGAAAGATTATTTGATCAGAGGAATTACAAAAGATAAATGCATTCGCTTCTTTGCTGTAAGAGCTAATGAAGTGGTAAATGAGGCAATTAAGATTCATAAATTATCATACACTAATTCAATTATTCTCGGCAGAACTCTCATTGCGGGTTTGTTGATGAGTAAAGATTTAAAAAACAAAAATGACTTGCTTACTATTAAGTTTGCTGGTGATGGACCTGCTGGTGATTTTTTGGTTACTGCCACAGGTGACAATACAATTAAAGGTTATACCAATAATCCAAGTTATGAAATTGATTTAGACAAAACAAAGGTATTTAAAGCATCAGACGCTGTCGGAAAAGGCGTACTAAACATTATTCGTTCAATCGGCGACTCCAAGCCATATATTGGGCAAACAAACATTATCAGTGGCGAAATTGCTGAAGATATTGCTTATTATTATTCCCAGTCCGAGCAAATTCCCACCGCTATTCAGCTTGGAGTATTAATGAATGACGACGCCACAGTAAAACAAGCAGGCGGGTTTTTGGTACAATTGATGCCAAACACTCCCGAGCATATAATCGATAAACTTGAAGATAATATCAAGAAACTACCAAATTTCTCTGATTTATTAGACATGGATTATTCGATTGAAGAGCTTATCAATAATTTTGTTTTAAAGGGTTTTTTAACAGAAATAACAGAAAATCACGGTGTTAAATACGAATGTAATTGTTCAAGAGAGAGGTTTAGTAAAGGCTTATCTTTGTTGGGTAAAGATGAAATTGCCCAACTGATAGAAGATAATGAGACAATCAATGCAGAATGCCATTTCTGTAATAAATCATATTCATTTAGTATTGAAGACTTGAAGAGTATTTATCAAAAATATAACAAATAAAGGAGTAGATTATGCGAAAAGTAGTAGTTGTATCAGCAAAAAGGACTGCAATAGGCAGCTTTGGTGGAGTATTCAAAGATGTTTCTGCTGTTGACTTAGGAGTAAACGTTGTAAAGAGTATTTTTGAAGAAACAAAAGTGAAACCTGAACAAATCGATGAATTTATTATTGGCAATATTTTGGGTGCTGGACTAGGACAAAATGTTGCACGCCAAGTAAGCATTCATTCAGGTATCCCTGCAACCACACCAGCTTATACAGTCAACAAAGTTTGCGGATCTGGTATGAAAGCAGTAACATTGGCAGCTATGATGATAGCTAATGAAGAAGCAGATATCATTTTAGCTGGCGGTATTGAAAATATGTCACAAAGCCCTTACCTTCTACCTGATGAAAGATGGGGCGCTAAAATGGGTGATAAAACTGTCATAGACTCAATGATAAAGGACGGACTTAGTGATATTTTTAACAACTATCATATGGGTATCACAGCTGAAAACCTTGCAGAACAATTTAACATAAGTAAAGAAGAGCAAGATGCCTTTGCTGCACAAAGCCAAAATAAAACAGAAAAAGCTATGGCAGATGGTAGATTTAAAGATGAAATAGTTCCTATTGTTATCCCTCAAAGAAAAGGCGACCCAATAATAATCGATCAAGATGAATTTCCAAGAAAAGGCGTCACTGTTGAAAGCCTCGCAAAAGTTAGACCAGCATTCAAAAAAGATGGAACAGTGACTGCAGCTAATGCTTCTGGCATCAATGATGGTGCAGCAATTATTCTATTAATGAGCGAAGAAAAAGCAAAAGAGTTGAATCTTGATATCTTAGCTTACTATGTAAATTCAGCATCAGCAGGCGTGGACCCTTCAATCATGGGATATGGTCCTGTCCCTGCAATCAAAAAAGCATTAAACAAAGCAAACTGGAAGATCGAAGATATTGAGCTTGCTGAGTTAAATGAAGCTTTCGCATCACAATCATTATCAGTAATGAAGGGCTTGGAAAAAGAAGTTGGCAAAATTGACCCTGCAATTATAAATGTTAATGGTGGAGCAATTGCACTTGGACACCCAATTGGCGCAAGTGGTGCAAGAATAATCGTTTCTCTCCTTCATGAAATGAAAAAAGTAAACAAGAAAAAAGGACTTGCTGCCCTCTGTATTGGTGGCGGCATGGGAATCGCATCCCTCTTTGAAAAATAAACAATGATATTTGTAAACGGTATTGGGTCATCCAATACCGTTTTTTTGTACCTTAATTTTAGTGGGTATTGATTAATGCATAATTCAGGTTTACAGACTCGAAGAATACGAGAACTAAGATTTGAAATGTAATCGAGTTGAGCTAACTAAGAATTGTTGTTTGTAAGAAAAAAAATCATCTCTAAACCCGCTTGTAGTAGGCATCTGCTGATTTAGGTGAAAATAGTTTTCGAAAAACACCATTTTGTAAGCCCTATATAGAGAGCTTTGAATTAGAAAGCAGACAATAAATATAGTTAAAATATTACTTGACAATAATATAGGGTATCATAGAATGGCATTAATTAAAGAATAAAAGAGGTGTTCAATGTCAGGTAGCTTT
>JAJBBH010000068.1 GCA_020532185.1 Candidatus Cloacimonadota bacterium | reverse complement strand
TAAATTGTGCCAGAATTTTGGGAAAGGATATGAGCATAGTCATTGATTGCTCTCTCGGACTCAATTAGGCTGTGTTTGATATATTCTTCATCGACAATCAACGCATTATCAAATCGGTGGTCATAAGTATATTGCTTATTTATATTTTTTGGGTTTATATGCATGATATGTGGTTTGAAGCCATATGTCCGTAATTCTTTGACCAGCGAAAGCGTAAATCTTTCCATACCAAGCATTGGAATAATTGCCACATTTTTTCTCTTGGTATAATCTTTATTGCCTTCTTTAAAGCCTTCAACATAGGCAATTGCTGTTTGCTTCATTACTCTGTCTATTTTTTCTTGAGGTAGTGATTTTACAAACTCTGCCATTTTTATTCTATCTTCAGTGATTGGTATCCCAAAGTAGTATAAATAACGCAAATCATTGAGATCCACGTTTTCCAAAAAGCTTAAATAGTATGCAAACTCAGGATTATAACCCATTTCGTAATGTAGAGTTCGAGTTTCATATGCCTCTGCCCAAAATGGATAGTCGATAATCTTTTTTAATTCTTGATAATCAGCACCTTTACTTTTATATGTGTCATATAATTGTATAAATTGATTTACTATTCTATTGATTTTAAATATTATATGCGTAGTTGCATATGGAATAATTGCTCGAAAACTTGAATAAAAAACGCATAATAACTGACCAATTTGCTCGCCAAAAACATTTACAGCGTGGTCAGGATTAAGAAATGAGTTTACATAGTTATCTGGCTTGATCTCTGCAAATAAGCTTTCATTAAATGCTTTTAGTTCTTCAAAGCTATGCTTGAGCAAATAATCATAAGAAAAATCGTTCTCATATTCTGCTATCAACAAAATCCATTGAGCCAAATTGCAAAAATACTGATTAAAAGAATTATCTTGTTCATCTACAATTTCAGTCAAAATGCTCTGAACTCGGTCGAGGTTCTTTTGATAGTCATGTTCTATTGGTTTATTTCTATCTGCGAAATATTTCCGTGAATCAAACATATCAATACTCCATTCAATATATTATTTTATTTTGACAATTAGATTCTGCGGTCATTTTGTCAAATGATTTCTCTTGACATATTATCTTTTTAATAAAATAGTGGTATAAAGAATTTTTAAAGAGGCAAAAATGACGCATGATAATGAAGAAAAAAAGCATTATGAAGGGCATAGAAAACGTTTACGCGAAAGAATGTTGGAAAATGGATTAAAGAATTTTAGTGAACATGAGGTTATAGAGCTTTTATTACAGTTTACATATCCAAGAATTGATACAAAAGAAAAAGCAAAAAAGGTATTGGAATACTTTGATGGGGATATACATCGATTCTTTTATGCAAGCCATAAAGACCTTATTGCTGCAAAGTTGAGCGAAACTGCTGCCACACTGATAATCGCAGTTCGTGAGGCTTTTATCTATCAATTTGAAAAGAAAATAAAAAATAGAAAATCATATATATTCTCTCCCGACGATGCTGCTGAATATCTGACAGCAAACTTAAAATACAAAAACCATGAAGAGTTTCATATCGTCTATTTGAATACGGCAAATGCTGTTTTAGATGTGGAATTGCTCTTTACTGGCTCTATAAATGAATCACGTGTCTATATAAGAAAAATTATTGAAAAATGCCTCAAAGTCGGTGCCTCACAAATTCTCATTGCCCATAATCATCCATCTGGAAGACTAAAACCATCAAATGAAGATATATCGATTACACAAAAGATTCAAGAAGTACTTAAGTATATTGAAGTTAGCTTAATTGACCATCTGATTATTGGCGATAATGAGTATTTGTCTTTTAGACGCGAGAGGATAATATAACAGCAGCTAAATTAGCCCTACCACTGTATCAATACAGCCATAAACACTCATTTACATCCAAATCTATTTTAATCGAATTGATATAAGAAAAATATCTCTTTACTACTTTTAAAAAAGTTGGCAGAAATACTTGAGGAATTTGACCATCTGATAAAATAGCTATATAAATGCCAAAAATATAAACATAATTTATTACTTTATTTTTTTAATAAAAACATACTTTAAGCCTCTTATCAAGATTTTTAATATAATTTGTAAATATTATGTAAGACTTTTTAAAATAATTAATAGCAATGTTGAACAAGACTATTTAAAATCAAAACCATAAAATCATAAATCAATGCTTTATCAAAATTAATTTACTATACAATGCTCGTATATCACCAAAAAAAAGCCTCTTATAATTCTTTTTCTTTTAGCATAGTTATATGATTAATCTAAATTAGATTTCTGCAATACAATAAATGCAATTGAAATATAAACTTTTAACCATGAAAATGCCCGAAAGTATCTCGGAAGATCTCTTATCCACTCCTACTACACTCCTACTACCTTTAGACACCTTATAAGAGGAATGTAGCAGGTATCCATAAGATGTGAATAAATAGATATAATTCTTATATGTCAACAATATGTAAGAAAACTGACTTGATACCATATACATGACCCCAAGATTCCCCCTGCTATCTTGGAGAATGAAGGGGAGAGTAAAGGGATACTTGGAGGCTTGTTTGAGGCTTCTAATCTGAGTTTTGAGAGGAATTTGTTATTTTTGCATGTATATGAAATAAATCGAGAGCGATACATTTATAATATGTCATTTTTTATATAGATTTAAAAAAAGTATGCTTTTTGTATTTTTGAAAAAACATCTGGATTCATGTTAAATATGCGTTTAAAAGCTTAATAATCAAGAGTTTGAAAATGGTTTTTTTACTATAAATAAATATAATTCATTTATTTGTATGAAATCAATTTGTTATTTAATTGAATTGTCTTATAATATTGTTAATAGTGTGTTTTTTTAGAAAGAAATAAGATTTGGATTGAGTTTTCAGACTTGAGATAAATTCAGCGTGTCATCCATTTACATTATCTAATAAAATAAAGTATAGGTAAAAATGAGCTAAAATGGCTAAATAAAGTTCTTTTTAGATGAATAGACAAAAAAGAGTTAAAAATAATGAATTATTTCTTAACTTTTTCAAGATAAGGTCGATTTCTAATAGAGAAGCTATTTTTTTGAATGTGATTTATAAAATGCTTCATAATATAGAGTGAAGAAAATTAACTCGAGTGCAAACTCGATGAATTATAGAATCAATAGGAATTAGCAATGCTAATCAAAACAACAATACATTTAAAAGGAGGACATTATGAAATCAAGTAAACATCTACTGATTTTTGGACTTATTTTGCTAACAGCCACATTAGCTTGGGCTCAAGTTACGCTTACAAGTCCAACCGTTGCAGCATTAGGTACAACTGATACTGTAACACCTACACTATCATGGACAACGGATTTAAACCCAACACCACATGTATATACTGTGGCAATTAGCAAGTCACCAACAATGACTAACCCTGTAAAATTTGAGAACATAAATGCAATTAATTACGATATCGGAGATGATGAGTTTTTGGATTATAATACTACTTATTATTGGCAGGTTCAAGCCTATAATTCGAGCAGTACAGAATATGGCAATCCATCAGAAATCGGAATGTTCACAACACCCAAAATGTCTGTAGCACCACATCTTAGATGGGCAGAAATAGTAGGTCCAGATGATTATACCGTTCAATTGTCAGTGAATGCTGATTATACAAACCCTATAATTAAAAACACATCAGATACTTACATCAAAATTGACACACCTCTTAAATACAATCAGAAATACTATTGGCGAGTGAAAAAAGGAGACGGTGCATGGGCTAATAAAGAAGCCTTTACTACAAAAGCACTAAACGTAATTTCTGAGACTTACAAAGTTTCAGGAACCGAGTTAGCACCTTATACTTTAATAGCCTTTGGTGATGTTATAACATACGAAGCTGTAACTGATGAGTTTGAAGACTTAAGGGATAAAGTTGCAAACGTTGGCTTTACTTATTCATCAACTATTTTAAACCAAACACCACAGACTGGAACAATAAAATATAAGAATGCAGCTCCTGAAAGTTACCAATCAACTTTAACAGTAAGTATCACAGCAAAAAGATATGATGGCACTCCAACATCTTTCCCTTCTATTGACATCACTGACAATGAAATACTCAGTTTAAAACTCCAATATGGAAACGAGTTGAAGCTCACTACTCCGACATCATCTTATGTGCCTGTAAATGCTATCACATCATATACAAACTCTGATTATAGTGCTGATGAATTCCTTTATGACGTAGATGCAGACAATATATATATCAAATTTGCATCTGCCGCACTTGCTGATAATAATAACACAATAAAAGTTATTATCAAAAATAAGAATAATAATCAAGAATTAATTCGCTACGCTTTTAAAGCGACTAATGACTATCGTCTTGCTTTAACAAAAGCAGAGATAAATTCAATAACACGAGTAGGATTGGCTGATCGTATATCGATTTATCCAGCTAATCAATCAGACAAGACAAAAGACTTTATCTGGCTTGGCAATACCCCTGGAATTAATGCTATTTCAGCAACAGTAAATCCCACAAGCATATTGCCAAATCAGTCATTTACAGTAACCGCTATAAATCTTATACGTGTCAAATCAGTAGTAGACCCAGTCGGATTTGTCTTAAATATGGGTAGATCGACTGTTACCATAAATCCTGGTATCGGCACAGATATAGCGACTAATACTATTGAAACAGGATTTGGTGCAAATAGCATTTCTATTGTTAAACTTGATGGAGAAGATTTTGATATTCCTGTGAATGTAACAGTTAATAACTATACTTTGGTCGATTTTAACATGCAGGCACCAAGTAATTTTACCCTCGATGCTGATATTTATCCAAGATTCCAATGGTCTTCAGCAACAAACCAACGTGGTATTGACGATTCATTCCATTACAAAATCGTAATTTCAGAATATCCATCACTGACACCACCTATTGAAACTGGAATTACACAAAATACATATTACTATCCAAAAGTTGACTTGGAATTTAACAAAACTTATTATTGGAAAGTGGTAGCTGTACAAGCAGGTGTAGAAACTGCTCCAGCGAATTTAGGCACAATGGCAGGCTGGACCTTCCAAACTGTAGCAAATACTGACTATTGGATTAGTTCAACAATCCCATCAAATAGAACACTTACAGAAGCTAATTCACCATATCAGTTTAGAAATTCACCTGCAACTGCTGAAAATACTGTTCTTACAATTCAAGGTGGTGTAACATTGCAGTTTGCTGAAAACACAAAACTTGTAATTGGTGGCGACATAGTAGCAAAGGGTACCAACACTAATGGAATTACATTTACCAAATACGGTGCAGAAGGGCTTTGGCAAGGAATTGAATTAAAGCATGCTAACGTAAATCATTCACCTCTTCTTGTCTACGAAGATGGTAGCTATTTATCAGGTAGCTTGTTACAATATGTTACAATTGAAAACGCTAAAACACCTATCTTCTTAACAGCCCCTGCTGGAACAGGAAAGGTAGATATCTACTTTGACAATGTAACATTTGCCAATAATGAAACTGGTATTGATCTTGGTTTGGACTCAAAATCATACTTTAAGGGTGTTTCATTCGAGGACTTTAAAGAAAACAACACACCTAACAAATTCGTCGTCAAAGGCGGTCATAGCTTTGATGATGTTACTATTGACGGTATAATCGGCACAGATAAATTCGTCGGTTCTGCTATTCAATCTAACGATAAAAACCTCATTGTTAAGAATTCAACAATCAAAAACTTAACAGGCAATGGAATAGACATAAATACTGTTGCAACTGACGGTGCTGCATATATTTATGGTAATACAATAAATGATATTGGCTCTTTAGCAGCTAACTATGCAATTAAAGCAGCAGCAGGAGCAACAGTAGTTGAGAACACAATTCAAGACAACTTTGCTAATGCAATATTTAAAGGTAAATATATCGCAAATAATACAATTAAGGAAAACAAAGGTAATGGAGCTATCGAAGCAGATCTTGACGCGACAGTGATAAATAATACAATTAATGATAATGCAGGCTTTGCTATCAAAAATGGTATTAATATTTCAAATAATACTATTACAAATAGCGACCCTGTTGTGGCTGAGCATGTGATAAAAGATGCTATTACTGCCAGCCCAACAGCGAAAGTGGCAAATAACACACTAACAAACGTTGCTGGTTTTGCTATTAATGGTGGTAAGAATATCTTTAAAAATGAGATAATCAACCTTGCAACTGCGTCAAATACTGGCTTTACAGCAGCAAATAGTTTTGCTATCAATGCTTCAGCAAATCAAGACGCTGTGGTAGAGGAAAATAAAATCTACTATCCTATGGGTTTTGCTATTCAAAATGGTAAAACTATTAAGAATAACAAGATTATAGGCAGTCTTTCTAATATCGAAACTGGCAACTTTGCAATTAAAGCAGAGATTGGTGCAGAAGTTATTAACAATGAAATCAAAAACATAAAAGGTCCTGGTATTGAAAATGGTCTGTTGATTCACAACAATACTATCGAAAACGTTATCAATTATGTTAAAGCAGACCCTGCAGGTGTTGTAACTCAAAACACTCTTAAAGGGGGAGTTTTAGGCAATAATCATGCTGTTAACTATGCGATTCTCAATGGGTCTATTATTAACAGTAATACAATAACAGGCATTAAATCTGGAGGAACTACCGAGCTTATCAGATCAAACACAATGACAGAATTTAACAGCAATATTATAGGCGGTAGCACAGCTGATGAAATCAATACAGCTCAAAATATCTTGGCAGTAACAAAGACAACAGGGGCTTTAGAAATTATTGGCAATACTATTGAAAACAATCAATACAGAAATGATGCAATCAGAATTGAAAGCACAAATCTTACAATCAAAGATAATCAAATACTTAATGACTATGTACGTAGAGGTACTGGCGGTTTTATACCTGGTATAGTAGCACCTGGAACCGGTGTGGCATTGTATGTGAAGGCAAATGATGCAAACTCAGTGATTGAGGGTAATATTATTACAGGACATCAAGGATATAAAGACGGAGCTGCTATCTATCTTGAAAGCGTCGCTGCAAGTAAAGTAACAGTAAAGTCAAATGTCATATCGAATAATCATATTAATCATGCAGAGGCACGTGGTGCAGCTATTTTCCATAATGCACTTGGTAAATTAGAAGTTGATAATAATACAATTACTTTCAACTATATTTCAACAATAGCAGAAGGAGATGAAGGATATAGCCCAATCTCTGTAGGCTCTGCAATTTATACAAATACACCTGCAAATGCCACTTCTGATGCTCTTAAAATAAACAATAATATTATTGCGTCAAATGGTGGTAAATGGGCTATTTATGGTTCACCACGCTATATGAACAATAATAACCTCTATGATAATACAATCGATGGTTTGGAAGAGGTATGGGGAGCAACCTTTCCTGAGCTTGATAATCATGGAATGAATCTCAAACTTCCTCTTGCCACATCATACGTACCAGATGCAACCAATAACTTCTGGGGAACAAGATCTGATTTGGGCAATATTGACCCATCTATATTTGATGATAATGAGCTTGCAAGCTTGCCAGCGGTTATTTATCAACCAATTCTGACAGGTCCATCTCAATCAACTCCTGGCATTGTATCAAATATTAGCGGCATATCAGTAACTTCTTCGGAAGATAAGAATAATATTACAGGTATTATAAACTTGCCTGTTGGTGAAGAAATCTGGGCTACAATTCTCGCAGATGACAATAACGATTATTCAAATGACTATACAGAAGTAATAGTGCACAATACAAGAACTGGTCAATATCTGAGCCTTTTACTCAAAGAAAAAGGTAATAATACCTCATATGACTTAGAAGTGTATAAGGATAGTTTTACACTTGTTGATGACGCAAATGGATATAATCCTGTTTTAAAAACATTACCTGTGATTAGTGGTGACCAGATTGTTATATCTTCAACATCTGATCCAATGCAGAGAGTGACACTAAATGCTGCACTTACAGGTTATGCTGCGCTGTATCCATATGTCAATAAATAT
>JAJBBH010000031.1 GCA_020532185.1 Candidatus Cloacimonadota bacterium | reverse complement strand
GTTTGCAAGTTCAATGAAGTTCGTTTAACGGCTGATGTATTCGCTATCGTAGCATGGCAGCGTAACATAGATATACGCAATACAGGTCAAGACATAGCAATGATGACGCCTTATTTGTCACAATTCCATCCAATGATTTACTCATCACACTTTAATAGAGACTTCAATAATAGACTCGATGATATATATAATAAGCCTTATTCCATAGTAAAAGAAGGCTTAGAATTAGCAATCAAAAAAAGTGATCCAAATTGCCTTGTTATTCCTTATTTACAGGCTTTTAACTGGAAAGTATTTTATGATAAACAATATATGTTTGATCAGTTAAGAGCTACTGTTGATGCTGGATGCAAAGGATATATCCTTTGGAATGCTGGCAATGCTTACGATAGAACACTAAATTGGATAAGAGAATGGAATTACCCCAATGAATATCAAGCTCCACCTGATCCACCTCGCATTAAAAAACCAAAAAAAGATAGCCTTGATAAGGAAACCAAAGTTGACTCTTTTAATATCGCTACGATAGTTGATTCTACGCGAGATAGTTTACCAATAAAGATAGATTCTGTGTTTGTTGAACCTGAAATAGTGGATATTGACAGCACAGATACTTTATTAGAAAAAGCAAAAGCAGATAGTGTCGAAGTAGAAATAAAAAAGGGCTCAAGTATTAAAAATCTCAAAAGAAATTAGTCTTATTTGTTTTGCACAATCTCCCTAATAAGCCAAGAAGCCGCCATCATGCCCATAATTGCAGGCATATAAGATATTGATCCGACAGTTGTTTTTGGTATAAAATCAGATTCTTTTTCGTTAATAGCCTCGTCATCATCCAGTTCGATTGCGATTGGTTTTTCTAATGAAAAAACTACGGGAAACTCTTTGTTTACCCCATTTCTCCTCAAGAGTTTTTTTAATCTCTTTGCTAATGGGCAATGTTTGCTGTTCCAAATAGAGTCAATCTTTATTTTTGTCGGATCTAAACGATTACCAGCACCCAAAACAGAAATAAAAGGCACATCGATCTTTACCATGTCTTTTATCATTCCCATTTTGGGTCCAATACTATCAATTGCATCAACAATAAAATCTACTTTGCTAAGATAATCAAGCCGATTATCTTTTGCAAAAAACTCGCTCAGGACTTCAACATGTACATTTGGATTAATATCGAGCATTCTTTCTTTTATCAAATCTGTTTTTAATCTGCCTATGGTGCTATGTAAAGCTATTAACTGCCTATTGATATTGCTTTCACTAACTCTATCAAAGTCAATGATCAAAAATGAACCGACCCCTGCCCTTACTAATGCCTCAACTGCGTAAGAACCGACACCACCTAAGCCTATAACAGCTACTTTTGTGTTTTGCAACTTTTTGATTCCATCATCACCAACGAGCAAGGCAGTCCTTTTAAACTGCTCCATCAATAATACCTTTTATTATGTTTATAATTATAAGAGGCGATAACAGCAGCAGATGAGATTGCTGCTGTCTCAGCTCTTAAAATATGATTACCAAGAGAGAAACACCTCACGTTTTCCTGCTGAAAAAGCTCAAATTCATCTGGATGAAAGCCTCCCTCAGGACCTATAAATATACAGACAGGCTTTGGATAAATACTTGTATAAAGGTCTTCCAAGCTGATATTTTGCTCTATTTCAGATGCAATAATAGGCTCAAAACCATGAGACTTCACACTCTTTATAACATTTGCAATATTATTAATGCTATGAATCTTTGGCAAAAAAGCATTATCACACTGTTTAATAGCTGTAATTGCTGTCTTAATCATCTTTTCATTGCTCGGATCAGATTCTTTGCTCTTATAACCGTTTATTCTTCTGACACTATACCTTGTTTCCATAGGATAGAATTGGCTTACCCCTATTTCTGTAAGCTTTTCAACAATCAACTGGTCATTTTTATTCTTTAAAAGTGAAAAAGACACTGCTATCTCTGGATCACTTTTAGTGTAAGTATCTATCTTATTTATCGATACAGTGATGTTTTTCTTGCTAATAAAAGTTATTTCGCAATGAGCCAGTTGCCCCATACCATTATTTAAAAGTATTTCATCCCCTACGCGGTGCCGTGAAACGTTGACGATATGGTGAAATTCATCTCCCTCTATTGTGAGAGAAGTCTTTCTTTTATAGTCATCTAAACTCTCAGGGAAATAAAATGAAGGCATTAAAAGTATTCCTTCATTCTTCTCCAAAAGCTCTTTTTGGGATTAAGGTCTCGTTTGTCATCAAATGTTTTCAACTTTTCAAAGAGCTTATTTTCTTCTACAGAGAGAGAAGTTGGTGTTACAACCACTATTCTCACAATAATATCACCTTTAAAATGTTCGTTATTGACTTCAGGCAAACCTTTTCCTCTGAGTTTAAAGACTTTACCTGTTTGAGTTCCTTTTGGTATCTTAACCTTAAGCTTTTCATCTCCCAAAGTATCTACTATTATCTCGCCGCCTAATGCTGCAGTTGCAAATGAGATTGGAAATTCGCTAATTAAGTTATTACCATCACGAACAAATACATCATCTTCTTTCTCACGAATCATGACTAAAATGTCGCCAGGAGAGCCATTTCTTCGTCCTTTATTGCCTTCGCCACGCATACGAATGTATTGACCTTCCATAACTCCAGCAGGTATTTTTACTTTTACATCTTTTGATTTATTGACTCTGCCCTCGCCATAGCATTGATCGCATTTCTTTTCGATAGTTTTTCCTTCACCATTACATGAGGGGCAAGTAACTATCGTTTGCATATTTCCAAAGAATGATTGTCTAACTTGTCGTATTTGCCCTTGTCCATTACATTGAGTACAAGTTGTTATTTTACCATCTTTTGAACCACTGCCTTTACATTTTGAACATGTATCTTTAGTAGATATTTTTACTGTTTTTGTAGTTCCACTGTATATCTCTTTTAAGGTAAGAGATAACTCAATTCTCAAGTCCTCTCCCCTATTTACTTGCTCTGATCTTACACGTGATGATCGTCCTCCCCCACCAAAAAAACTACCAAATATGGACTCAAAACCTCCAAATATATCTGAAAAGTCTGCTGAATGTGTAAAATCTGACCAACTAAAACCGCCAGCTCCAAACTGACCATCGACGCCTGCATGCCCAAACTGATCATATTTAGACTTTTTATTTGGATCACCTAAAATTTCATACGCCTCAGCTGCTTCTTTAAACTTCTCTTCCGCTTCTTTATTACCTGGATTCTTATCTGGATGATACTTCATCGCTAATTTTCGATAAGCATTTTTTATTGACGATTCATCAGCATTCCTATCAACACCTAAAACTTCATAATAATCTCTTTTTGACATATATACCTCACTAAATAGTATGTGCAGCCTTAATTCGCTGCACTGCTGTAAACATATCTTCCACAATTAGGTAAATAAGCGGCTGTTTCCAGCCGCCTAATTTATAACTATTATTGTTCATCAACAACTTCAAATTCAGCATCAACAGGACCATCATTTTTTGGTTCTTCTTGCTCTGGAGCCCCGCCTGCTTGACCTGCAAAATCTTCTGGGTTAAAGCCTTGTGCACCACCTTCAGCACCTTGCTTTTCTTGCATATCCTTATAAAGTATCTCGCCAAGCTTTTGTGCTTTTTTAGATAAAGTTTCTGATGCAGCATCATAATCAGCCGCAGTTTGTCCTTTTTCAAGACTTTCTTTCGCTTCTTTTATCGCTTCTTCTAATTCTTTTTTCTCATCTTCTGAAAGCTTATCTGCATAATCTGCAAGTGATTTCTCGGTTGAGAAGATCAAACTATCAAGCTTATTTTTAGCTTCGATTGACTCTTTTCTTTGCTTATCTTCATCTGCATGAGCCTCAGCCTCTTTGACCATTCTATCGATTTCTTCCTCACTCAAGCTACCAGGGCGTTCAATACGCATTGATTGCTCTTTATTTGTGCCTTTATCTTTTGCTGAAACGTGCAATATACCGTTTGCATCAATATCGAAAGTTACTTCAATCTGAGGAATGCCTCTTGGTGCTGGTGGGATACCCACGAGGTCAAATCTTCCTAAGCTTCTGTTGTCGTTAGCCATTGGTCTTTCACCTTGTAGTATGTGAATTGTTACAGCGTTTTGGTTTTCTGCAGCTGTGGAGAAAACTTGGCTCTTACGGCTTGGCACAGTTGTATTTCGTTCGATAATTGGAGTCATTACTCCGCCAAGAGTTTCTATACCGAGAGTAAGTGGTGTTACATCAAGAAGTAAGATGTCGTTAAGCTGTTCATCACCGCCTAAAATTCCACCTTGAACTGCTGCACCAAATGCAACAACTTCATCAGGATTCAAGCTCTTATTTGATTTTTTGCCAAAGAACTTTTCAACTGCTTCTTGTACTGCGGGAATACGTGTGCTGCCACCAACTAACAATACTTCATCAATTTGGCTTACTTTCAATTTTGAATCATCTAGAGCATTGCGGCATGGAACTAAAGATCTTTCAACCAAATCGGCAGTTAATCTGTTAAATTCTGATACAGATAAGTCTAAGTTTAAGTGTTTTGGACCGCTTGCATCAGCAGTAATAAATGGCAGATTAATATTTGTTGTTGGGGTGCCAGATAGCTCAATTTTTGCCTTTTCTGCTGCTTCTTTAAGTCTTTGCATAGCCATATTATCTTTTGATAAATCAACACCTTGATCTGCTTTAAATTTCTCAATCATCCAGTCCATAACAGCTTTATCAAAGTCATCTCCACCAAGGTGAGTATCACCACCAGTTGATAATACTTCGACTACGCCGTCAGCTATCTCAAGAATAGAGATATCGAATGTACCGCCACCCAAGTCAAAAACAGCTATCTTTTCAGCCTTTTTGGTCTCTTTTTGTAAACCATATGCCAATGCTGCTGCAGTTGGCTCATTGATTATTCTTTTTACTTCCAAGCCTGCAATACGTCCAGCATCCTTTGTTGCTTGTCTTTGTGAGTCATTAAAATACGCTGGCACTGTAATAACAGCTTCTTTAATTTCTTGTCCAAGATAAGCTTCAGCTGTTTCTTTCATCTTTGTAAGAATGATTGCTGACAATTCCTGTGGAGTAAAGTCTTTATTTACAGCATCAATATGGACGGTTGCTTCACCTTTACCTGTTGCATTTACTTTGTAGCCGACAATATCAATTTCTTCTTTTACTTCATTGATATTTCTGCCCATAAAGCGTTTTATTGAGTAAACTGTATTTGTTGGGTTGGTAATCAATTGCCTTTTTGCAAGTTGTCCAACAAGCCTATCTCCTTTTTGATTAAACCCCACTACTGACGGGGTTGTGCGTGTACCTTCTGCATTTGCAATAATTATAGGTTTACCGCCTTCTATTACTGAAACACATGAATTAGTTGTTCCTAAGTCAATTCCTATTATTTTTCCCATGGTTTTCCTCCTTTATATTAATTTTCTTTTTTTTCTGGTTTTGTGCCATTGGAAACAGCTACACGAGCGGCTCTGATTACTCTATCATTCATCTTATAGCCGTTTTGGATAAGTGCAGCAATAGTATTCTCATCATATTCTGATGGTATATAAGCCAAAGCTTCGTGGAAGTTTGGATCAAATTCTTTATTTTCGTATTCAATCTTAGTAACGTTATTTCTTTTTAATAATCCTTCTATTTGTTGATAAATTAGTGCGATACCCTCTTTAAAAGCTTCAAAATTCGCTTCTTTAACCTCTGTAGTCAACGCTCTTTCAAAGTTATCAAAAACATCGCAAATCTCTAAAACGAGCTTCTCGTTAGAGTACTTCACCCAGTCAGACTTCTCTTTTAAAGTGTTTCTACGAAAGTTATCAAATTCAGCTAAGGTTCTTAACCACTTGTCTTTGAATTCATCTCGTTCATCCATAAGCTTATCAAGTTCCTCTTCTAAAGAGTCAGTTTCTTCTGTTTCTTGAGCTGTCATTTCTTGACTTTCAATATCAGAAGAATGTTCATCCTCTATAGGGATAATTCTTTCTTTTTCTTCTTTTAACATATCGTTTTTATCCTTTATATTTGTCTTTCTCTTCATTTCTCACCACCATCATTCCTCTTTTTGTTGTCTCTGTGATTAACTTTGCAATATCTCTTACTATTGGCAAATTCTTTTTGTAATTCATTGCAACTGGCCCAATTACACCTAAATATGCAGGGATACCAAATATTTCATAACGTGAGTATATCATAGATAAACCACTCCATTCAGGGTTGCTAAATGCTTCGCCCATTATTACATTATAGTCTTCGCTTACAAGGTTCTTTTGCATTAAAGAGACCAATATGTCATGCCTTTGCATCATTTCTAAAAAGATTAAAATATTGTTTTTATTATCAAACTCAGTTTGGTTCAAAAACTCAATACTGCCATCAAAATGTATATAAAAGCTATTCAAATCAATTAAAGCATTATGAAACTCTTTCAAGAAATAGCGCAAAAGCTTATTATCTTCTGTAATAATATCTGAAATTTCATCAAGATATTTGTTTATTATATCGTATATTCGTAAGCCTGTAAGCTCATCGTTAAGATAACGAACCAAAACTTTTAACTGGTCTTCAGATATGTCATAGTCAGTTTTAATTATTATTGTCTTGTCCATACCAGAGTCCAAACTCAAAACAAATAATAGCTTATTCTTTCCTATCTTAAACACATCGAGCTTTGATAAACAATCATATGAAATCTCTGGTTCTGCAACAAAGCTCAATTGATCTGTTTCTTTTGCCAGCAATTGTTTGATATAATATAATGATAAGGGAATGTCACGATAATTTTGTATCAACATTGACTGTAAGATATCTGTTTTATCATAGGAAGCTTTATCTACTTCGGAGCTTATTAAATCGAGGTATTTTCTAAACCCCATAGTGGTGGGTATTCTTCCTGCTGATGTGTGAGGTTGGTAAATATAACCTTTCTTTTCCAAACGAGCCAAATCATTACGAATAGTTGCAGAACTAATATCTGTGATGTAATCTTCACAAATAACTTTAGATGCAACAGCTTCTTTAGTTAGGATAAAGTCCTCTACCAGGCTTTTCAATACTTCCAGTTCTCTTATTTCGCTCTTTTTCATTTTAGCACTCCCTTTCATTAATTGCTAATCTATAGACAATATAATTAAATTACTTTTTTTGTCAAACAAAATCTTCGAGTGCTAATTCTTTTTTTATTTAGTTGACTATTTACTAAAACACATATGTCCTGTTTATCTCTTATAAAGCACTTTGCAAGCCTCATATTAAATATAGTAAGCGAGCAGATAAGATGAAGAAAAATTGATAGGCAATAATGAGAACGAACCAAAAACAAAGCTTTATAGCTAACATAAGAATGAACTTTATTGTGATCTTATAGCATAAAAAAAGGCGGGATTTTATACCGCCTTTTATTATTGGGTTTATTCAAAACTCAAAAAAGTTTTTTCAGTCTTCCAAGATTAGATGAATCTTCACATAGATGCGATTCCTTACAGATTCCTTTCAAGGTTTTCTATTATCAATTCTCAATTTCTGTTAGCCATATTTTTAGATATTGCCCGCCACCATCTGGATCCAGTATTTCAATCAAAGCACCTTCACCTACTAACGACTCCAAAGAAGTTGTGCTAGCCATATCTGGCACTTCACCATTGTATTCCACACTTAGCCGCTGAATCTTGGTATCATCAGATGAATTGTCAATTAGTTTAACTATTAGAGTATTCGCAACATCATCTGGATCACCAACAACTACCTCAAGTCCATCAGGATTGCCAAATAACCTTTCCATATGAGTATTAAAACTCATTATGGGTTCTGTGTCTCCGACCTCGATATTCAACATCATCTTCGCCAAATCATCTGCCTGTAGATTAGCTTCATCTGCATAAACAACTAAAAACATGGTGCTTAGCAAGATAATAATAATAATATTTATTGGTAATTTCATAGGCTGTGTACCTCACATTCGCTGTTTATTCTTGCTATAGTGCTCCTAATTCTTCTGTAATGAAGAATTTTTTGTACCAAATCCTTGTTTTTCAAAATCATTACCTCCGTATATTATTTTATAGCTTTTATAATATAAATTAC
>JAJBBH010000129.1 GCA_020532185.1 Candidatus Cloacimonadota bacterium | reverse complement strand
TTATAAAATAGTTTCTCCTTTGGGTTTGGACGTTTATCAATCATATACATCAGGCATGTCTTATCTTTATATTTGTTTGTCGCTTTCGAAGTATGCTCTAAGAAACCCTTTTTGTATCCGTCCCTTTCAATAATCTTTTGATATGTATTAAAGACAGTCCACATGGTTAAATTTGATTTCCCTTTTAAATAGTTCTGTTTGTAGTTATGCATATTATTTATTATTATCTGCATCTTTTCTTTATCGGTAGAATGTTTCTTCCACCAACCTGAAGACAATGGTATAAGTTTATCTTTCGCTTCTTTATCCTTTTCTCCGATTGCATTTAGAGGTTTAGAACCCTTAACATCTTCATGTATTGTTATCAAGCCTTTATATTTTGTTCCAGAGCGAGGCGGCTCTCCTTCAATCAATTCAAAGTTTTTGTCTTCGAATTTTTCATTTCCTGTAGTCTCTTTAACATAATGAAACTTAACATCAAACTTATGTGCCAGCAAGTAAGCATACATTATCTGGTCTTTAAATAAATATGTCATCACCCAAACTTCTTTAAAAGCCTTTAAGATATCAGGACTGAACTGCCTAATTAAACAAATGTTTTCGTTTTTGCACTTAAAACTATACACTTCTGCTTTATTAATAGCGTTCATTAGTTTCTTTACCTGAGAGTAGCCACCATGATACTCATTTATACCTTTATTTACAATGCCAAAGTCTTCAACAGGAAGTACTATTCTTTCTAATACTTCAAGGTCTACTATATCGTTATGATTTATTTTTATATCCTCTGAAACATCAAGCATTTCATCCAGAACAAGTGTGTAACCATGTTTCTTTATCTCATTCAAAAACTCATTGCCGCTGATAGTAAATAGTGCATGTGTAGTGCTTATATTCAAACCTTGCTTCAACAGTTCTAAACAGCCTCGTGTTTTACCTCCCTTTTCAAAATCATGAGGTTGGAAAAAGCCCAATTTATCAGCAACCCTCTCTACTTCTTTAATAAATGGGGTAATATAGAAATACTTCTTACCCTTCTGAGTCAGTAATTTTGTCATTGCGTACGTAGTCTTACCACTTCCACAGGGGCTGTCGATGATATTAACAGTGTACTTCGCACCTTCTTCATTGTTCTGTGTTTCATTCATGCTCTGATTCAATTTGTCAGTCATAAATGTATTCCTCCCTTTAATAATAATATTATATTTTTAGCCCTTATTTACTTGCTTGTATCGGCTATAGAAGCGAGTTTTATGATGATACAGGCACAGCTATCTTGCCATCATATTCTATCAAACTTCTATCTGCCTAATGTTTATTACTTTACGCAATAATTTGATAAAATCAAAAAAAAGCATATTCTTCATAAATGTCGCTCTGGTATCAAATAGCATAATACAAAAGCATAAAATATTGTCAAGAAAAATTTGTGAAACATTGAAAAAAAAAAGGTTTTATTAGTTAAAAATCCTAAACACCTTGTTCGTAGAATTCATAAAGCATTGTTACCATGTATGTTGTCTAACAGTGAAAACTGTGTCTCCCTTATATATAGGAAGGAATGTTGAACTGTTTCTTTCAAACTGATATTTGTTGGAAGGTTTAACTGCTGCACGACAAAAAAATCCTTGCAGGATTTTATTTGTCCTCACCTTTTGGCTTGAAGAATGGCTTTTTTCTTGCTCAGTAGCTTGTCTGCTTATTTTTTTTGACTGTTTGCTTTTGTCGACTGTTTTTGTTGGCTGGCTATCATATGATACAATATGATGCAGATATATTTATTGACAGGTTACCATACAACCCCACTCAAGCCAAACAAGGCGTAGCGACCCGCCAGAGGGAGCGTAGCCCGTTACTTAGACAAACATTTTACTTATTTTATCAATAAATTCTTCTGTATGCATAATGAGGTACGAAGCATCTTTACAATGTCATCATGTCTTCATGATACATGAATAACATCTTTAACTTGCTACTCATGATAGCTCTTAATATGATAACATATTAATCGACAGATATTATACTAAATAAATAATTATCATGCTAAATAGTTAATGTTATCATATTAAACATAATAATATCACAACACAATACACAAACCATCCCTATCCACTCCTACTACACTCCTACTACATGTAGTAGGAGTTGAGCAGGAATGTAGCAGGTGTCATCAAGGGTACAATAAAAATTAAAAGTCTTATCATATTACTCTAATCAAAGTCTATTTCCTCCAATAATAAAGCATATTCCAGAGAATTAAAAGTTTTCTTGCAGGTTTTACTTGACATAATTGTTATGATATTTAGACGAATATAAGAAGGGAGTAACATGAAATATCTTATTACATTATTGTTATTATTGCCAGCAGTGATTTACGCCCAAGCATATACAGCAGAGCAGCTGATAGACATAGGCTTGGAAAACAACTTTGGTATCAAGCAATCCGAAGCAAGCTATCAAATAAGTAAAGAGAGACTGGGGATAGCAAGGTGGGATGCATTACCCGAATTAAGTGCGAATCTCAATGCCACACACGATTTCGAAGCTACAGGTGATAAGAACTCCAACTCATTGTCGGTGAGATTGTCCAAAAGAATCAGCCTGATTGACCAAAGCTATTACCAGAATAAATTCGCTAAATATGACTTAGAATCTGCTGAAATCAAGCTTGATAACGATAGAAGAGACTTTGTCTTTAAAGTATTAAAATCTTATATTGAATTATTGAGCAAGCAGAAGCAGTTGGAATTGCAGAATAATAATTTACAGATTCAACAGAGTATAGTGAATCAGAGCAAAATCCTGCTTAAACAAAAGAAAAACACAGAGTTTGATGTAAGGCAGAGTGAGATTACTTTACTGAACTTACAGATTACAATTAAGAATCTTGAGAATGATATAAAAAACAGTCGTAAAGCTCTATTTAACACGCTGAATATAGTCGATGAGGGTTATCAGATTGCAGAGCTTGACACACCAGAAATAGAGGCTATTCCAGGCTTAAATTTGGATGATGTACCTGAGCTTGTCAATCTAAAAAGAGATATCGAACGTGATGAAATCAGCCTAACTCAATCCAAGCTGAACTTCCTGCCAGACCTTACACTCAGCTATCAGTACGGTAAAACGAAGTCTGGATACGAGTTCGAATTCAATAATACTCGCACAGGGCATACTCTCGCTCTCGATGCAAGCTATTCGTTGTGGAACTTCTTTAAGCATGGTAAAGAACATACTCAAACAAGGCTGAGTCAGAAGATTAAGAAGCTCAACTATGAGAGCAGCAAACAGTCTGTGGAGACAAAATATGCTCAATATCAAGACCAGCTTGACTATCTAAATGAAATGGATGAACTATATCAATTGAAGAAGGAACATGCTGAAGAAAACCTCAATATCGCTGAACAGAAGTATCAACTGGGGATGATTCAACAAATTGAATTGGACAAGGCAAGATATGAATTTCTGGACGCAACAATTGGCGTTGAAACCAACAAGTACAAACTGCTGGAAACATACGAATCAATCAACTATCTATTGGCTAAAAAGCTATTAAATAAATATTAGATTTAAGTAGGTAAACATGAAGAAAATATTAAAAATTATTGTTATTATCGCGGTGATTATCTTGGGCTTCGTTGGCTATAAAATGTGGCAGAAGCATAAAAATAAACCTGAATGGAGAATGGAACAAGCTCGTATATTTACTATCAGAGAAATAGTTACAGCATCTGGTTCGATAAGTCCTGTAACCAGTGTTGATATCGGTACAGAAGTCTCGGGTAAAGTCGAGAAGATATATACTGACTTTAATCAAACAGTTAAAAAGGGCGAATTACTCGCTAAGATTGATACAGAGACTTTAGAACTTAATCTGCAAGAGGTTGAAACATCTCTACAGAGTGCAAGGTCAACAGCTCAAGACGTACAACTTGACGTGCAATTGCTCACCGAACTGGTAGAAAAGAATATGTCTGCTGAATATGATTTGCAAAAGGCTCAGATAAGGTTGGAGCAAGCTCAGCAATCAGTTGCCAGAATGGAACTTTCATATCAGAAGGCACAAAAGAATTTACAAAATGCACATATATATTCACCTATCGATGGTGTGATTATCTCGCGTAATGTTGATGAGGGTCAGACAGTTGCAGCAAGTTTGAATGCACCAACCCTTTTCATCATAGCTAATGACTTGACAAAGATGCAGATAGAAGCGAGTGTTGATGAGGCAGATATTGGTCGTATTGAGTTGGGTATGCCTGTCTTTTTTAATGTTGATGCATTCCTGGAAGAGAGATTTACTGGTATAGTTAGGCAGGTTAGATTGTCTCCAAAGAACGAGTCAAACGTTGTTACATATTCAGTTATTATTGATGTTGACAACCCTGATATGTTGCTCTTGCCAGGTATGACAGCTAATGTATCTATCATAGTCAACGAAAAGAAGGATATTTTAACAGCGTCTTCGCGAGCATTGCAATTTAAGCCTTCAAAAGAGCTCTGGGAGAGCTTTGGCTTGAAATGGGATAATGCTTTATTGATGCGAAATAGACCAAATAGAAAGCCTGCAGATGCTAAACAGGGTACACCACAAGACAAGCCTCAAGAGCCTCAAAGAGCGACTAAAAAGAACGAAGAATCAGTGGATGTTTTCAAGCTGAGAGCCGCATATAATGCCAATAAGGTGCAAGAGGGCTTTGTTTGGGTTTTAGAAGATAATAAACCAAAGTCGATACCAGTAACAACTGGAGTGTCCGATGGCAACAACGTGGAGATTTTATCTGGCTTGGAAGAGGGTCAAAACGTGATTGTAGGCGTAACTTACAAGGCTAAACAGAAGAAAAATAAAGATAGTGCAATGATGGGCATGAGACGATAATTATCTAATTCAGAAAGGAGATTCCATGCCTGAAACATTGATTAAAATAGAGAATTTGTCCAAAGTTTATCAGATGGGTGAAACAGAAGTGCATGCCCTGAGGAATGTTGATTTGACTATTAATAAGGGTGAGTTTGTGGCTGTCATGGGTGCAAGTGGTTCGGGTAAGACCACTTTGATGAACCTGATTGGCTGCCTCGATAAGCCCAGCGATGGTGTATATATTCTCGATAATATCGATATACATAGTCTTGACGATGATACTCTCTCAGATATACGTAATGAAAAAATAGGATTTGTCTTTCAATCATTCTATTTGTTGCCCCGCACAACCGCATTTGAAAATGTTGAATTACCCCTTTTATACAGTACAAAACTCAATGCTCATCAACGTAAAGACAAAGTCATGAAAGCATTGGAAACAGTAAAGATAAACGATAGAGCAGACCATTTTCCCAATCAATTATCTGGAGGTCAACAACAGAGAGTGGCGATAGCTCGAGCAATTGTTAATCATGCTGTGATTATGCTGGCAGATGAGCCAACAGGCAACCTGGATAGCCGCACAAGTATCGAGGTGATGGCAGTCTTTCAAGAGCTCCATAGAAACGGAATAACAGTGATTTTGGTTACTCATGAGAAAGATATTGCCGAGTATGCCAAACGCTTGATAGTCTTTAAAGATGGTCGAATTATAAGCGATACGACCAATAAGAATCAGAGAAATGCAGCAGAAGACTTAAAGAATTTACCAGAAGAAGAGGATTAAAATATGCCTTTATACGCGATATTTCAAATAGCATTAAAGTCTCTTTTAAGAAATAAAACACGTACCTTTTTGACTATGCTGGGTATCATTATTGGTGTTGCTGCTGTGATTACCATGCTTGCTATTGGTCAGGGTGCCAAGAAAATAGTCGATGAACAAATTAGTACGATGGGTACGAATGTGATAACCGTCATGTCCAATATGTATAATCGTTCGAGTGTACGCAGAGAAGCAGGAACGAGTAGTGGACTGACTTTGGAAGATGTTGACGGTATGAAAGAACAGCTTGATAACGTGCTTTATGCATCGGTGGTGGCACGTTCATTTGGGCGACTAAAGTATCGTTCATCCAACTGGTATGCACCTGTGATGGGCGTTGATACAGACTTTCAGTTTATCAGAAATTATGAGATGGAAGAGGGTGACTTCTTTACTGATAATGATGTGAGGTCTGGCAATAAAGTGGTGGTAATCGGCACAACTGTAGCCACAAACCTTTTTCCTAATGAGTCGCCAATTGACAAGATGATTAGGCTGCGTAATGTTCCTGTGAGGATAGTTGGTGTTTATAAACCGAAGGGACAAAGCGTGCAAGGTGGCGACCAAGATGACATGGTAATCGCACCATATTCGATGGTTTTAGGGCGTTTGATGGGTCGATGGAGACCAAGCTTGAATATAAATGTTTCAGCTGTTTCTAAGGAGTCTATCCCTCAATTACAAGAAGATATCATGACATATTTATTGGACAAAAATCGTAATGCTGAGCGAGATGACTTTATCGTAAACTCGCAGACAGATATCGCCGAGACCTCAAAAAGTGTATCAAATACGATGACTCTTTTGCTTGCCAGTATTGCAAGTATCTCGCTTCTGGTGGGCGGAATTGGCATTATGAATATTATGCTGGTATCCGTTACTGAACGAATTAAAGAAATAGGTATCAGAATGGCTGTGGGAGCGAAGAAGAAAGATGTTTTGATGCAGTTTATCATTGAGGCAGTGATGATTAGTGTTTTGGGCGGTATCTTGGGCATCGTTTTGGGTGCTGTGGTGGGTAAAGTCTTGGAAAACGTGATGAATTGGTCAATTGCTATCTCGGTTTGGTCAGTTGTGTTGTCTGTAACATTCTCGTGTGCTATTGGGATTTTCTTTGGTTGGTATCCTGCGAAGAAAGCAGCTAATCTCAATCTGATAGACGCCTTGAGATACGAATAATAGTGTATGATTTGATAATTATTGGAGCAGGAGCAGCAGGTTTATTTGCCTCTGCTTATGCTTCCAAATACTATCCTGAGCGGAAGATTTTAGTGATAGAGAAAACAGGGCGAGCTGGCACTAAATTGCTTGCCTCTGGCAGTGGTCAGTGTAACTTTACTCATGCTGCACCACCAGCCGAATATCTGCCTCATTATGGCAAAAAAGGCAAGTCTCTGAAGTCTGTTTTGTACCATACGGACTATCAATTTCTTATCGACTTCTTTGAACAATTAGGGGTTGATTCTTGGATTCGTGAAGATGGCAAGGTTTTTCCACGTTCTTTAAAGGCTTTTGATGTGCTGAATGCGTTGATTGGAGCGAGTAGAGGTCGCTTTATTTATAATACTAAGATAAATGGGATATCTGTATTTGATAAGTATGTTGAAATAGATAGTTCGCAGGGTATGTTTCAGGCTCGTAATGTGCTCTGGGCTTGTGGTGGGAAAAGTGCTCTGGGTGATGCTTTTGATTATGATGCATACCGCTTGCTTGAGGCATTGGGCTATCGTATTGTTGAGCCAAAACCTGCCTTGATATCTCCTCAACTTTTGCAATATAAGTATGCGTGTCTGGCAGGAATAAGCTTTACTGATATCAGTATGACATTGATTAAAAATCAGGGTAAAAAGTCTTTCTATCGCGGGGACCTTCTTTTTACTCATACTGGTTTGTCGGGTCCTGTGGTGATTGATGCTGCTCGGGATTTTGAGCTTGGAGATAGACTTCGGTTCAATCTTGTTGGCTTTAATAATCTTGATAGACTGTATGAAGATTTTGTGCTTAAGATGAAGAATAACCCTCAGAAAACGATTAAAAATCTGTTGTTGAGCTATGATATCCCTGAGGCGGTTATTGTTGCTCTGATGAGCGAATTGAGCATTGACCGACAGCTTAATTCGCATAATGTTCGTAAAGATAAATTGCGGGCTTTGTTGGAGAGGCTTATTGGTCTTGAATTTGAGATTAAGGGGCTTGGAGACTGGCGAAAGGCTATGGCAACTTGTGGTGGTGTTGACTTGCGTGATATTAATCTTAAGAATATGCGGTCTCGTTTGCATTCATCTTTTTACTTTGCTGGTGAGATTGTTGATGTTGATGGCGATACGGGTGGTTATAATATTCACTTTGCTATGGGGTCTGGTCGCTTGGCTTTGGATGGGATGTTGGGGTAGCTTAGTGCACGCTCGTGCTCGCAATTATCCTTAATTGCGGAGGTAAAAATCACCTATAACACAAATATACTTCGATAACTGAGGACAGTTATCAGCACGGCTTTATACTTTGATAACTGAGGACAGTTATCAGCACGGTTGTTTACTTCGATAACTGAGGACAGTTATCAGCACGTCTGTTATCAGCAC
>JAJBBH010000122.1 GCA_020532185.1 Candidatus Cloacimonadota bacterium | reverse complement strand
TGTAGAAACAGCAGTGAGCACAGATATCGAACCTGTATTTGCAACTAAACTTAGCAAAAACTACCCTAACCCATTCAACCCAACTACCACAATCGCTTACAGTGTTAAAGAGGCAGCACCTGTGAAACTTGAGATTTATAATATCAAGGGTCAAAAGGTTCGCACACTTGTTAATGATGTGATGACTGCTGGTAATCACAGTGTTGTTTGGAACGGACATGATGATAATGGTAAGAACGTAGGTTCAGGCGTTTACTTCTATAGAATGACTACACCTAAGTTCTCTGCAACACAAAAAATGCTCCTGATGAAATAACTCATCTATATCAAAAGTAAAGCAAGAGCGGGCGTAAGTCCGCTCTTTTTTATTTATAGTAACCTATTTTACAATGAATTATTGTGAAAATTATGATTTTAGCAAATCATGAAACAAACTGACATGGAACTTTTGATCCTCTTTCTTTTAATCTCCAAAGATTCCGCCAAGACTCCCCCTTCACTCCTACTACACTCCTACTACTTCTCCAAGATAGCAGGGGGAATGTAGGAGGAATCAAAGGGAGATGTATTTGGAATTGACAAATAATTATTTGCTTAGATAAACAGATTATCGGTAGTTTAAATCGAAGGTATGTCCATAATTTAGACATTTTTTTTGAGCTGTTGGGTGTTTTTTTTGATTGTGTTTATTGGTTTTTTTATACAAGTTGGAAGCATGTATTTACGTTTTTTTATACAAGTTGGAAATATGTATTTACCATGGTTTTAGTATATTAAAGTATTTTGCATAAAAATGATTTTTTACTTGACTTTAAAAGAAGAATAGCGTAAATATATATTAGGTCTTTGATATTATAAGAAAATAAGAGTATTTGGAGGGGAGCAGGATGGCAAATTATTTTTTGGAAACACAGAGCCACGAGTGGATTTTGAGTAATAAGAATGGTGCATACGCATTGGGAACAGGCAATCTTGTTCCGCAACGTAAATATCATTCTCTTTTGACAAAGAGTGATGAGCGGTTTCAACGCTTTAATCTTGTAGCAAGTTTGGAAGAAATGCTTGAGTGGCGAAGCAATAATTTTTATTTAGACAGTAATCATTACAGTAATTGTATTTATCCAGAGGGCTTTTTGCATTTAGTCAAGAGCTGGTTACGCCCTTACCCTGTATTTTTATTTTCAGCTCTTCCACACAACGACGATGTGTTGATAAAAAAGCAGATTATGATGGATGAAGAAAATAATATTACTTTAATAAAATACCAGAATTTTAGCATAGGCAAATTGAAGTTTAAGATTAGCCCAAAATATGCAATGCGTAATCATCATCTACTAAATCCAGCAGGTGCATGGGATAGCTATGATATGGCGTTTGAAATATGTCAAGAAGGTGATTGTCAGCAGGCTATGGTACGCAGAAGGTCGAATAATCTTGAATGCTATTCGTGGTTGCAAAAAGGGCTTATAGAGGAAGATTTTCGCATTTATAGAAATCAATACTATCCTCGTGAGGCAACAAGAGGTTATCCCGCTACAGAAGACGTAGCAGCAGCTTTTTCTTATAATTTTACTCTGTTACCAAATGAGTCAAATTATTTACTATTTTCTGATAAACCTTTGGATAATCCAGAAGATATAGTTTTGAAAATTGAAAACAGGTATAAGAAATATCCCATACCAAAAGATATACCACAAGAAAAGCCTTTGGAAACAAAGCTTTTGGAAGAAGATATGCTCGCACATAGTATAATGCAATCACTCGATTATGACGACGAGATTATGTTTGCTGATGAAGATTATAAAAAGATTTTGGAGATGTCATTGAGCGATTTTATGGCTAATAATGACATTGTTGCAGGCTTTCCCTGGTTTGGTGCATGGGGCAGAGATACGATGATAGTATTAGAGGGAATAATCAAGATGCCAAATGGTGCTGAATATGCTTGGGAAGTTTTGAAGAAATATGCTGAGCAACGTAGAAATGGACTTTTGCCAAATATGCTTGCTGAAAGTGGGCAAACAGGGAATTATGACTCGATTGATGCAACTCTATGGTTTATTATTAGATTGTACGAAACGCTTGATATTCTTAGTAAAAAAGGCTCTACAAAACAAAAAATAGCTAACTGGCGATTGGCAATCAGGATAACAGAGGATACTTTGCAAAAGATATTGTTTGCTGAACAGGATAGCTTTTTTATCAGAGATGATGGATTGATTCATCTGAACCACAGCTTTGCCTCAGCTACTTGGATGGATGCAAAGGTTGATGGTCAAGCAGTAACTCCACGTGATGGTTCACCAGTAGAGATAAATGCTCTATTAATCAATGCTTTATCTTATTATGAACTGATGATAGAGCGATATAATGAGATTGCACCAGGCAATAAATTTTATGTGCTTAATGATAGTTTTGTCGAGAGTAAAGAGCTGCTGATTGAGTCTTTTGCCAAGTTTTGGATGGGAGATTATCTTGCAGATCGCCTTTATCATAATGAGGTGATAGCAGAATATCGCCCTAATGCTGTGATAGCCGCAAGCTTGCCATTTACCCCTTTATCTATAGACAAACTACAGATGGTGTATGAATCGGCACATGTCGAGCTGTTTACTCCATATGGTTTGAGAAGTTTGTCTCCACGTCATTATCAATTCCAAAAGAAATATATCGGCAGTGTGAAAAATAGAGATAGTGCTTATCATCAGGGTACAGTTTGGGCTTGGTTGTTTTTGCCCTTTGTTAAAACATGGTTGCGTGCATATCCCGATAAGAGTTATGCAGATGTAAAAGAGCATATTGGTTATTTGATCAATAGTTTTCGTAATGGTTATCAGCGTGGTCATATTGCATCTATTGCAGAAATCTGGGATGGTGATAAGCCACATTTTCCAAAAGGTGCACCAGCACAAGCTTGGAGCGTGAGTGCATTGTATGCAATTGAACATATCCTGTCTAATTTGGAAGGAGAAAAATCATGAAGGTTTTGATGTTCTCATGGGAATTTCCACCTTTAATAGCGGGTGGTCTTGCAATGGCTTGCTATGGTATGGTGAAGTCTTTATTGGAATTAGGTGTCGAGGTTGACTTGGTTTTGCCTACCAAAGAGATGGTTTACTTTCCAATGAAAAAAGTGGAAGATGCTGATACTTTGCCAACAGTATTTTTGGATCCAGAAAAGCAAAAAGAATATAATAGAAAATTTCTCAAAAAGATAAACACAAAGAGCGAGACTATATACAATACTTTACATGAGAGGCTTGAATATGTAGGGGCTAACTTAAAGCCTGAGACATATATCAGTGGTTTGGAACTGAATAGATGGTCGCAAGTGTTTGAAAAAATACATGCAACTAAGATTTATAGTCAAGAAACTGAGTTTGTGGAAGAGAAGATATGGGAGAATTTACAAGAACATTTGTCAGGCGATGAAGACATCTATAAGAAAGTACAGGAGCTAACTTTACGTGCGGAGCGATATGTTCAAGAGCTTGATTTTGATGTTATTCACGCCCATGATTGGTTGACTTATCCCGCAGGAATGATAGCTAAACGTATCACCAATAAACCGCTTGTGGCTCATATTCATGCGACAGAATTTGATCGGGCTGGAGGTGCAGGAAATGAGCGTGTGCATAGCCTTGAATATGATGGTATGACTTATGCAGACAGGGTGATTTGCGTATCAAAATATACAGCAAATATGATAATATCACGTTATTATATAGATTCTGGTAAAATCAGGATTGTGCACAACGCCTATGATGTGGACGATTTGTTGGGTGTTAAAAAAGACAGAATATTCAAAGGACCTACTATTATCTTTTTGGGTCGGATAACATTGCAGAAGGGACCCGAATACTTTCTGGAGCTTGCTAAGAGAGTGCTTGATGCACATCCTGAGGCACGCTTTATCATGGCAGGTACAGGCGATATGGCGAGAAAGATTTTGCATGATTCAGCAAGATTAAAGATGAAGAATAAGTTTGTTTTTACAGGCTTTTTGAATCGTACAGATGTGGAGCATATTTTTAATAGTGTTGATATCTTTATGATGCCCTCAGTGTCTGAGCCCTTTGGTATAGCACCTTTAGAGGCAATGGCTTATGGGGTGACAGCAATAATCTCAAAACAATCAGGGGTCTCTGAAGTTATACAAAATGCCTATAAAGTTGATTTTTGGGATATTGATAAGATGGTGGAAATAGTTAATTATCTGATTGAAAACCCAGATGAATGTCGAGAAATGGGCGATCGTGGACGGCTTGAAGTGCAAACTATCGGCTGGGATGAAGCGTCAGAGAAAATCTTGGCAGTTTATGAAGAATTAGTTTTGGATGAGAAGGAGTAAATAATGCTTAATTTAGTTTTTTACTTTCAAGTGCATCAGCCTTATAGATTGAGGCATTACAATGCAATGGAAATAAATAAGAACCATGATTATTTTGATCATAGATTAAATGAAGAAGTTATCAATAAAGTAGCAGATAAATGTTATATTCCAACAAATGCTTTGATGCTAAAGCTTATCCAACAATGTAAAGGCGATTTTAAAATAGCTTATTCTATTACAGGTACAGTTATTGAGCAGTTCAAGAAATATAGACCTGAAGTGCTTGATTCTTTTAAAAGACTTGCTGATACAGGAAACGTAGAGTTTATCGGCGAGACTTATTATCATTCATTGGCTTTAATGTATGATACAAATGAGTTTTTGGAACAGGTTGATATGCATCGTGAATTGATAAGACGAGAATTTGGTTATGATACCACAACTTTCCGTAATACTGAGCTGATTTATCAGGATAAATTGTCTGATTTGATTCGAGATACAGAGGGCTTTAATACTATTTTGACAGAGGGTGCTGATCGAATACTGGACTGGCGTTCACCACTCTTTGCCTATAAAAACTATAGCGGTAACGTCAATCTTTTACTCAAATATTATAAGCTTTCAGATGATATTGCTTTTCGTTTTTCTAATCGCGGCTGGGCAGAATATCCTCTGACAGTGGAGAAATTTGTCAATTGGGTGGAGCAATTGAGCTTGGCAGAGACAAAAGAGCGTAATTTGTTTTTGAACTTATTTATGGATTATGAGACTTTTGGTGAGCATCAGTGGGAAGAGACAGGAATCTTTAAGTTTATGGAGAAATTACCTGAGCATATTTTGAAAAACCCATATTTGAGCTTTGCAACGCCGTCAGAAGCACATAAGCTTGCTAATTATCAGCAAGAGACTTTGGCATTTCCTGAGCCCGTATCGTGGGCAGATGAAGAGCGAGATCTGTCTGCCTGGTTAGAAAATGATATGCAAAATAATGCAATTGAGGCATTTTATGAGTTGCTGGGAAAAATAAAAGCAAAGAATAGACTTGACTTGCTTGAGGAGGCAAGAAAACTTAGCACATCTGACCATTTCTATTATATGAGTACAAAATACTTTCAAGATGGAGATGTGCATAAATATTTCTCACCCTATGATTCACCAGAACAAGCATATATATATTATATAAATTCATTAGCCGATATGGAGGAAAGATTAAATGATTAATAAACCACGTTTTACAAGTATTAATGTGAAACCTCGTATACCAGATAGTTTGCTGAGATTGATAGATTTGGCATATAATGTTTGGTCAACTTGGGATAAAGATGCTTATGATCTGTTTAGTCGGATTGCACCTTTAATGTATAAAAAGAATGAACATAACCCTATCAAACTTTTGTCTTTAGTGAGTAATGAGAGGCTGGAAGAGCTTTCGAAAGATAAAGGTTTTTTGAATCAATTGGAGAAAGTATATGCATCTTTTACAGAATACTTGAGTTTTGAAAATAATGAGCTGGAAGTAAATGGAGAAAAATGGGTGCAAGGTCATGCGAGCAAAGTTGCTTATCTGTGTTTGGAATATGGCTTGCACGGCTCATTGCCGATATATTCTGGCGGCTTGGGTATTCTGGCAGGTGATTATTTGAAAGCAGCATCAGATCAGGGAATACCTCTGGATGCGTTTGGTCTTTTGTATAAGTTTGGTTACTTTAGCCAAAAAATCAACCATGAAGGCATGCAGGAAGAGGCTTATAAATTGATTGATTGGGATGAAAAACCGATCAAAACAATAAAAGATAAGAAAGGACAAGACCTTATTCTCGATATAAGTGTGCAAGGCGAAAAGCTCTACTTTAAGTCATGGGTGATCAATGTGGGCAAGATTAAATTGTATTTGCTTGATACTGACTTGCCACAGAATACACCTCTGTTTCAAAGTATTACTAATATGCTTTATGAAGCAGATAAAGATAAGCGTATTTTGCAAGAGATACTGCTTGCTTATGGATCGATGAAATTGATGGAATATCTTGATATTAAGCCGTCAGTTTATCATATGAATGAAGGACATTCTGCATTTATTATCTTTGAGCTTTTGAGAAAACTGATACAAGATGAGAATTTTAGCTTTGCACAAGCAAAAAATATTATCAAGGCAAAGTCAGTTTTTACAACACATACGCCAGTGGTTGAGGGTAATGAACATTTTGATAAGAAGCTAATTAGTAAGTATTTGAAAGATAAGATAAATGAAATAGGTGTTGATTATGAAGAGATTATGGCATATGGATCGATCGAGGGTGATGTCGATAATTTCTGGCTGCCTGCATTAGCTATCAGGTTTTCAAAATTTATTAACGGTGTGTCAAAACTGCATTCAGATGTGTCGCGCAAGATGTGGCATAAGATTTATCCAAGCCTTACCGATAGCGAAATGCCAATTAGAGCGATAACTAATGGTGTGCATTTGCAGACTTGGCTAAGCAAGCAGTTGACAAGCCTTTATGATCGTTATGTTGGACCAGAATACCTGCACACTTTGGAAAGAAAGCACGTGTGGAACAACGTCTTGTTGATACCCGATAATGAGATTTGGGAAGCTCATGTGCAAAGAAAAGAACAAGCAATAACTTTTATAAGAAATCGATACTTTGAGTTTTCTAAGCAGCGCGGTGATGTTTTGAAGCTGCTTAATAATAATAAAATCATATTGAACCATAATGCACTTACATTTGGCTTTGCCAGACGATTTGCACAATATAAACGAGCTACCCTCTTATTAAAAAACCCAGAACGTTTATTGCGTATTTTAAACCATTCAGAAAGACCTGTGCAATTTATCTTTGCAGGAAAAGCTCACCCCGCTGATATTGAAGGTAAAAAGCTGATTAAACAAATAATCGACTTTGCAAAGCATAATAATGTGGAAGATAAATTTCTCTTTATTGAAGATTATGACATGAATGTGGCTCGGCATATTGTACAAGGTGTGGATGTGTGGCTGAATAATCCTGTTAAGCCTATGGAAGCAAGCGGGACATCTGGTATGAAGGCAGGTTTGAATGGTGTTTTAAACTTTAGTGTTTTGGATGGCTGGTGGCCCGAATGTTATGATGGCAAAAATGGTTGGATGATAAATGCAGCAGATTATTATAATGACTATGAGACTGCACAATATATGGAGGCACAGCAGATTTATGATATTATTGAAAATGAGATAGCACCTTTGTTTTTCGAGAGAGATAGTGCTGACTATCCTGTGCGCTGGATACAGATGATGAAGCGTTCTATGTATACAGTGGGCATGGGCTTTAATATGCATCGAATGCTTGATGAATATGCAAAGAAGTTCTATATCCCAAGCATTTACCTATATGAGCGAATTGCAAAAGAAAAATATAAGGCACTGGACGAGATGATTGAAGTAGAGCAAAAAGTTGCAGGGATCTGGGATAAAGTTTATATCAAAGACTTTTTCTTAAAGTATCCAAATAACAGAAAAATTATCAGTGGAGATATTATTAATGTCGAGGCTTATGTGTTTTTGGATGATGCAGACAATAAGCTGTTTGAAGTTGAACTGTATTATCAATATTTGGGTGAAGAAAGATATGAGGCAATAGCACTTGACTATGTTGAAAAATACAAAGATAATGTCGTTAAATATACTTGTGCATTTCGTTTGAAAGGGTCTGGTGATCTTAATATCAGTGTGCGAATCAAACCCAAATATACTATGAATCTATTTAAAGAACGTAAGTTGATTAAATGGGTGAAAAGCTGACCCTAAGTATTTTTTGGATAAACAAAAAGCGGGCTTTCGCCCGCTTTTATTTATTCTTGTCTTTATTTCATGAGAATCATCTTACGTGTTGATGTGTATTTACCAGCTTTCATATTGAAGAAGTAGATACCGCTACTAACGTGCTTGCCGCGTTCATCTTGACCATTCCAAACAACAGTGTGTGCACCAGCATTCTGTCTGTCGTTAACGAGTGTCTTAACTTTTTGACCTTTAATATTATAAATGTCAATAGCTACGTTTCCATCGTTAGCTAAG
>JAJBBH010000021.1 GCA_020532185.1 Candidatus Cloacimonadota bacterium | reverse complement strand
CGTCTATTTTGTAAGTCAGAACTTGGTATAAAAAAGACAGGTATATCAAAATCTTCAAACTTGTCATTCTCATCTTGCACATCACTAATCACATAAATCTCTTTGTTAAGATAATGGCTTGCTGTCAGCTTTTCAGTTGCCAAATTAATCAGTTCTGAAAGCTTTTGACTTTGCCAAACAATATCAATTGTATCAAAAAGTTTATCATCGATTTGACCATGTACAAGATGGCTATTTAACAGATTCCAGCTATTATCACGAGTTAGTAAAACACTGACATCCTTATCAGTTAGCATATTATTAATATTCTTTGCAATAATCTTTGCTTTTTGCAGCTCTGTTTCATTATCAACAAGATAATCCATACTTAGCGAATTATCCATGATAATTGCTATTGCAGTATCTTTATGTGCACCCTTATTCTTCAAAAAAGGTATTTTAACTGTTGGTCGTGCAATAGCCAAAATAGTCAACAGAATAATCAAAGTTCGGATAATAATCAACAATATATTTCTTAGTTTAATACTCTTATGACGTTCCTGCAGGCTTTTTTTGATAAACATTAAAGAGCTAAAATATATCTTCTTGGGCTTCTGCTTTGCAAATAAGTGTATTAAAAGAGGCACAAGTGCAGCAATACTTGCTACCAAAATACCTGCATTTAAGAATGATAAGTTAAACAACTATGCTCCTGCAGATAATGAAAATATATACTGGGCTGTATTTATCTTTAAACCCTTTGTTTGCATAGCCAAATCAACTCGAAGCATTCTAATCATATATGATGTTCCAAAGGAGAACATTATATTTTCTGAGCTCTTATAATCTGTGCTTGTTGCACCCATTCGTAAAGAAAAATCTTGTGGTCTATTGGGGTTGCCAACTCGCTTTGAATAGTTTATTGATTGGGTAAAAATAGGGGTTTCGTGAATATTCCACAGACTTGTTACTGACGAGGTAAATGACGTGTTATTTGACCTTAATTCAGCAGAAAATGAGCCTCGTGTATGTATTCTTGTGTTTGCATATCCGTTCCAGTATATTTTGGAAAAGAGGTCATGCACCACAAAGCCATAATAAAAGCCAAATTGCTTGCCATAAACTCCGATATCAGTTGCATATCCATTGGCATTCGAATCGATAAACTCACTTACAGTATACACGCTATCTTGTTGAGCCTCTTTTAGATATACCAACCTACCATTGAGATATCTTAAACTCAAGCCCCAATTTAGCTTTGTACTCGCTGTATCGGCGATTGACAAGCCAATACTGCGCAACGTGTAATCTTGATATGTTCTTTCTAATTCTTCTTTTTTGTCAAACCTATCATTAGCCAGCTCATAATACAAAAAACCAATATTTTGTGCTTGAATACCAAATGCTTTGAATTTGCTATCATTGGTAAGTATTTTCGCATTGAGCAGATTATTGGTAGCTATTTCTTTATTAGGAATACTAAAAGTAGCTGTAAATGTCATTTGGCGTACAGCCTTCAACAAAGCAGGATTATCATAAAAGGCTAAATTATCTCTCGCTGAAGTAAGGTTTATCCCTCCTAATCCAGCACTATATGGTGAGATACTGTTGTTTGGTGTATGGTAATTAAAGTCATCTATAGGAAATGATAAAAGCAAAATAGGAGTCAATACAATAATCAAAACTAATAGTCGTTTCATATTTTAGCTTCCTTTACAATCTTATTATTAATGCGTATTTGAGACACAAATAGTCCCATGATTACAACAAGCATAGCAAATAATTTTAAAGTTGAAAATGATTCTTTCAAAATAAAATAAGACAATACTGCTGTCATAATAGGTATCAAATTTGTGAATATATTAGCCTTTACCACACCCAAATTCCGTACCATGATTGTCATGATAATAAAAGCAAGAGAAGATGGGAAAATAGCTAATAACGCCAAATTAACATATGGAGCAATCTGAAATTCCAAAGCTCTATAATGCTGATATTCAAAGGCAAGAAAAAATGGTAAAAACAAAAAGGAACCTATCAAAGTCTGCACCTTTACAATGGTCAGAGCAGAATATTTATCTACAAGTGGTCTTAAGGCTATAGCATAATTTGTACCACCTAAAACAGCTATAAACATCAAGATATAGCCTATTAAGCGACCCTCAAGTCTAAAGTCATTTAATACAAGAAATAATACCCCAGCAAAAGACACAATCAAGCCAATTATCTCATATATATTTACTCGTTCTTTGATGAAAAGCCATGCAAAGATTGGCGTTATAAGAGGAATAAGAGCAACTATTATAGAGGCAAGGCTGGCAGAAACATATTGCATTCCAAAGCTTTCACCCATAAAGTAGCAAAATGGTTCAAAGAATGCCAATAAGAAAAACCGTATATAATCTTCTCTATCAATCTTTTCTGACTTAAAAAAGAGCTTGCTTATAATATGCAAGACAATGCATGCTATCACTAATCGAAAAAGTACGACTGTTATAGGTTTAAAGCCCATTTCATATAACTGCTTCACCCAAATAAATGAAAAGCTCCAAAAGAACATTGCCAAAACTGCATACACATAAACAAGGCTGAGGTTCATCTTTTTCATTTTGTCTTATTCTTCGCTTTGGAAAATAAATTATTCTGAATTAGCTTTTTACGTGGTGATAGATAGTTTTCGCTCTCTTCTCGGATTATCTCTTTGATGCGTTTCTCCGAGATTTTCAATTCTTTACCTATTTCAAACAGCTTTGTCTTTTCTTCTTCTTCGAGCCTGCCATCTGTTATTACAAGCTTCATCATAAGTTGAAACAATATATATTTATCTTCATTATCTATCTGATTTCCATAGTACTTACATATTGCTTTTGTTCGCTTTTCTATCTCTTTCATATTCTTAAATGTCAGATAATGCTCTGGGATTGACGTAAACCGTGTAAGATATTCATAAAGCATTTCCCACTCTTGGGAGTTCATATCTCCATCTGCATAGGCTATATAAGAGCCAACAGCTGAGATAAACTCAACTGCATTTTTCTCATCATCATCTTTTGGATGAAACTCTATCAAAGATATCAAATCATTAAGCTCTGAGTTAAGCTCTTTTGCCTTAATCAGTCCTTTTTTCCCTTTATTAAGCGGGTAAATTGTGGAGTGTGAAAAAAGCTCCAAGCTCTTCAATCTAATTAGATGACCTGGATGACTTGAATAAAAATCACCTATCTTCAATTCTTTGATTGTATCAAGTTGCTTCAGATACTCTTTAATACTAAAGTTTAAATGTTGTTCCGATAAGCCAGAAGCAAACTTAAAAAAGACTTTGCCAATAGTCTCCAAATCTGGCTGAACCACATAGCCAATGCGGTCTGAGCTTATTTCTGCATACTGATTCCAACGAGTAAAGATATTGCTTATATGAGCTGGTATCTCGTGCTCTTCTCTATTTGACATTAAGCTATTGACAACATAAAGCTGGCTATGCCTATAGATTAAATGACCTATTTCATGACCTATCACAAAGAGTAATTCATCATCTGTCAACAGTTTGACCAAAGCAGATGTAAGGCATATCATATGCGGCACAAAATTAAAACCATTGATTGAAAAAGCATTCACATCAATAGATGAAATAATAAAAAAATCGATATCTTCTTTATAATTCAAGATAGACTTAGCTGTCTCACAAATAGTATAAAGACGTGGTGCTATAATCTCATTAAGCTTTACTGAATCAATCAAAAGCTGATTTACAATCTGCTTTAATTCGTCTTCATTTTCAAAGATATCATAGTAATTTTTGATAGCAAAATCCTCTTCTAATATCTTAACTAAGGCTGTCTCTCCATCATATCTAAGCTTTGTATAATCTATGTTTGACATTGTTTCCTCTATTTCTTTCCATTCTTAATACATATTTTTTTCATTATATAAATTTGTCAATGCAAAATTATCTTATTCCATAATTTAAAAATAACATGCCCCTCTATATATATATGCGTCCGATTTTGCCGTTTTCTCAAAACTATTTTCATCTTTTTTCAAAACTGCCTCCCAGAGCGGCTTTAAAGATGATTATTATTCTGAATTAATTCTTTTTATATAAACAAAAACAAGATTATCTATACAAATTAATATAGAATATAAAAAACAAAACTATTACCTGAGATTCAAAGATGTCAGATAATAGTTATGCTTTGGGATATTCTAATTCAATTACTCTGTTTTCAGTCTCCAAATATCTTTTCCCAGATATCTATTTCCAAGCCAATATGGTCTTTACACGCATCACAGAGAGGCATATTTTCACCTGATTTGATAAGCTCTTTTTTGCTGATAGGCGTGTTACAATTGAGGCATTGAACTGATTCTACTTCATCAGAATTATTGATTTTATCCAATAAATCATGCATAATATCGTGGTAATTTTCTTCGCCTTTGCTTAGCCTTTTGACTATTTCATCGATAAAGGGAAAGAATTTCTCTGAGTTATAGAGCTTACTATAAAATCTAAATGCCAATTTAACAAGAAAATCTACTTTAACTTTTTCCACAACTCTTTCTGGATTATTAACCTTTATAATGCCAGAATTGACGATTAGCTCGTCAATATATTCTTTTAATAATAAGAGATGAGTCGGTTGCAAAGGCATATCTAAATCATGTCTGCCAAGATATTCTCGGCGATATTAGCAATGATATTTTCTTGATTGTAAAAGCCATTTGCAATCTTTGCCTTGATTTGCTCAATCTTTGTGCTATCTATCTCGGGCTCCTCAAAATCGTATTCTTTGATATCATCGACATATTCTTCTGCCTTGAATCTAAGCGAGATATTTCGTCTCATTTGCTCTTCTGGTATGATTAAATCAGCTATGCCAATATCGACTTCTTCGTTATCACTATAAAAATCACTATTTAATTTGTCTCTAAAGCTGCTTAGTGATTCGCTATTTACTTCGTCCATCTCATGCAGCTTTTGTAATGCATTACGCAATATTACTTCTGTCTCTTGAAGCTTTTTTGCGTCATCAGAAAAGACCATATTATCGTTATTTGTGCGACTTGCTTCCCTTGCTTTTATCTTATCCAAATGGTGGATATTTGTCTTCTTCCCTGAAGTAGCCTCACGTGTGCGATCATTCATAATCTTTTGAGGGTTCAAATTTGGGTCAATCTTATTTATTGTCATTTTATCCTCCTATGGCTACTTTAAATATTTTACAAATATTGTCAAGAAAATTAAACCAATTTTCTGATAGAATTTGTTACTTGTGCTTTATTTTTGATTTCTTTCACATCTGTATAGTCGGGATTGCTTGCTATTTCTTCAAATGCACTTTTAAATCTCTCTAAAATAATTATAGCTTGGTCGAGCATTTCTGGCTTGCATTGAACATTTGCTTGTGAGAGATAGCGATTCAAAAATGTATAAATCGACCTCAAGTTCTTGGATATTTCTTGACCTTTTTCCATATCAAGTGAATAATTTAATTCATCAATTATATTTTGTGCCTTGATAATGAATTTACCTTTATTAACAAAATCATTTTGAGACATATAGTGCTTTGCTTTATTCAAAAAAGTTATTGCACCTGAAAAAAGCATGACGACTATCTTGCCTCTATTGCTTGTGTTAATATCTACTTGGCGGTATGCTTGAAATCTATTCTCCATTATTCCTCCTTATCTTAATGATTACTTAATTAGACATTGATTCAATCTGGGATTGCAATCTATTCATCTGACCTTGAAGCTGCTGCATATTAGCCTCGAGTCTTGCAAATCTATTAGTGAGCCTACTTCGTATTTGTACCAGTCTCATATTTTCTCGTTCAATCCTTTTATCTATATTCTTTATTATACCTTCGTAGTTTTTTGTCAAAACTTTAGTAGTTCCTGTATCTTCATCCAAAAGAATATCCATTTCTCTGTCAAATGTCTTGGCTTTACCTTCTCTGATACTCATTGTCGTTTTTTGAATACCTGTGCCACCATCAATAGCTGAAACCATTACACCTCGTGCATCTCCACCAAAAATAGTAAAATAACTCTTATCCTCTGAGATTTTGATATCTTTATTATCGTCTGAAGTAAACCACTGATTGCTGCCTTGTTTGCGATATTTAACAGATTTTATTTCTCCATTATCAAATTCTGCCTCTATCTCATATACACCTGCCTTTGTTGTACTTAAGTGCGATGTATAGTGGAATGTCGAATTATCTGTGCTACCGATATTATCTGCTGAAAACAAATTGATTACAGCATCAGGATTAGTGCTTAATTCCTTGATAAAGGCATCTCTATCAAACTCAATCTTATTCTTATCTCCTGTTTTAATGCCAATCTGTGTAAAGAGACTCAAATCCTCATTACCATCAAAGCCTATTGCCCTCTCGCCAATAAAGGTTTTTAGCTTATCTTTTACTATATTTACAGCATAGTTTCCAACCAAAATACCGCCTTTTTCTGTTACTGCCTCATCATTTTCGTTCAAAACTACTTTGGTCATTTCGTTGATATAATCAAGTGCATCGTTATAACTATCAATAAACTCCTGAACCTTGTCTGCCATTGCACTATTATCGTTATTGATTGTAAATGTGGTAATACCGCTTTTTTTAAGTGTTACTGAACCATTAGGTATAACATCTGTAATTAAGTTGGAGGAGTTTTGTATCCATGAATCATTTTCTGCTGGATAATCGTCAATCTTAAACATGGCATTACTGGCGGTACGAGTTGTTTCAAAATCTGAACTTGAAATATTATCCAATGTCGAGCTACTTATACTTATTTGATTGTCTGCACCAGAATTTTTTCCTGTTAAAACAAGATGATAGGATTGTGAGGTGCCAAGTCCATCATTGACAATGGAGGCAATAACGCCTGGATTTCTTGCATCCTCATTAATAATTTTAATCAGACCTTCCAGTGTCGTATTAGCTGGAACTTGCAAATCTTTTATTTCATTGCCGCTATATGTATAGGCAAATTTACCTGCTGTGGCGGTTACTATGGCTTTAGCAGAGCTCAGCCCTTCATGCGATACTCTTGCTGTCTGTGCCAAGCCTGTATTTTGGGCTTTTTGGATATCTGGATGGTGTAAGTCAATAGCAAATACATCGTTCTTCTCCAGCTCTCCAGCACTTATATTTAGCTTAAAACCCTGAGTAATTGCAAATTCTCCTACATCTGTAATAGTAACTATTTCTGAGTGATTGCTGGTCAAATCAGTCCATTGAATTCTTATATCTTTATCGCCAACTGTTCCGCTGTCCAAAATCTTAAATTCAAGCCTTTTATTGATATTTCCCAAATAAGTGCCTTCGGGCTCGATTATGGAGAAAGAAGTGCCTGTAATAGCCTCAAATTCATTGTCATATGATGTTTCCATAAACTTTAAATTTGTGTCATCTTGCTCAAATAATATCATGCCACTTGTGCCTGCTTTTGCTGATGTAATTACAAGGCGGAGCGGCTCTGTCGATGATTTATCATTAGATATACTTACTTTTGCATTTGAATTTTGAGCAGATAGTGCTGACTCGATTTCATCATGCAGCTCTTCAAATGTCATTCCTGCATACAATGAAACTGAGATAGTCTTACCCTCTCCATCTTTAAAACGGAGACTACCATTATCTGTTGCGACAATATCGTTTTTATCATTGACACCACGAGAGCCAACTTTATGCTTAACTGATTCTGCTACTTCTAATTTATATGAGCCTAAGGGAGCTGTACTATCAACTGCGATATCTGCTACAGAGCTATCACTTGATGACGCCAATCTATTGATAAAACTTTTCATGTCTTTCAAAACATTATTGGTGGTCTTGATAGATGAGATTTTAAAGTTCAATTGGGTCAAAGCATCGATTTTGTTTATCCATGTTAATTTCCATGAATCAAGCTTTTTGGCTTGGTATTGCTCTGCCTCAACTAATTTCTGTGTCATCTCATCAAAGTCTATACCTGTTGCAAGACCTGTTATCTTGATATCACCTGACATTCTATCTCCTTTCTTTACTCTTCAGTCTAATATATCGAAACTTATTCTCATAAACTTGAGAAAATTATGCAAATCGGAAATTATTTCCTAAACTTGCATTGCATACTTACTCTATTAAGCAGAGCCTGTGCCAATTAAATTATATTGCTGATTGTCGCTGCTGCTGTATATCACGGCGTGGATATAATAACCCCAGCAAGCCTTATAATGATTTAGGATTTCGTATTGTCCGAACTGTTGACTAAAAAAATCTGATAAATTCTAAAATATAGTATATACTATTCCGATTCTTATACGTAATTAATCGGACCAGTTTAGGCAAGTTGACATTAGGTCTGTTAGAAAACTTAAGCAAGTTGACATTAGTTTTTTTTACTGCATTTGTGCTAATACTTTGCTTTTTTTAGTAACTGTTATGTTTGAGTAGCTATTTCTTGATGCTTTGCTTTCCCTTTGCTATCCTCCTGCTATCTTTGATAAACATAGGGTTTACAAGGGGCATCTCAAGGGTTGCAAGAGAGAGTAAAGAGTGATTGAGACGGCAATCAAGTATGTATTACCCAAAAAAGAGAATAAAAACAGTAATTTGTTTTGGCATGTT
>JAJBBH010000105.1 GCA_020532185.1 Candidatus Cloacimonadota bacterium | reverse complement strand
TTGTGCTTGTCCAAAAAACTCATTCACTCATTCACTCATTCACTTGTTCACTCATTCACTCATTCACTCGCTCACTTCGCGAAGCGACCAAATTTACTGTTTTATCCCAGTATAAATCGTTTCACAATAGTTTACATCATAGTGTTTTAAAACTTTTTCACAAACAATTTTTACTCGGTTTTCAAATTCTTCAAAATCATTTAATTCAAAGTCCCACATTGCCTGCTCAGCAATTGCTAAAAGTCTTGGAAATAGCATATATTCAAGCTCTTTTTCATTATGAATCCGCTCTGTCCAAAGGTTGGCTTGAACACCCAGAATACTTTTAACTATTTGAGCTTTATAAAACCGATTTGTACTTTTACCTATCAATCTATATGGATTACATTGATAAACTCTCTTTAGTCCTGTTACCCCAAATGCACCATGCTCTCCTTCTTCATCGGTTTGTCTCCAATCTAAATAATAGCAATTATTTGGGGTAAATATAACTTGTTTATCCTGTTTCATAGCATTAACAGCTGCTTTGACAGCATCGCCTCGCCAAGCCATTACTGCTGAGTTTTCAGGCAATACGCCTTCAGTAATCTCATCCCAGCCAATCAAGATCTTATCATGTTTTTCTAATATTTTACCTAAAAAGTTAGTAAACTGATGTTGCAAAGCTCTCGATTTATCCAAACCAAGTTCTCGTAATTTCTTTTGGCAATGCTCACATTTTTCCCAAGCAGTATCAGGACACTCATCACCACCAATATGAAAATACTTGCTCTTAAAAAGCGGAATAATCTCATCTAAGAGCTCTTCAACAAACTCATAGGTGGTTTCCTTGCCTAAGCATAAAACCTCGTCAGAAACACCCCAATCAAGCCAAACCTCAGTTGGCTTTCCAGTACATGATAGGTGAGGATATGCTGCCAAAACTGACTGTGTATGCCCTGGCATATCAATTTCTGGAACAACCTCTATAAAACGCTCTTCCGCATAGGCAACCAACTCTTTAATCTCCTCTTGAGTATAATATTGAGCCTCTCTGTATCCCTCTTCATCACGCCGTGAACCAATTTCGTGCAAAAGCGGAAACTTTTTACTCTCTATACGCCAGCCCTGATCATCAGTCAAATGCCAATGAAAACGGTTGAGTTTAAACAAAGCCATCAAGTCAATTACCTTTTTAACGTATGAAATAGGGAAGAAGTGTCTGCTTACATCCAAGTGCATACCACGCCATTTAACGCCTGGCAGTGAAAAAGTATTGCATGCTGGGATAACATTATTTGAAGTGAGAAATATCTGTTTTAAAGTTTGGATTCCATAGAATAAACCCTGTTCATCACGCCCCAATATTTCAATATGCTGACCTTGACAAGACACATTACTCGCATGTGCTAATACAAATTTTCTTTTATTTGTTTTCAATTTAATTGTCTTTTCTTTGCGACTATTGTTTAGTTTTAAATCAAGACCCAATATATTTTTAATTTCAACTTGCAAATAATAAGCGTATTTTTTCAGCTTTGCAGGTGCACCAATCACCCAGTCATCAGAAATTGTGCAAGGACTCCCTTTTTGGGGAAATGCTATAACCTTTGGTATCACATTTACCTTCATTCATCACCTCTTTTTAATCATAATTGTCTTAATCTCAAATGGTTTAAACTCCAGCATCAGCGTATCATCAAAAGAAATAATAGCCTGCAAATCGTCTTCCAAAAGATTACAGGTAAATGCCTCTTTGATCTTATATTTTTTACTTGAAATACTAACTCTTGTGCTGGTTCCCATTGTCTCATAACAGCGTAATATCAAGGCATCTTTAACTTTGTCGCTATGCTTTACTGTGTCGATTTTTACATTTTTACCACTGACAGAAAAATATGGCGTATCAATAATTCCCTTATCTGTTGAAATTGGATAAATGATTAATGGTGAATTCAAATTATGAGCTTTTTGCAATGTATCAGATTTTTCAAGGTTGCCGATATGCGGATAATAACCAAATGTAAAGCTATGTTCGTGTACATCAGCATCAGGATCGACATCTGCTGGACTGCGTAATAAGTTGAGTTCAATTGTCCCACTTTGAACAGAATGTCCGTATTTACAGTCGTTTAAAACAGCCATCCCATAATCTCCTTGAGAGATATCAATAAAGCGGTGTGCCATTATCTCAAATTTTGCCTCATCCCACGATGTATTTTGATGTGTTGGTCTTTTTACCAAGCCGAATTGAACCTCAGCATCTGAATACATACTGTTGATATTCGTTTCTGCAGCAACTCTCAACATCTTATGTTTTTCTTTCCAATCAACTTCATTATCTATCTGTATGAATTTGGACTGGCTTTTCAGACTTATGATTTGCACTATTTTAGAGTCTCCAACTTTAAAGACTTGTCTTATTTTCTTTGCTAAGGCATGTTCTTCAACAAGTGTTCTTTCAACCAAGACTGGCTTTATAGGCTCTGTTTCTCGATAATAATGATTGATATCCCAAGCACCCCAATTGTTTGGTATATCTTCCCACATTTGCAGTTTATTTGCCTGACCAACCAAGACTTCTCTATTAATTTCCTTATCAAAAATCCTATTAATGCAGCCTTCACTATCAAGCTCAACTATCAGATAATTATTTTCCAATATATTTGGATCTGACGGATAATCATTACAACAAATCAAAGGACAAGCCTTTTTATAAACCACTTGATAGCCCATAGCTTGGCATTCAACAAGTGCCTTAACTTTGCCATCAGACCAGAAACTTGGTATTTCTTTATCATCAGCATCCACCAAAGTTACAGGACTCTTTTCCTCAAGTTCGATCAACTCTCTACGTCGCCAAGGTTGACTATTAATGATCAAATAAGCAGTATTTCCTTTTTTGAACTCTGCAAATATCATCTCTTCTTCAATTTTATCACAAAGCTCGAGGTTTTTCTTTGATAAACTATTTGCATCTTTATAAACCCAAGCAATAGATGAACCTGGTATTATGTCGTGAAACTGATTAAGCAAGACATCCTTCCAAATCGGCTCAATCTTTTTTCTTATATCTTGTTCGCTAATCACACTGATAAATTCCAGCTGTTGCAAGCGTTGCTCCAATAATCTATTATTTTTTTTCATCAAAGCTTGGCTTGTATATGTACCGCGGTGCAGTTCAAAATAAAGCTCACCTTTCCAGACTGGCAAATCTTTTTCATGTGCATCCAAAGTCTTTAAAAAATCACCCACATAGCCAAACTTAACTTTTGGCACACCTTCGCAGTTTTGCTGTCTCAATGCCATTTCAATATGCTCTGATGAGGGTCCACCACCACCATCTCCAATACCGTAGAGGTTTAAAAAATCATCACAGACATCTGCCTGTTCAAAGCGTTTTTCCGACTTGATAAACTCGCCTGGCAAGTTTGAAAAATTATAATCATGTGTTGGCAAGAAATGCGTCTTTATGCGTGAACCGTCTATCCCTTCCCAGATAAAGCTATTATGCGGAAACTTATTTGTATCGTTCCAAGAGAGCTTTTGCGAGATAAAGTATTCCACGCCTGCTTGTTTAAGAATTTGGGGCAAAGACCCTGTAAAACCAAAACAATCTGGCAAAAACATATAGTCTAATTCCTTGCCAAACTCCTCTTTAAAGAATCTCTTACCATACACATATTGACGTACCAAAGACTCTCCTGACGGCATATTTGTGTCATGTTCAACCCAGCCAGCACCTTGCACTTCCCATCTGTTTTGTGCAATTGCCTTTTTTATTTCTTCATAGAGATGCGGGTAGTTTTCTTTTGTCCACTGATAAAGCTGTGCCTGTGATGCACCAAAGATGTATTCAGGATAAGCTTCCATCATTCTCATCACAGTCGAAAATGTACGCCCAGCTTTTCTTTTTGTTTCTCGTATGGGCCAAAGCCATGCAAGATCGATATGTGCATGCCCGATCGACCAAGCTGTCAATGCACTTGGTACTGCTGGCGACGAGAGTATATTTTTTGTAATCTCAAAGCATTTATCAAGTCCTTTACCGTCTTGATAATTGTTTGCCACGTCATTAAGTGCATACAGTACCCTCTTTTTCCGAACACTATTTTCTTCGAGGTTTTCATATAGAGAAATGAGTACTTTTAAGTCCATTAAAAGCTGGTATTTTTCTTTATCAAACACCACAATATCAGCTCTTTCAAGCAGATAATCATCTTTGTCTTTGCCGAATAAACCATTTGCACCAGCTTCGGCTAATAGAGATATGTCTTCGCCACCTTTTGCTTTCTTAAAAAGTGGTAGATAAAACTTACCTGATTGTAAACTCCAATGGATCTTATTTGTCAAGCCTGCATAGGGGGTGAGCGGCTTATCTAAATCAAATTGATTTGGGCTTTTGCTATCTGTATTTTTAAAAACACATGCCTCGCCCTGAATGTCGATATAAACTCCAACTTCTTTGCCTTTATATTCGGCTGGTACTTTGCCTTCAAAGATAAACCAAGCACAAGCCCAAGTATTGGCCCATTGCTCATTAAGCTTGATTGCTTTCCATTTTCTTTTGCTGAGCTTAGTAGCTGGAATTGGCTCTATTTTATCATGTATAAACTTTACATTTAAAGCTTGTGCGAACGGGTAAACTTCGTTTGCGACCCTATCGTGCAAGCGTTTTGCACGTTCATAATAAATCTTCTCATTTCTCATAGAGATCTCCTATTTATATAGATATTTTTATTTTTCCATTGGTATGACAATACCTTTTATAATGATATTTTGGAAGAAAATAAAGACCAAAAGTGTTGGAATTGCCGCAATTACTAAAGCTGCATAACCCACTCCACTCGAGGCTCTTTGCATTAAGTTATAGATATGTACCATCAAGGTCCACATTGACTGATCTTGACAAACTATAAAAGCAAATAAGAAATTACGATAAGCAGCATTAAATGCACCCAAAGCTATTACTGCAAGAATAGGCTTGCTCAAATTGAGTGTAAATTGCCAGAATAATCTAAACTCACTTGCACCATCAAGGCTTGCACTCTCATAAATCTCACGTGGTAAACTATCAAAAAAGCCTTTTAATAAAAAGATGAAATATCCATCTGCTGCTGCGGGCAAAACCAATGCCCAAAACGTATTCAATAAGTTAAGCTTTTTCAAAAGCAGGAAATTAGGTATCCCCATCACCATTGCTGGGAAAGCCATAGTAAGCATGAAAAGCAGAATTATTTGATATGAAAAACGTGGCTTAAATCTACTCAACGCATAGGCAGCGAGCGGATTAACAGTGATTGCCAACAAGATCGAGAGTAAAACATAAATCCCTGTATTACGCAAAGACTTTGCATCAGAAAGCATTTGATCAAGCGACATTGCATAATTACGCCATAAAAATTCTCGTCTGATAGCTGATTTACGTCCCATAAAATTATAATAATCAAGCTCAGCTGTTGGAAAAGCTATTTCACTAATACTCTGATAATTAGTTCCATATGCATGATTAATATTGCCCAAGTTTTCATATTTTTCAGCCAAAAAAGCTCGAAAGTCATTAGCAATACTATTGATCTGTATATGTTCTGGCTTAGCAAGGTTTTGGATAAAGAATGTCAAATCTTCAATTACAGCACCTGTATCAGGCATTTTGTCAGGTATTTCTATTTCAGCAAAGCTCTGAAAATCGCTCAACCATGTTTTATTTAAGGTCTCGATATATCCATATTTATCAATCAACATTGCCTGATATTCTAACTTTGCATCAGCATGTAAACTAAGCTGATGCACATTGATGATATCACGTGCAAAATGCAGCCAATATTCATATAACGGATCATCTTTTGCTGGGCTTTGCGAACTCAATCTGATCTCATTCCAATGTTGATACTTTGTGTCATACTCTTTATTAAACGCTTCCAAATCCTCTCCAAAAGCGGGAATCAGCAAAACATTAGTAAAGTAACCATCAGGATTGATATAATAACGCATCCATTGCGGGCTCTGCTCTTTAAACTCTCGAAAACGACCCAAATAGCTATCTGTCGTGCTGACAAAATTACGGCTAAAAACATCCTTTTCTTCAACCACTATTTCGCCCCAGCTCATAGCTCCAGCATTATATTTATTATTAAAATCGACCAAACTATTATTATTTTCTTTTCTCAACTCTTTGCGATAAAGCCTCTGTGCATAGGGATATACACCACGACCATAATGCTCTGCAACACAATAAGCATATGTATCATAATTATTTTTAGAAATAAAATCATTAAAGTCATCAAACTTAACCAGATTAGGCTTTGCTGGCAAATTAACCTCTCCAAATGATATCCATGAACCTGGATAATTATCCATCAATCTGCTGCTTTCCTCATTATAACGGCTCTCCATATATTTTTTGTAAAGTGCCTCATCTTGATACAAAAATGCTGGGATAAGCTTTAGATTAGTGCTATCGACTGCACTTTTAAATGAAAATGAGATCATTAATAAAAATGGGTAAATCATTGTTAGAGAGCCTACTATCAGAATAAAATGTATCAGGCTATTTAAAAACCTTGTCTTTGCTGATTTCTTCCCAACTTTGCTAATAATACTCATTATTCATCCTCTTTTGCTGTGCTAAATTCCATCTTGGATATATACTTGATTTGCAGCACTGTAAAGCCCATCATCAAGAGGCTCAATAACCAAGCCATCGTTGTTGCCAAACCAAATTTAAGATACAGATAGGCCTTTTCAAAGATGAGCAAATCTGCCACACGCGTAGCCTCATTGGGTCCACCAAAAGTCATTACTAATATAAAATCGCTCGTCTGAGCAGCCACAATAAAAGCAGCAATAAATTGTATAATTATCAAGCCTTTTAAGCTGGGAAACACGATATGTCTAATCTTTTGCACAAAGCCTGCACCATCCAGATCAGCAGCTTCATACAAGTCATTTGGTATATTCTTTAACGCAGCAAGGTAAATGAGGCTTCCAGGTCCCATTCCTGCCCAAATTCCAGGTATTACTATACAGAGCATAGCCAGGCTTTCGTCCTTGATCCACATACTTTTAGGCAAGCCAATACTCATCAATAATTGATTCAATATTCCAGCATCTGTCGGATTATAAAGCAGTTTCCACAAATAAATAACTATCACACCACTGATCACAGCAGGTAAATAAAAAATAACACGATAAAGAACTTTGCCATGCGAGACTTCTTGCAATAAGATGGCTAAAAGTATTGGTGGAACAAAGCCCAAACCCAGACTTAAAAACATGTAATAAAGCGTTTTGCCAACAGATGCCCACCAGGTCTGATCAAAAAGAACTTCTGCCAAATTAGCAAAACCAGTAAACTGACTATCGCCTACAAGTTGATAATCTTGCACAGCCATCACTGAGCCTGTTATCATTGGCACATATTTCCACACAAACACACTTATCAGGGCAGGAGCCAGCAACAATGCGATTATCAAAATATGATTGCTCTTTTTTTTCTCTACATATTCATTATCAGGTGCCAATATCTGCCATACCTTCCAAAGTGTTAAACCAAAGAAAAACAGGATCAATGCTGCAATGACAGAGGCAAGTTTTTGTCTTTTAGATCTCACCTCATCTGGCAAAGTACCGATCATCTCGATATTTGTTCGATCTTCTGCTTTCTTCAAAACTTCTGCTATTTTCTGCCTTCTTGTTTCTGGATCTGTGCCAAGACGCCCTTTCAAATCGAGGTTTACTAATTCATCCAAAGGATAAGTCATAAACTCATATACTTTTTGGCAATTATCTCCATAAGGTTCGGGTTTGCCTTCGTTCATTGCTGTCTCAAATGTTTCCAGCCAACCTTTAGGTGCATATTTTAAATAGTCTTCATAACCATAACGCATCAGAAACACAGGGTTTTGCAATTTGCCATAGCCATTTTCTATCATCACTTTAAGGCGTATTTGCCTCGCTTCTTCGCTATCATAAAACTGAATAAATTTCCAAGCAGCATCTCTCACTTTCGCTGGGTCGCGATCTCCCATGCCTGCATTATTACTGATTCCTGCATGTGAGAAAATACCCATCATTCGACAGTTGATTTCGCTGCCGCCTGCACCTGAAGGTCCCATTGGGCTTGGGGCAAAACCGAATAGATTTGGATCATACTTGCCTCCCATATTTTGCTGAGAAAGATAGTCCATCCGCATGCCAATCTTTCCCTCTTCCCATAGATAGCCCCAGTCTCCCTCTCGCATTGCATAGCCTTCTTGCATTCTACCATTTTTGTCTTGCCATTTTTCTGTTAACAGGCTAAGATAATATTCCATTGCGATAACGCCTGCTTCACTGGCAAAAGAGGCTTTCCAAACTTCTTTTTCCTCATCATATACTACAGCATCGCCGCCTGCTGCCCACAAGAAGGGCAACCAATCATAAGCAGCTTGAGGTCCACCTGCCAGGACTGTGCCAAAGTTTCCCTCGCTGGGATTGCTCAGTATTTTGGCATATTCACGAAATTCTTCCCAGTTTTTAGGCGGTGTATTTGCATTCAGCCCTGCCCTTTTGAACGTATCTTTACGATACATTAATACGCGTACGAGAGTCTCATACGGAAGCATCCAAACTTTTTCTTCTTGATCTCCCTTTTTCTTTCGCTTGATGACGGGCCAGACAGGTTTTTCAACTCTTAGCTCCATTGCTTCTTCTGTCTCGTGTGCTATAAATTCGTCAAGAGGGTATAAGAAATTATTTTGGATATAGGT
>JAJBBH010000022.1 GCA_020532185.1 Candidatus Cloacimonadota bacterium | reverse complement strand
TGGGCAGGCATCATGCAAGGATATTTTCTCAGATTCCTGATTGCAAGCTAATAGGAGTCTATGATAAAATTCAAGAACGTGCTGATGAAATTGCAAAAACTTATAATGTAAAGGCTTTTCAAAGCTACGAAGAAATGCTCTCAACTGTCGATGCTGTGGATATCGCTGCGACAACGACATATCACTACGATCTTGCAAAGCCTGCACTGGAAAAAGGCTGTCATGTTTTTTTGGAAAAACCTATAACTTCCGAACTAAAGCAAGCTGAAGAGCTAATTCAAATTGCAAAAGAAAAAGATCTATTTATCCAAGTAGGTCATATAGAACGCTTTAACCCCGTCATCCTAAAAGTTGACAATGATATCAACGACCCAATGTTTATCGAATCTCATAGACTTGCACCATTCAACCCACGCGGCAGCGACGTACCTGTGGTGCTCGACTTGATGATACACGATATTGATCTGATTCTCTCTTTTATTAAGAGCAATATCTCCAATATCAGTGCCTCAGGAATTGGCGTTCTTACCCCAAGTATTGATATAGCAAATGCTCGCTTAGAGTTTGAAAATGGTGCAGTTGCAAATGTTACTGCAAGCCGTATCTCTATGAAACGCGAAAGAAAAATCAGGTTTTTCCAAAAAGATGCCTATATCTCACTTGATTTTCAAGAAAAGAATATCTCTATCTTAAGAAAATCAAAAGATATCAATAAAATACTGCCACAAATTCTCATGGGAAATACAAATTTTGACCCACAAGACCTCGTGGATATTACTGAAATGAATGCGGACGATTATCAAAAAGATGCTCTGACTATGGAGCTCGAATCTTTTGTAAAAGCTATTAATAACAAACAAATACCTGTTGTCGATGGTGAAGCAGGTGCAAAAGCATTAGCTGTAGCAATGAAAATTGTCGAAATAATTAAATCAAAAACAAAAACAATATAGGAGAAAATATGGAATATATATTTATAAGAGATATTGCTAAATACGAAGACCAAGAAATTTGCCTCAAAGGATGGGTAAGAAACACACGCCACTCAGGAAAACTCGTGTTTATTATCGTGCGCGATGGATCTGGAGAAATTCAAGCTGTTGCTTTTCAACCTGATCTGGGCGAACAAATGTTTGAAATGGCAAAAAGCCTATCCCTCGAATCATCTGTGATCATCAAAGGTAAACCCAAAAAACACCCCAAAAAAGAAAATGTGTACGAATTATCTGTTACAAGTATCGAGCCTATACAAATCGCACAAGACTATCCTATCTCCAAAAAAGAACATGGTCCTGATTTCTTACTTGCAAACAGACACCTCTGGTTACGATCACCAAAGCAGTGGGCTATTATGAAAATCAGACACACAATATATCATGCTATATCTGAATATCTAAACCAAAATAACTTCTATCGCTTTGACTCTCCTATTCTTACACCAAATGCCTGCGAAGGTACTACCACTCTCTTTGAAGTACCATATTTTGATGAAGGAACTGCTTACTTATCACAATCTGGTCAGCTTTATCTCGAAACTGGTATCATGAGTCTTGGCAGAGTATATGACTTCGGTCCTGTGTTCAGAGCTGAAAAATCTAAAACTCGTAAACACCTCACCGAGTTCTGGATGATGGATGCTGAAGCTGCATTTGTTGAACACGATGAAAACCTCCAAATTCAAGAAGAACTTATTAGATACATCATCAAAACAGTCTTAGAAAGAAATCACGACGACTTAGTAATCCTTGAAAGAGATATAGAAAAATTAAGAAAAGCAGATGCACCCTTCAAAAAAATGACTCACCGAGAGGCTGTCGAATTCTTGCGCTCAAAAGGCTCAGAAATTGACTATGAAAGCGACTTGGGTGCTCAAGATGAAGTTATGCTCACTGAAAACTCTGACGTGCCTGTGTTCGTCGAAAAATGGCCTCAGGGTATAAAAGCATTTTATATGAAAAGAGACCCAGAAAATGAAAACTACGTGCTCGGCGCAGACCTGATTGCACCAGAAGGATATGGTGAAATCATCGGTGGCTCACAAAGAGAAGATGATTATGAACTGCTAAAATCTCGCATGGAACAAGATAAAATGGACTTGCAAGAGTATCAATGGTACCTTGATTTGAGAAAATATGGCTCTGTACCTCACAGCGGCTTTGGAATTGGCTTAGAACGCATGATCTCATGGGTTACTGGCATCAAACATATTCGTGAAACTATCCCCTTCCCTCGAATGCTTTATCGAATCTACCCATAATTTTATATGAAAACTGTGAGTTGTGGCAAGTGTTTGGCAATACAAAAGAAAGCTAAACACCTGCCATTTTTTAATTTAAAGCATATTAATAAGAATTTGACGATGACAATTAAAACACACTATGCTTCTGTAAAGAGATCAAGAAGAGTGTTTGCTCACAATTCACTAAAAAAACACACCCCTCTATATATATACGCAGGACAAAATGGGGGTTTCGAAAAACTAAATTTCATTCACTTTGCAAACAGCGTTACAGAGCGGGTTTGGAGACGATTATTTTTTACAATTGCAAACCCTTAAACTAAACTCAAAGAACAAATAAAAAATTATGCAAAACAAGATTTCTATTGCTGTCGGTCAACTGGTTAAATACGTCTATCAAGAGGGTAGCTTTTCCACATCTATGCAAAGTAAAGTGCAAAGAATGCGTGGAATTGTAGGGCATCAAGTCGTACAAAACAGCAGAGGTGAAAACTATCAATCAGAAATAACAATAAAATATCAACACCTTTTAGACTCTTATGAAATCGAGATAAATGGCAGAATTGATGGCATCTTCAAAAATAAAGACCAGATAATTCTCGAAGAAATTAAAACTATCAGCGACTTCAAATCTGGCGATCCAGAATTTGAATACATCTTTTTCCCATGCTTATCTGAATACAAAGACGCATTGCCTCTATTGCAAGGGAAAAATGCAATGCACTGGGCACAAGCTCTAATATACGCATATATCTGGTGCAAACAACAAAGCCTATCACATCTACGCATTCAGCTCACTTATTTTCACAATATAAAAAACAAAGAATATCCTTTCTTTGCAGATTTCTCAATAACTTGGTTAGAAACTTTCTTCAATTATACTATTGGCCAGTGGCTCGACTGGGCAGTAAGCATCAATAATCGCATCAATCAGCGTAATAAAAGTATCAACAATCTACAATTTCCCTTCGAATTTCGTAAAGAACAACGCAAAATGGCTGTAGCTGTTTATAAAGCAATCGAGCAAAAACAAATACTATATGCTCGTGCCCCCACAGGTACAGGCAAAACAATGGCAAGCCTCTATCCCTCTATCAAAGCTATGGGTGAAAATAAAATTGACAAAGTATTCTATTTGACGGCAAAAACAGTTGGCAGAACTGTTGCTATCAGTGCTATACAAATGCTAAATAAGAATGGAGCAAAGCTCAAATATCTTGTTTTAACAGCAAAAGAAAAAGTTTGCATGCAAGAATTTCCACTTTGCGAGCCAAGCTTTTGCGAATATGCCTATAATTTCTTTGGCAAACTAAAAGCTGCTTTATACGATATCATCACCTATGATGAATGGAACTCAAACCTTATCCAAGAAATAGCTGAAAGGCACAGGATCTGCCCATTTGAGCTGGCTCTCACTCTCACAGAATATGCTGACGTCGTAATCTGCGATTATAACTATGTCTTTGACCCAAGAATCATGATTAGAAGACTATTTGATGAAGTAACAGAAAAATATTGCTTTCTTATTGATGAGGCACACAATATGCCAGACAGAGCACGCTCAATGTATTCTGGAGATCTCACTCTCGAACTTCTGAATTCACCTTTATCTTACTTTCAAGACAAAAGCTCAAAGCTTGCAGATGAGGTTTTATTACTGCGAAATAATGTTCAATCATTAATCAACTCTTTCGAACAAAAGGAAATACTACTACAAGAATTACCAGTAAATATTATCAAATCAATCAACCTAATAATTGATTTATTGCCTGACCAAATATTTATTTTGCCTCCATCAAAGATAAAATACAATCTCATTGTCTATTATTTCCAGCTATATTTTTATATGGATGCACTTGCCAGATATGGAGACAATTACAGAACTATTATCCTAAAAGACAATCAAGCCTCAAATCTCAAGCTCTATTGCCTTAACGCCTCCCAATATATCAATCAATGCATGGCGAATGCTGTTGCTGTTGCCATTTTCTCTGCCACTTTAGTGCCTATAGACTATTATGAGGATATGATCTCATTCCAAAATATCAGAAATACAAACATAAGCTTAAAATCCCCCTTTAAAAAATCAAATTGTGCTGTTGCAATATATACCTCATTAACCAGTGAATATAAAATGCGTAAAGACCAAACATACCAAGACATAGCAGATTTGATCATAGATATAACTTGTAAAAAAGCTGGCAATTATATAGTCTATTTCCCCTCATTTACTTATATGGAAAGTGTAATGAGAAAGATCAAAGTCAGCGGTTCAAATACCCGCATTATCAATCAAGAAAAAAATATGAGTGAAGAAAATAGAAATGCTTTTCTCAATAATTTCCAAGAAAATAACTCATTTACGCTTATCGCAATGGCTATCTTGGGAGGTATATTTTCGGAAGGCATTGATTTAGTTGGAGATAAATTGATCGGCACTATGATTGTCGGGGTTGGATTACCTTTTTTAAATTTAGAAAGAGATCTATTAAAAAGCTATTATAGAAAACAAAACATTAATGGATTTAATTATGCCTATAGATATCCAGCATTTAACAGAGTTTTACAAGCTGGTGGAAGAATTATCAGAACTGAATCTGATAAAGGAATAATTATTTTAATAGATCACAGATTTATGAACAATGATTATAAAGCACTGTTTCCAGAGGAATGGAGTCATGTTAGACATTACTCGACCAGTCTAAATTTGCTAAAACACATTGACAAATTTTGGAATTATTAAAAAATATAAAAAAAGCTTGCCATATTTTCTTGTTTATGTTAAAAGACTTAAGAGGACAAAAAATAAATAATAGAAGGGTAAATATGAATCAAAAGAAAATGACTTTTTATGAACTTAAACAAGCAATTCACTCCTCTGAGCTTGCTTCAATTAAAACAGTGCTTTTGGAGCTGATCAGACTGATTAATGATCCATCTGCTTCTGCAAAACAGCTAAAAGACTTAGTTGAAGTAGATCCTCCTCTGTCCTCAAGAATATTACGCCTTGCAAATTCTGCATACTATGGAATGGCAAGAAGAATCACTGATATACAAGAAGCAATTATTTGGATTGGCTTCGACACTGTTAAACAAATTAGTATCAGTATGAAAGCACTTGAATTATTTTTAGGAAATGAATTAGACATTTTCTTCAGCCGCGACAAACTATGGCGATTCAGTGTCGCCTCTGCACTGACGAGCAAGCTCATATATAGACGCGAATTTAAAGAGCTTGGTAACGATATATACTCAATTGCTCTATTACATAATATAGGACATATCATGATAGAACAATTCATCCCTGATGACTTTCGAAAAAACTTGATGTCATATAGATCTGGAGTCAAAAACCTTATTGAAATTGAACAAAATATTTTGGGTTTTGACCATGCAATATTAGCTTCTGAGCTAATGAAAGAATGGGATTTTCATGAAAATATTTACCTCTCCATTAGATTTCACCACCAACCACAATTGGCTCCAGCTCATGTACGACGCGAAGCGACTATCTTATACATAGTTGACCAGCTTTGTACAAGATATGATTTTGGCTTTTCTGACATCAAAAACTCCAATAAATTTGCCTTTACCTCAGCTATCGATGCTTATAACTTGCAAGAAATAGCTCTGGATAATATAATGACAACAGTTAAAAAAGATATGAGAAAAATGGAACAATTGGGCTGGTTTTAAAATGGTTCAGGAATTATTAGAAAAAAATAACGCCAGATTAAACATAAATGATAATCAAGACCAAGAACAGGAAATTACAATTTTATCAACAAAACTCAGACAACTTGAAAATGAATTAAAAATTTTGGAACAAGAAAATGAGCTCACAAACAAAAGATTTCTGGATATAGTGAGCAATCTCGAACATAAGGTAAAAGAAAAAAACCAACAGCTATACCTATCGCAAAGCCTTATTACTGAAAAGAATAAAGAGCTAAACTTGATGCTAAATAATGCCCCAGCATTAATCTATTACAAAGATGCAGAGCTCGCATACATACAGGTTAATCAAAAATTTCTTAGCTTTTTCAACCTTGCACCAAGCTCTATTCTGGGCAAAAAAAACAATGAGATTATTACAGATATCGATCTATTTAGTGAATCATACGATATCATTACTCTAAACTCCAAAAAACCATCAAATAATATAATCGAAACTTTTAAATATGAGGGCAATAAATACTATTTCTCTGTCGATAGAATACCCATAATCGACTCGGATAATACCGCCAGAGGTATTGTTTGCTTTGCTCAAAATATTTCTGAAAAAATATCCTTTGAACAAGAAAAAAGCAAGTTTGAAGAGCAATTAAGACAAAATCAAAAAATCGAGGCATTGGGCACTCTGGCAAGTGGTATCGCACACGACTTTAACAATATTCTATCTGCGATAAATGGCTATGCTGAAATGGCTGCTCATGTTGAAACAAGCCCTGAAAACATCACAAAATACATCGATGCTATTTTAAAAGCAGGATTGCGAGCAAAAGAGCTTACCAGACAAATCCTGTCTTTTAGCAGAAAAAAAGAAACTAAATTTTCTCCCATTAATGTCATTGATATTATTGAAGATGTAAAAAAACTTGTTAGACCATCTTTGCCGTCAAGTATTAATCTCGAATTTATCAAAAAAACCGACCAAGCAATTATTTTTGCCGATGCAACTCAGATTCACCAAGTCTTTATGAATCTATGCACAAACGCATTTCAAGCAATAAAATCAAGTAAAGGGAAAATTACGATAATTATTGATAAACAAAAGCTTGAAGATGATAACCCGCTTCAATTAGAAGCTGGAGACTATCAAGTAATCCAAATAATGGATGATGGTGAAGGAATACAAGAATCAAAGCTCAAACAAATATTCGAACCATACTATACAAGTAAAAAATGTAATGAAGGAACTGGACTTGGGCTATCCATTGTCAGCAGCATAGTCAGAACTCATAAAGGCGAAATAACTGTTAAAAGCAAGCTTGGCGAAGGTACTACTTTTACCACATACTTACCCACACTCGATAGCTTACAAACTGATTCATCAGAAAAAAATCTAAAGTATATAAATGGATGTGAAACCATATTGGTCATCGATGATGAAGAGTCCGTTGTTGCCCTGATGGATGAGTTTTTAAGCTATCTTGGTTATAATGTGATAGCACATTCTGACAGTGTCGAAGCTATGAATATTTTTGAAAAACAGCCTGACAGATTTCAAGCTGTAATTACTGACATGACAATGCCGAAGATTACTGGGCTTGAAGTCGTAGAAAAAGTTAGAAGTATCAATGAAAATGTGCCAATAATTCTCGCCTCAGGATATTTTGATACAATGGAAGAAGAAATGATTTCAGGTATCAAAAACCTAAAATTTATCAAAAAACCCTACGAGCTAAGCAGCCTCTCGCACACTCTCTATGATATGATCAAAAACCAAAACGTACTTACTAATTTTTAACTTGTACAAACAAAACCCCATAGATACAAGTTTTCAACTTGTGCCCCACAAAAGCAAACATATACACACGAAAATTGGGAGCACCCCATTGAGTATGTCTGAGCCTCTAATAAGCAAATTTTGAGATTCTCTTGTTTTTTTCAAGTGAAACACACTTTCAGGGTCGCCCTCTGTATATAAGTTATTTGCTATTGATTTGGCAATGTAAATTAGCTTTTTATACTGCGAATATAATCTTGTGTTGAGACATAATAATAGAGATTCTTTCATCAGCTTTTTAAGGCTATTAAATTGCATAAATACGATATAGATCAAGTCTCTTGTCATATCTTCGATTTCGATCTTATATCGCCTTTGCAAACGATAGACAAAAGAAATAAATATGCTAAATCCAGAGACGCCTTGTGCCCTTTTCTGTTGGGTACTTATTTTGTATGCTTTTGCGTATTCAGCAAATAAAGACTTGATATTAAAAGTCATTTCGCCCCACAAAGCACATAAATATGGTTGCTTATTTCTGATTTTTATGTTTTGAGCTAAGATGCTTCGTTTCACTTGTTTACGTAAGATTACGACGTTATTGTCTGCATAATATGCGAGAATGTAATTGTCCAGCCTCTTTGGAAATTTGTGATTCACTGTTAAAAATCCTTTCATTGTTCCTCCATTTTTATTATAATTATCGATGCACCTCTACTATAATACGCAGGACAAAATGGGGGTTTTGGAAAACTAAATTTCGTTCATTTTGCAAATAGCTTCACAGAGCGGGTTTGAAGGCGTTTTTTTTAACAGCGAACTACAACGAACTTTAACGAACTTTTTTTTAACAGCTAACTACAACGAACTTTAACGAACTTTTTTTTACAGCTAACTACAACGAACTTGAACGAACTTTTTTAATTAACCACAGAGAAACACAGAGAGCCACAGAGATTTGCCGATTAGCAGACAGCATATAGACTTTACAAACTTTACCTACTGGCAGACTATACACTTTTAATTAACCACAAAGGGCACAAAGA
>JAJBBH010000064.1 GCA_020532185.1 Candidatus Cloacimonadota bacterium | reverse complement strand
GGAGAATCCCTTTATATTGAGTTCAAAGAGTTTTTTAGCAAAGCCAATGACATAGCAGCAGAAATAGTTGCTTTTGCAAATTCAGAAGGTGGAGATATATTCTTTGGTATAGCTGACAATGGAGAAATAAAAGGCGTTGACACAAAAAACCTCGAAGAACGTATTGTAAATATTTGCAGAAACAATTGTATTCCGAATATTATACCTTTATATAGAGAATATTATCTTGATGGCAAAACAATAGCTGTTGTTTCAATTACAAAAGGAAAAGATAAACCATATTCTACATCAGATAAAGAGTATTATATAAGAGTAGGTACATCCAAAAGAACTGCCATTAGAGAGGAATTAATGCGTTTATTTCAAGCAAGTGGAATCTTTCATTATGATATCACTGCAGTACCTGGTACGAGTATTAAAGATCTAAATATAAACCTGATACGAGATTATTTTAAAAACTATAACACATTTGATTTATACGAAGAATCAGATGAATCAATCAATAGAATTCTGATAAATGCAGATATTCTAAAAGAAGGTACTATCCCTTATGAATGCAGTGTTGGGGGTTTATTGATTTTCGGTAGAAGAATTGATAAATTCTTGCCGCAGTCTGGAATTAGTTTTGCACATTTTAATGGTAACGATATTAGTGAAGATCTAATTGACAAAAAACAAATTGTGGGCAATTTACCAGAAATTGTTGAACACGCCATGATCATCATAAAAAACAATATCAAAACACCTTCAACAATAATAGGAGCCAAGCGTATAGAAAAAGAATTAATGCCAGGTATCGTAATTAGAGAGGCTTTGGTAAATGCACTTATTCATAGAAACTATAGCATTAGCGGCTCAAAAGTTAGAATATTAATGTTTGATGACAGAATTGAATTTCATAGTCCTGGCAGACTACCAAATACAGTTACTGTTGATAAGATGAAAATTGGTGTTACTTATGCACGAAACCCATTTTTGGTTAAATATATGGAAAACTTGAGGTATATTGATCATTTGGGAAGAGGCATTCCGATGATTTTTAAAAAGCTGAAAGATCTAAATGCACCAGAACCAACAATTGAAGAAAAAGGTGAAGAGCTTATATTGACATGTTATTTTGCCAATAAAACGCATGATTTATTTTAAATAATTAGCTTCAAAGCCGCTCTATAAGTTAGTTTACAAAAAGATATAAAAATAGTTTTTGAAAACCACAGTTTTTGGACGCATATAATAGTAGAGGGTGGATGTTTTATAAACTTCTTAACTTCTGATAGTTTTCCTGTTGCCTATGAGCAGCCAATACTCATCGATTCTATCTTGTTTGAGAGATGCAAAACTATTTGTACAGATAGAGCTCTATCAAGTGCTTGTTTTACTCTTATGAAGCATATTTGCTCTTTGCATGTTTTTTTATCTATTAATGAATCTAAATAAGTATAAAGCAATTTAAAGAAATACATTTTTGTTAAAATATCTAATCTTATGTTGAGAGAAAATAACAGCAAAGTATAAATAGCGTAAGCCAAAATGCATATAGTTCATTTTCTCTATAAGCATTTACTGCTGTGGCATTGAGCATATTGCCATAATAATTTCTACAACAATAAAAGCTATTTATATTAATAATTAACTAAAAAAATTCAAATAACGCTTGACAAAGATAGCTTGCTTTATGAATGTAGGAAAAAAAATAATAAAGGAGTTAGTATGAAATCAATGCCTTATGCTGAACCTTGGAGAATCAAAATGATTGAGCCATTGAAGACATTAAGCCGTGATGAAAGGATGCAAAAGATTGAAAATGCAGAATATAATCTCTTCAATCTGAAGTCAGAAGATGTATTTATAGATCTTCTCACAGACTCGGGCACAGGAGCAATGTCAGATAGACAATGGTCAGCTTTAATGCAAGGAGATGAATCATATGCAGGTTCAAGAAGTTTTTTGGCTTTAAAAGAGACAGTTAAAAATCTCTTAGGCTTTCCATTTATGTTACCCACACATCAAGGACGTGCAGCAGAGAACGTACTTTTATCAGCACTGCTCAAAGAAGACGACTATGTACCTGGCAATGCACATTTTGACACAACAAAAGGACATATTGAGTTTCGTAAAGCACATGCAATTGATTGTAGTATTGACGAGGCTGGCGAAGTAAGAGCTTATCATCCATTTAAGGGCAATATCGACTGCAAAAAACTTGAAGATTTTATTGTTAAAGTTGGTGTAAATAAAGTTCCCGTTGTCATACTTACAGTTACTTGTAATACAGGTGGTGGACAGCCAGTTTCAATGCAAAATATCAAAGACGTGTCTGCAGTTTGTAAAAAGTATAATATACCGCTTATGTTTGACTCGGCACGTTTTGCAGAAAATGCTTATTTTATCAAACAAAGAGAAGATGGCTATCAAGATAAGACTATTAAAGAAATAGTTAAAGAAATGTTTAACTATGCAGATGCTATGACAATGAGCTCCAAAAAAGACGGTATTGTTAATATTGGTGGTTTTATTGGTCTAAAAGACGAAAATCTTTATAGAGAATGCACAGTATTTAATATAATGTTTGAAGGTTTTATTACTTATGGTGGCATGTCAGGTAGAGATATGGCTGCATTGGCAGTTGGTTTAGACGAAGCAACAGAATTTGATTATTTACATGCAAGAATATCGCAAATTGAGTATCTTGGCAATAAGCTCAAAGAAGCAGGCATTCCTCTATTAGAGCCTTTTGGTGGACATGCTATCTATGTAGATGCAAAAGATTTTTTACCTCATATTCCTCCAACACAATACCCTGCTCAAGTACTCGGTGTCGAGCTATATATTGAGTCTGGTGTTAGAGCTGTGGAAATAGGCACAGTTCTTGCCGATAGAGATCCTGTTACAAGAGAAGAGAGAGTGCCAAAGATGGAATTACTCCGACTTGCTATCCCACGTAGAGTATATACTAACAATCATATGGACATGATTGTATGGGGCTTGCAACAAGTTTGGGAAAATCGCAAATCAAGAACTGGCTTAAGAATTAAATATGAAGCACCAATTATGAGGCACTTTACAGCAACATTTGAAAAAATCTAATAGCCTAAATTAGATAATTATTATAAAGAGCAGGCAATCCTGCTCTTTTTACTTAAGTATTTACTAAGTTGGTCGATATAGTAAATGAGGCTATTTGAGTTAATACTTTTTAAAGAGGAGGATATGAAATGGCAGTAAACCCAAATGATAATAGGTTTTTCATTACATTAGGTAATTATTTAAAGAGAAATGACATTGAGTTTGAGGTCATTGAAAAACCTGAGATAGAATATAATGGTCACACATATAATACAGTTACTGAGCAATTTGGTGTTGTAGAGCATAATAAAGAGAATTTGACTACAGCATTTGAGCAAACGCTGGCAATGTTTAATAAATCATATGAAAAACTATTCTTGTATAAATTTTATTTTGATGAGATTGATGCTGAGACGAATATTGGACAATATACTTTATTATATATTTTGATTGAAGAGCATAATTACGACTTAGTAGATGAAACAGAGATTGGCGAAGATTCTGATGAGGAAGAAATGCTTCTGGAATTTAATGAAGAAGACTACCAAGAAGATAATATACAAGAAGAAAATGAGCTAACAGACCTACCTGTTTTGGATAAAGCCGATTTCGAACATGAAACAACTGAGGAAGTGCCAGAGGAATATGGACAGAATATAGTCCACCAAGAAAGTAAAAATGATCAATTGCCTTCAAATAACGATATTGATAAAGATAATATCCCATCTGAAGATCACATAAAAAAGCATAGTTTTGCAAGCCATGTGGAAAATGAGACCTTTTTAGCGATGCAAAAAGACATAGAGTTCTTATTAAAATTATTAGCCAAAAATATCAACACAGAGATCTCGGAAGTCTTATCTAAAGCCATTTTGATAGTTGTTAAGAATCATTTAAACATGAGTTAAAATATTTATTTTTGAATTATTAAAGAAAAAGCTTGCCAAGAAACAAGTAAATAATAAACTAAGAAAATGATAACAGTTGAGTGATTAGTTTAAAATACCGTCAAACCTCTGATATCTGATAATGAAATAGGAGAAAATGTATGAACATTTTTGTTGGAAACGTTTCACGTAATGTGAACAGCGACGAGCTAAGAGAAGCTTTTGAGGCTTTTGGTGCTGTGAGCTCAGCAGCAATTATTATGGACAAACTAACAGGTACGTCAAGAGGTTTTGGTTTTGTAGAAATGCCAAATGAAGAAGAAGCAAAAAATGCAATCGATAATATGAACGGTAAAGAACTCAAAGGTCGTCCACTCAATGTTAATGAAGCAAGACCTAAAGAAGATAGACCAAAAAGAAGCTTTAACAACGATAGAGGCCGTAACAACTACTCTAAAAGATATTAATCATATATTTGTCGTTTAGAAATAAGACGCTTTTACAAGCGTCTTTTTTTATTAACAGAAATTAAAACAAAAAAAACGCCTCTTACGAGGCGTAAATTATATTTTGGTATTTAAGCAATACCCTCTTTTTTTTCTTCTTCATCTTCTTTGAAAACGTAAATTGGTCCTTTTTCACCAAGAATAACTTCTTTAGAGACAAGGCATTCTTTTACATTACCAAGCTCTGGTATTTCATACATGATATCCAGCATTTTGTTTTCCATTATTGCTCTTAAGCCTCTTGCTCCAGTCTTTTGTTTTAAAGCAATATTTGCAATTTCTTTTAGGGCATCTGGAGTAAACTCAAGTTCGACCTCATCAATAGAAAACAGTTTTTTATATTGCTTGCAGATTGAGTTTTTTGGCTTTGTAAGAATTTCAATTAATGCAGTTTCACTTAACTCATTTAAGCTTGCATATACAGGTAAACGTCCGACTAATTCAGGTATCAGCCCATATTTTGTCAAATCAGCAGGGATAACATGCTCAAATATTGTGTCTTGATTTAGCTTGGATGCTCGTATTTCATCGGTTTCAAATCCGACAACTTTTTTATTGAGCCTTCTTTCGATGATTTTATCCAGACCATTAAAAGCGCCACCAACTATGAAAAGGATATTTGTGGTGTTTATCTCGATAAAGTCTTGCTGTGGGTGCTTTCTACCGCCTTTTGGAGGCACATTTACTTTTGTGCCTTCAAGTATTTTCAATAAAGCTTGTTGTACCCCTTCGCCTGATACATCTCGAGTAATTGATGGTGTTTCGGACTTGCGTGCAATCTTATCGATCTCATCAACATAAACAATACCTTTTTCAGCTTTTGCTACATCGTACTGAGCATTTTGTAGCAATCTAACAAGAATATTTTCCACATCTTCACCGACATAACCTGCCTCTGTGAGTGTGGTTGCATCAGCTATTGCAAAAGGCACTTTAAGCATTTTTGCAAGAGTTTGAGCTATTAATGTTTTTCCAGATCCAGTAGGACCTAACATGAGAATATTACTTTTTTCAAGCTCTACATCATTGTCTGTTTTCTCTTGTTTAAAAATTCTTTTATAATGATTATAAACAGAGACAGCAATAACTTGTTTTGCTCTATTTTGTTCTATAACATACTGGTCAAGGTATTCTTTCATTTCTCTTGGTGAAGGCAATACAGACATACCATCAAGCATGTTCTCTTTTTCGCGCTTATCTGCTTCAATAATTGAATAGCACATTGTGACACAATCATCACAAATATTGCCTGCAATACCCTTTATCATATGCTTTGTTTCGTTTTCTGGTCGTCCGCAGAAAGAACAATGTAAGAGATTATATTTATTCATTGGACTCCTCCATAATTATTTTTTCTTTACTATAACTTCGTCAATAATTCCGTATTCTTTAGCTTCTTCTGCACTCATAAAGAAATTACGGTCAGTATCTCTAATAATTGATTCAATATCTTTTTTTGTATGTTTTTGCAATAGAGAATTCATTTGCTCACGCAAATAGAGAATTTCTTTGGCTTGAATTTCGATATCGGATGCCTGCCCCTGAGCACCACCTAAGGGCTGGTGAATCATAACCCTACTATTTGGCAAGGCAAACCTCTTACCTTCTGCTCCAGCTGCAAGAAGCCATGCAGCCATGCTGGCAGCCATACCCATACAAATTGTGCTTACATTACACTTGATATATTGCATTGTATCATAAATAGCTAAGCCTGCTGTGATTGAACCACCTGGGCTATTTATATACATAAAAATATCTTTCTCTGGGTTTTCCCCTTCTAAGTGTAAAAGCTGTGCTACAATAACATTTGCCACATTGTCATCGATTGGTGTTCCTAAAAATATTATTCTGTCATTCAATAATCTTGAATAAATATCATAAGCACGTTCAGAACGCCCTGTTTGCTCGACTACTATAGGTACGTATGGCATATTGTTCTCCTTTTCATTTTAAACAATTAATCATATCTATATAATATAATAAGGTTAGCTTAAATTGCAAATTCTATGTTGTTAATTCATAGATACAAGATTAAGCTAACCAATAAGTATTAATCCTTGTGTTTAGAAGTTTATTCTGTTTCCTTTGTCTCTTCTTCGACAGTTTCACTGTTTTCTTTTGGTTCCACAATCTTCATTGTACTTTTAACCAAATCAACTACTTTTTTGTGCAATACTTGGTCAATAAAGTTGTCACCTTCGATAAATGTTTTAAAGTTTTCTTTGTATTCTTCGACAGTTTGATTTTGATCTTTTACAAGCTCTTTTATATATTCATCTTTATCTTCATCGCTTATTTGGATATTTTCATTTTTCTTGACTTTCTCCATTACTAAGTCAAAAATAGTTTGACTTTCTGTAAACATCTTGCCAAATTTTAAAAGAGTTTCATTATCAATTCCTTCAGTATTTGCCTGATAAGTTTTTTCGAACATATAGCGTGCAGAGTTTATAAAGTACTCGTCTGGCAGTTCCATTGGGTTTGCTTTTGCCACAGCTTCGACAATAGCTCTATTTAGTTCGTTTTCTATCACTCTTTTGTGTTCTTGTTCAAATGACTCACGAATTTTTGTTTTCATATCATCAAGAGATTCATAGTCGTTAGCCTTTGCCAAATCATCATTAATTTCTGGTAATTGTTTTCTAAAAGCATCTGTTACAAAAAAGTTAAATGTATAAACTTCTGTTTCATCTGTATTTTCAACATTATTTTCTACTGTAGCTTCAAAAGTATCATTTATCTTTTTTCCTATTGCTTTTTCGTTAAAATCATCACCGAGTATATTCTTTCCAATAATGATATCATTTAAGTTTTCATTTTTTGCTTTTGTTGGTATAGGTTCGTCGCTTTTATTTTCTAATGTAACTTTGTCATCATTTTGAATAGTCATGCTTTCATCAAAAGGTATGTATTCAGAGAATGAATCTTGAATTTGTTTTAGTGATTCATTTATTTGATTATCATAGTCGTAAACAGGCTCTTTATAAGCAACTTCTAAGTCTTTATAAATAGGCTCAAAATCGTCTGGAAAATGTTGGAATTGATAGGTAAAGACTGCATCTTCTCCAGTATTCCATTTTACTTCTTTTATTTCTGCTGCTGCAATAGGGTTTACTTTTGCAATTTCTATAGCTTCTTTGTAGTAATTTTGAGCATATGATTCAAAATAATCTTCTTTTATATATTGCTCATAATGCTTTTCTATATATGCAGTAGGGACTTTACCTTTACGAAAACCAGGTATTTCCAATCTTGTTTTTACCTTATTAAATACTTTTTGATAATCTTTTTTTGCGTTTTCTAATTCTATTGTTACAATTAATTCGCTGGTATTTGAATTTACCTTTTTAACTTCTGTTTTCATGCTTTTCCTCTTTGCAATGTTTTTTCACTTTATGTTAAGAATGGTACGAAAGAGGGGACTTGAACCCCTAAGACCTATGGTCACTGGATCCTAAGTCCAGCGCGTCTGCCAATTCCGCCACTTTCGCAACTGTATGCAAATTATTAAAGCTTATATTTTTTGTCAAGAAAGTTTTTACTTTTTAGCATTTTTTATTATAAAGTGCTTTTTATTTATTATATCTAAGAAAAAAGAGCCTCTTGATCCGCTCTGTAAGCGGCTTTCTAAAAAACAATGAAAAAAGTTTTTTCAAAGCTATGAAATCGGGCGCATATATATATAGAGGGAGAAAGATTTTTGATAGAAATAATTCATATAGAGGGCTACTTAGTCAAAACTTTCACTGCGTGAGGTCCATAGACAATGCAGTTTAATATAGTTGTAAATGCTTCAAATCAGTAGCTTGATAGCCTTTATCACCTCTTTTGCTGACAGTAAATTCAAATACTGCATCTCTATTTGGTAAGCTTATAATATCAATTCCTTCTGGCATTTGAGATTCATGTACAAAAGCAGTTTCATAAGGAGAATCAGATTTTCTGGTGTCTGTTACCCACATGCCGCCATTAATGGTTGTTAGGTATCTCATAAATCCGTAGCCTTTTTCTAAAAACCAATTATAGCAAATACCACGCACTCTGCTACCTTCACTGCCCCATATCTTTGATGTTTCATAATCTATAGACAGTAAATCAGGCACTAAATAACCAGAAGTATAAACATCAGCTTCTTTTTTAAGTGATGAAGATACATTTTTAAAGCCTATTACTTCTACCCTACACCCCTTGTTTTGCAAAGCTTTGATAACCTGAACAAAATCGCCATCTCCTGTTGCTAAAATCACATAATCAAGTCTATCAGATTGCAATAAAGCGTCCACAGCCATATCCAAGTCAGCATTTGCTTTTCCAAATCTACTACCCGAATCATCAACATACCATTTAACCTTTTTTACTATTACCTTAAAGCCAAAATCACGTAATATTGAGTGAAAATTATCAGACTTATCCTTATAGTCTTTATCGCTTTTTGCCTTATCTTCATCAAATGCAACATATGCATTTAGCCTCATTGCTATGCCGTGATTACGGCAAGCAAACTCTCTTAAAACATCGTAGTGCATGCCAAAGCCACCATTTTGTGCTATATTAGATACATCTACATACACGCCAACTTTTTG
>JAJBBH010000127.1 GCA_020532185.1 Candidatus Cloacimonadota bacterium | reverse complement strand
TCCTACTACTATCTTGGAGAAGTAAAGGGAATCAAAGGGGAGTCTATAGGGGATTGAGAAGAGTTAAACAAATATTCGCCAGATGCACAGTCTTTATTGTTCATATCTTTGCCATTCCACGTAATTTGCTGATTACCTTTTGGCATATCGTTTTGTTTGTGTTGCTATAACAGTGTTTAAATAGTTATCAGATATTGTTAATATTAATTGCATAAAGTTTTTGGAAGATAAGTAAAAAACATCTTGACATTAATGTCTCATCAATCATATGTGAAAAAAAATAAAGGAGGCAAAAATGAAATATTTTAAGATTAGCCTAATTTTAACAGTCATGCTCTTAATTGTGTCTTGTTCAGGTACAAAAAAGCAAGTACTGTATGTGTTTAACTGGACTGATTATATAGCTCCAGAATTAGTACAAGAGTTTGAGAAAATCTACAATTGTAAAGTTAATTATGACACATATAACTCGAATGAGAATATGCTCACAAAAATGAAAACATCGAATGCAGCATATGATATAATCGTGCCAAGTGGTGATCATGTAACAATCTTGAAACAAGAAGGTATGATAGAAGAACTTGATAAGAGTAAGCTTGAAAATTATAAGAATTTATCAGCTTCTTTGCTAAAAAAGTCAGAGCAGTTTGATCCAGATAACTTGCATGCTATCCCATATTTTTGGGGTACTTGCGGTTTTGTTTATAACAAAAAGTATATGAGCGATGAAGAAATGCAAGATGTGTCTTGGAATCTCTTAGGCGAAGAAAGATTTAATGGCAAACGTAGTGTTACTATGCTTGACGATGCACGTGAAGTCGTTGGTGTTGCTTTAATCGTTAATGGATATGACCCCAATGATTTTAGTGATGAAGCAATGGAAAAAGCAAACCAAACACTATTAGAGTGGGATAAAAATATATCACAATATGACTCTGACAGCTTTAAAAATGAAGTACAAGATGGTACAATCTGGTTTGGTCAAGCTTATAATGGTGATGCTTTACAAGTAATGGAAGAAAATGAGAATATCGGATTTGCTTTGCCAAAAGAAGGCTCTACTTTGTGGATAGATTTTTTAGTTATACCAAAAAATGCTGAAAATAAAGAACTTGCATACAAATTTATTGACTTTTTATTAAGTGCAGAAGTTGCAAAAGAAAATGCATTATACGTACAATATGCAAGCCCAAATGATGCAGCCTTTGAGCTTTTACCCGAAGATATTCGTAATAACAAGAGTATATATCCCGATGAAAGCTATTTGGATAAATGCTATTTATTGCTCAATGCAGGTGTAGACGTTTTAAAAGTAGATAAGATTTGGCAATATATACGAAATAATTAATGGTAAGTTATCAGCAAATCAATGATTTTGTAACGATAGCTCAATCATCAGTATTGAAGGTAAATGCGGTACTAATTGAGTGTAATGAATATTTGTGCTTGATTGATACACTGCTTTTACCTTCAGATTCTAAAAGCCTAAAACAATACATAAATACAAAAGCTAAACCATTAAAATACCTGATAAATACACATTTTCATAGCGATCACTCAATAGGTAATAAATATCTTGCTGACGATAATACTGTGATTATTGCTCATCAAAAATATCTCCAAACATATCTTGATGAAAGAGAAAAAATAAGCTCTGTTTATAAGAGCTCAAATAAAAAAAGCTCTATATACAAGACAAATTATCATGAGATAATGCACCCAAATGTTTGCATGAAAGATCAGCTTATAATTGATGATGAATTAAGATTTAAATTGTTGGAGACACCAGGTCATACATATGACTCAATATGTATTTATATCAAAGAATTAAAGCTGTTAATAGCTGGCGATACATTGCTTGGAAGCCCTAATGGCTATATGAGCTTGCCTTATTTTCTTTGGGGCAATGAAACTGAATACATTAATAGCCTGGATTTATTATCGAAACTCGATATTGAGACAATAATTACTGGTCATAGTGATTGTGCTAAAAAAGAATTGATTGATGATTACTTACAATATCTTAATGGATTAGTATTTTTAAAGGATAAATTGTTGACAAAAAGAGATAAATTTAGCATCGAAGAATTGTCGAATGAACTTAGATTAGATGCTTGCTATGCACTTGATAAAGACAAAAAGCTTTGGAAACCCGAGATACATCAATTTAATGTAGAAAAGATTTATCACAGCTATTTTGCTGATAAAATACATAATAATTGATATTATAAACAAGAGCCTTTAATGCTTTAAACATGCGGCAATTAGTAAAAAATAAAATAATATATAATAAACTTGACACATTTTGGACAATAATAAAATTATCGTTATAGAAAAATACTATTGGAGGAAACATGGCTGTTTTAGATAACATACTTTACTCAGAAAGTCACGAATGGATCAAAGTAGATGGAAATATTGCATTTATCGGTATTAGCGATTTTGCACAAGGAGAGCTTGGTGATATCGTTCATGTCGAACTTGCAGAAGCAGATGAGAAATTAATTGCAGGTGAGCCATTAGGTAATCTTGAAGCAGTAAAAACTGTAGAAGACCTTATTTCACCAGTTACAGGCGTTGTTTTGGAAGTAAATAGCGAATTATTTGATTCACCAGAGCTAATAAACCAATCACCTTACGAAGATGGATGGTTGGTCAAAATTGAATTAGAAAATAAAGATGAGCTTGAATCTTTGCTTACAGCTGAAGAATATCGCAAACTTATCGGTGAATAACTTATATTGTTTTAGTAAGTCTCCCATTATGGGAGACTTATTTTTATAAAGAAAAATGAAAAAAAAAGGATTTATAATCACAATTGCGGCACCCTCGGGAGGCGGTAAAAGCACTATATTAAATAAAGCTTTAACAAAGCTGCCACAGGTGAAATATTCTATATCATATACAACTCGCTTGCCACGTGGCGATGAAAAAGATGGGGTAGATTATTATTTTGTAACAGAAGATGAATTTTTGCAAAAGAAAAGAGATGGCTTTTTTCTTGAGTTTGCTCAAGTTCACGGCAGTTGGTATGGCACCTCAAAAGAATATGTGCAAGGAGTATTAGAAAGCGGTAATCACGTAATAATGGATATTGATGTACAAGGTGTGGCTCAAGTAAAACAGCAGGGCGATGATATAGTATCAATATTTGTTTTACCTCCAAATTATTCTGTTTTGGAAAATAGATTGCATGCACGTAATACCGATTGCATAGCACAGATTGAACAAAGATTAATAAATTCAAAAAAAGAAATTGACCAATTAAATGAATATGATTACTTGGTAATTAACGACGATCTTGATAAAGCAGTTGAATGTGTTGTCAGTATAATTACCGTCGAAGAAAATAGAGTGAAACGCTATGTCGACCCAATAGAAGAATTTTATAAAAACTAAGGAGGAATAATGGATAGTAAAACTGATAAATTAGTAAATCAATTTTTAGAGTCAAGTAATATGGATTATTTGTTTTTGATATTGGCAAACCTCGAAGTCAATAGATTATCAAATTTGCCCGATGGTATAAAAAAGAATTTTGATAAAAAGATTTCAGATATGGCAATGAAACATACCGCAATAAATGATATTCCAGATTTTATGCTTGATTATGTCGAAGGCGAAGAAGAAGTAAGTGTCAGAAATATGTTTGCTTATGACGACGACGATGATGATGATGATGATCTTGTGTTAAATGAAAATTATCAGCCCGAAACAGATGAATATCTCGATGAACAACCAACACCACCACGACGCGTGTCTTATGATGATGACGATGAATTTGATGATGATTTTGATGACGACGAAGATGATGATTTTGATGACGACGAAGATGATGATTTTGATGACGACGAAGATGATGATTTTGACGTTTGATAAATAAACTATGCCATGAGTTTACGATCTTTTAAACAATACCTTGAACAACTAAAAATATTGGGCATTGACTATATAAGTACAAGCTTTAATAATATTAATCTCAACAAAATAAATGAAGCATTTATAAGTGAAAATGAAGATTATGAGAGCTTGGAACAGATATCATGCCCAGTAGATAGTATTCAAAGATCGGATAGTAGTTATGACTCATTGGGCTTACTAAAACTGAAAGAAAAAATTAGTAATTGTCAAAGATGTGAATTAGCAAAAAAACGTATTAAGCTTGTTTATGGTGAGGGATCGCAAGCCTCAAAAATTATGCTAATTGGTGAGGGTCCTGGTGCAGAAGAGAATATCTCTGGTCGACCATTTGTGGGCGAAGCAGGAAAACTATTAAATAATATGCTTGCCGCAATAAACTTGAAAAGAGAAGAGATCTATATTACAAATATTGTTAAATGTAGACCACCTGCCAATAGGCAACCTGCTCTTGTTGAAATAGAGTCATGTATGCCGTATTTATTGCAGCAAATTAGAATTATACAACCTAAAGTAATACTATTGATGGGAAAGACCGCAATCAATAGTGTTTTACAAAAAACCGATAAAATCGATGATATACGGGCTATGCAACCCTATTCTTATCAAAATATACCTGTTTGGGTGACCTATCACCCAGCAGCACTCTTACGCAATACAGCTTGGAAAAGATTGGCATGGGAAGATTTAAAAAAGTTTCGAGATTTTATAACAGAAAATAATATAAACCAATAGAACAAGAAGGAAAACGAATGACCGAGCCCGTAGAAAGAATGTTGCCATGCGATTTAAATGCTGAGGCAGCAGTTTTATCAGCGATGATGATAGACAACAGCTCTGTGGCAAGAGTTGTTGAAAGTATAAAAGAAAACCATTTTTATAAAAGTGCACACAAGATAGTATATCGTGCAATTATCGATTTATTTGATGCAAATATAGAAGTCGATATTATTACACTGATGCATAAGCTCGAAGAAAAAAATGAGCTTAATAAAGTTGGCGGAAAGCTGTATCTAAATGAACTTTCAGATGTTGTGCTCAGTAGTGCAAATGTGGAATATCATACTCAAATTGTGTTGGAAAAAGCATTATTACGAGAGCTTATCACAACATCAAATCAAGTAATAAAGGCTTGTTATAATCCCGAAGGTCCAGTAGTTGATATAGTCGATTGGGCAGAGCAAGAGATATTTAAAATAGCTGAAATGCCTAATAATCGAGCTTTTCAAAAAGTTAGTGAGTTGGTACCAGAAGTTTTGAGAAATGTTGAGGAAGTAGCAAAGACAAGAAAAAGTGTATTGGGAGTGGCATCAGGCTTTGATACTTTGGACAAGATGCTTGGCGGCTTTAGAAAAGGGCAATTAATTATCATAGCAGCAAGACCAGCTATGGGTAAAACATCCTTCGCTTTAAATGTGGCATATAATGCTATTGCCCAAGATTTGAAAGTTGGCGTATTTACGCTTGAAATGTCAAGTGAAGAATTATTGCTTAGAATTTTTAGCAGCTGCTCAGAAATCTCTATGGATACCCTAATCAAAGGCTATGGAATGGACCAAACAAAAATTGCACGTATAAGCCAAGTAGCAGAAGTATTGACTAATAAAGAGCTATATATCGACGATACTGGCTCGATAACTGTGATGGATATAAAGGCAAAATCAAGAAGACTAAAAGCAGAAATAAAAGGACTGGATCTGATAATCATAGACTATTTGCAGTTGATGAGCTCCAAAAGAAATATAGAAAATAGACAACAAGAAATAGCAGAAATATCAAGAGCTCTAAAAGTTTTGGCAAAAGAACTGGAGCTGCCAATCATCGCTTTGTCACAGCTCAATCGCGGTTTGGAGTCAAGACCAGATAAAAGACCAATGCTGTCAGATTTACGTGAATCTGGTGCTATCGAACAAGATGCAGACGTGGTTATGTTTATTTATCGTGATGATTACTATAATAAAGAATCAGAAAGACCTGGAAAAGCAGAAATTATTATTGGTAAAAATAGACATGGAGCAACTGGCTTTATAGAGCTTGACTTCCATAAAGAGTTTACACAATTTAAAGATAGTGAGAAAAATGTTGATTGGTAAGGCAATTAATACAATTGGTGACTATGTAATATTTTCGGCGAAAGTATTTGCAAGCTTGCCTTTTATTTATAGACGCTCTTATGAGACGCTAAAGCAAATTAAAAAAATTGCAATAGATTCAGTTATATTAATATTTATAACTTCAATTTTTACTGGTTTAGTAACTGCATTGCAAGCTTCTTATCAATCAAAAGGCTTTATTCCCAAATCCCTGATAGGCGTATTAGTCGGAAAAACGACTATGACAGAGCTTGCACCTGTGTTGACCTCGTTAGTATTGACTGGGCGAATAGGAGCTTCTATAGCGGCTGAAATCGGAACAATGAAGGTAACTGAACAGTTAGATGCAATGGATGTAATGGGGGTCAGTCAATATGAATATTTGTATATGCCAAGAATTGTTGCTGGCGTTATTTCGGTGCCTTTATTAACTGTTATATCTTTGTTTGTCAGTATATTCTCATCTTATATTTTTACAATTTATGCATATGATATGTCTTTTAATATCTTTTTTGATAATATGAGAAGCTTTTTTTTACCGCTTGACTTATGGCTTGGAATTTCCAAATCTTTCTGTTTTGGCTGGACTATCACATCGATAGCATGTTTTGCAGGAATGAATACACAAAATGGGGCAGAAGGCGTGGGAAGATCAACAACCGACACTGTTGTATATTCATCTATAGGTATATTAATGATGGATTTTATCGTAGCAAAAATATTGTTTGGAGGAATGATTATATGAAAAAGATGATTTTTATTGTGCTGCTTTTGAGCGTTTGTATTATTTCTTGTAATAGTAAAAAAAGTGATGGCAGCAGCGTTGAAAGAGACTCAGTTTTAACAGTGTACTCTTATGATAGCTTTGCAAGCTGGGGACTCGGTAGCCGTGCAGTACCCGAGTTTGAAAGACTTTATAATTGTAAAGTTGTAATGGTAACGGCAGGAGATGCAGGCTCTATACTCAATAGATTGATATTAGAAAAGGATGATCCTGTTGCAGATATTGCCATAGGTATAGATAATACTTTTTTGTCGAAAGCACTTAAGCATGATATCTTTCAAGCATATAAACCCAAAAATATTGTATCAGTTGACCAAAGCGTTATTTTTGATAATAGCTTTCATTTGACACCATACGATTATGGATATTTTGCATTTGTATATGATTCAAAAAAGATAAAAAACCCTCCAAAATCATTTGAACAACTTTTGTCAGATGATAATAAAGAAAAAATCATATTGATAGATCCAAGAACATCAAGCCCAGGTAAAGGTCTATTCTTATGGGCAATGGCAGTTTATGGTGAAGATGGATTTGAGGATTTTTGGAGAAGAATTAAAGAAAAAACTTTAACAATTACATCAAGTTGGGATGACGCTTATAATGCATTTTTAGCTGGAGAAGCCAATATGGTGTTAAGCTATGCAACAAGCCCAGCATTTCATTATGGAGAAGATAAAACGACCAGATATAAGGCATTTATTCCGAGTGAAGGCGGGTATAGACAAATCGAAGGAGCTGGTGTTATCAAAAACTGTAAGAACCCAGAACTTGCTAAGCTTTTCATAGAATTTATTTTGACAGAAGATTTTCAAAAGCATGTACCTGAGACTCAATGGATGTATCCAGTACTGGAATCTGTATCATTGCCAGAAGGCTTTAAGTTTTGTCCTATACCTTTAAAGGATTTAAGCAATAATAATGTGGATACTTACTTTGAGGAAAAATGGTTAAATAAATGGCTGAATATAATGAGCAAATAAGCTTTCGGATTGTTTTATATCAGCCAGAAATACCCGCAAATACTGGCAATATTGGGCGATTATGCTTGGGTGCTAATGCTGAGTTGCATATTATTAAGCCTATGCGATTTTTAATGAATGATAAGCAGATTAAAAAAGCTGGATTGGATTACTGGAAAAATGTGAAATTGTTTGTGCATGACTCTTTGGATGATTTGATTGAAAAATATCAAGATAATTCAATATATTTTTGTACGACAAAAACAAAACAAGTTTATACTGATTGTTCTTACAGATTTGGTGATCTATTTGTTTTTGGTCCTGAATCGAGAGGGATACCAGAAGAGATATTATCTAAACACTCAGCAACAAATATCACTATACCTATGCATAGTGAGGTTCGCTCTATAAACCTGTCTAATTCTGTTTCTATAATATTGTATGAGGCTCTTCGTCAAAAGAGTTTTACATTCATATAACAGAAAAGCCACTCAATTGAGTGGCTTTTAAAATGGCGGGAGAGACGAGGCTCGAACTCGCGGCCTCCTGCGTGACAGGCAGGCGTTCTGACCAACTGAACTACTCCCCCTAAAATATATGGTCAATATCATTAATTCATAAGAAATAATGGCGGGAGAGACGAGGCTCGAACTCGCGGCCTCCTGCGTGACAGGCAGGCGTTCTGACCAACTGAACTACTCCCCCGCATTCACACTATCAAACACAGTACTCATAAAATGATAAGTAGGTTTTTTTGTCAACTAATATTTTGATATTTTGTAATAATTATTATGCTGATGTGTAAATAGCTGATAAATAGTAAGTAGACACTATGATTTAATTAAACAAAAATGCACTGTATTTTGTGTATTAGTTTAGAATAATTATTTTCCCCATCAAATCAATAGTAATTTGATAATATGGAAAAATAGCTTTTAATTAAAAATATTGGGGCTGTCTCTATACGCTCAATAGAAGTAAAGAGGGCATGCTATGGTTGTATATAAGTTGGAAACTTGTATATTCAAGAACCAAGTATGAATAATCAGAAAAAGAAAGATACGAGATAAAGAGAGTGTCTGAGCGATCACCAAGCTGGACCCTGTCTTTATTTTGGAACTGAACAATAAGCGTGTCTGAAGCCATCAAAAAAGAGCGGGCATAAGCCCGCTCTCATTATATTTGTATCCTTAATGAGTTATTTCATCAGGAGCATTTTTTGTGTTGCAGAGAACTTAGGTGTTGTCATTCTATAGAAGTAAACGCCTGAACCTACGTTCTTGCCATTATCATCATGACCATTCCAAACAACACTGTGATTACCAGCAGTCATCACATCATTAACAAGTGTGCGAACCTTTTGACCCTTGATATTATAAATCTCAAGTTT
>JAJBBH010000050.1 GCA_020532185.1 Candidatus Cloacimonadota bacterium | reverse complement strand
GAGTGGTACAATATATATTTCCTATTTTAAATTTATGTGTTAGAAAAAGCGATGATTATCAAAATACGAGACGGTAAACACTTCTCACTCGTTCACTTGTTCACTCGTTCACTCCATCGAAGATGGCTTGAGTAGTACAATATATATTTCCAATTTTAGTTATATGTATTTTAAAAACGATGAGTGTCAGTAGTCATTATCGCAACAATATGCTTCTAACATAAGAATAAAATGTCATATGTATATGATAATTGATGTGTCCTGACGACATTTTGTCATAATAATATTAAAAAGTGGAAATATTCTGTTGACATTTAAATATTCTCATTATAATGGTGAATAATGAAAAGGAGCAGCTTATGTATTTCAAAAACTTATCTGCAATGAAACAAGAGCTTTTGATGAGAGAGCAGAGGGATACACTGATAATCTGTCAAGATTATGCACAGCAGCATGATCTCTTAAAAGTAATGCAAAACAAGTGGGGTTTGGTACAAAGTCGAGTTGTTACCAAACAAGATTTTGATAAGCTGTCCCTAATAAGCGACAAAATAATGATTGAGGATATCAAGCGTTATATCAGCTTTTACGCAGCAATACCAAAAGAGATTAAAGAGAAATACAAGCTAATCACTTATAAGATCAGCGTTGAGTTTTTGAACAATGCTTTAAATCTATTTGAAGAGTTAAAACAGGCTTGCAAAACAATTGATTGCCTGATAGATAATGAACATGCACAAGATTGGCAGATAGAGGCAGTTCAAGACCTAATAATTATATATAATTCTTATAGAGAATACCTTGCTAAAAAAGGCTTTACTGATGCAATCTATCTCGATATATCTAATTTTAATGCACAGCCTTTCAGTAATATCAAGAAAATAATCTTTTATAATATCGTAGAGTTTAGTGCCCTTGATAAAGAGATTTTCAATGAATTGATGATGAATGGTTTGCAAATAGAATACTTTGTTCAAGGAGACCAGAAAGTCTTTGATCTAAGCAAATTAAAGCTCATTGAAAGTATCAATTTAGACTTGCCAAACAAAGAGATAAAGCTGTTTCAAGCAAAGAATGCGTTTGGCACTCAAAGGCAATTGCTCAATGAGATAAAAAACAATGAGATAGATAGAATTATTGATTTCGATATAGATAAACAGAGCTTTTATCAAGAGTTAAACCCAGAGTATTTTCAGATCAGCCAAAAGCTTAACTATAACCATTCAGCAGTTTTCCGCTTGATAGACCAAGTTTCAGACGTGCTTGAGGAGATGGAAGAAGATCGAGGTAAAAAGCTGATCACCGTTCATAGCATATACCATTGGTTCGCCAATTCTGATCTATGGCAATACTTAGGAAAGCTCGATGATGCTTCTCTGTCGAAGGATGTAAATAGGTTTTTCCTACATTTAAATGCGACTAATTGGATATATTTGGATTTGGCAGAAAAGGGCGGTATAAAAGAAGATGCCCTTAATTGCAGAGAGAAAAAGCTATTAACAAACTATTTTACCGAAGATGTGCAGACTACAATAGATGCTGCTTTGGAGATAATTCGGGTGTTTCTGTCGATAAAGACCTTTGATGAATTGCTTGACTACCTGATTGATTGGGATAAAAACAAGCTTTTACCTCTGTTTTATTGGGAGAAAACTGATACTGAAAAACAATATTTAAACCATCCTGAAATAGATACTTTTTTGCAGTCGATAGACTATCTGAAAAGCATTATTAGGCTTGGTTTACCTCATAATATTGATGAAGTTTTGCCAAGCACAAACGATAAATTAAAGTTTATAATAGAATATTTACGCGGTAAATCTTTCAAAACAAAAAACAAGCAACATGATGAAAAACGAATAATGATCAGCGAGTTTTCTGATCCACAAAGCTCATTTGATGAGAATATCGCTGTTTTAAACCTGCAAGAATCCGTTCTGCCCTCAGTCAGAAAAGTGCCATATTTATTGACAAATCAGCAAAGACAAGACTTGGGTTTGAATACTTGGGATGATACCAGGCGTTTGGAAAAATACCAGCTCTATTGCCTGCTTAATAACTGCAAAACTGCACACCTATTTTATTATGAAAATGAAGATGAAAACACCCAGAGAAGCTCATTTATCGAAGAGCTTTTGCAGTTTAGAAAAGACATAAAACCTGAATTACTCGACGATATAGGGTATGAAGAATATTTTAATAGTATTTTTAAGAAGAACAATGAATTTATAATACCTGATAAAGGTCAGCTCGATAACAATGAGTTCTACGCTGTATCCAAAAGCTACGTACCAGAAACGCTCAATTTAGGCTATTATTCGTGGTCAGCATTTATCAATAATAGCTTTAACTGGTATTTTGATCAAATATGTTATTTCTCAGTCTTCCAGGAGATCAAAAAACCGCATTTGAGCTATATTACTTTGGGCAATCTCGTGCACAATGTCATGGATAAGCTTATCAAGCAAAAACTGGATATTCACTTGTTAAAAGAAGAAAGCTCTGAAAAAATTGTCGAGGAATATTTTGATCAAGAGTTAGAAAACATGTTTTATTATAAGATTGACAAAGGCTTTGATGGACAATTCTTTAATAGATTTTTAAAAGAGTCTTTGAGCAAGAATATCGTTAAGTTTATCAAACAAGAATTTGATATGGAAAATAACAGCGGATATAGGGATATAAAAACTGAAGATGAATTTGAATCTACCCCACTAATTGAGGATTTTGTTAAAATTAATATCAACGGGCGTGTTGACCTAATTGTTGATTATAATGACTCCACCGTTATCACCGATATCAAAACAGGCTCTCATAATAAAGAGCAGCTCGAGTTTTATTTATACCTCTGGCATTTAGTAAATCCAAATCGCAACAAAGATATTAAATCACAAACATATAATGTCCTAAAGCATGAGACTTCGGCAGGTCCTGTTTTAAATACTAATCAGGGTGAAGATCAGAAAATCGGCGAAACTATCAAAGACAAGACAAGTGATGCAATAGAGGTACTAAAAGGCGTTGGCTTATTACCCTCTGTTGCAGTTGATAGAAATGATAACTACAAAGAGATTAGCAGGCAAAAAGACTTTATCATTAAGGTAAAAAAGGATAAGGAGAAAGCTAAATGATTAAAAAACTATTTACCGCCAGTGCTGGAACTGGAAAAACATATACTTTGTCTTTGGAATATATTGCTACTCTTTTAAAGCATTATGGTGATAAATACTTTGACTTCAAAAACATAGTTGTCATTACCTTTACCCGCAAGGCAACTGCAGAAATACGTGATTCAATCTTCGAACGCCTGCAAGATATATTTGACACAAGCACTGAAAAGGCAATAAATAAAAGCCAGGATATCATTCGCAGCCTCGAGAAAATCGTTAACAAAGATTTGCAGACTCTTAAAAAACAAAACCCTGATAGACAGATAGACGATTTTGAGCTAAATGACAAGTATTTGAGCTATTTAAAAGATAAATACGAAGAGATGTTGAGAGAGAAAGATAAGATAAGTATCTCGACAATTGATAGCTTTATCAGCACTATTTTCAAGACTTTAATTGCACCTCGTCAAGGTATTAGCAACTATGATGTGCAAGAGATTAACCCACCAAATATATTTGAAAGACTGTTTAAAGAGCTCGTTACCAAGAGTAAAGATGAGGACTCAACAGCATTAGCTCGCATCATGACCCGTCTGAATATACGTAATAAAGATGATATGGTCGAATATTTGGACAACTTGATCAGGTATAGATGGCTGTATGGCTTAACTAAAGACAAACTTAAGCCTAAAGTTAATAAGAAGGAATTTGACGATGCTATAAAGTCTGTTAAAAGTGAGCTTAGGGCATGTCTTGATAAGTTTGATGAGCTGTTGTCTAATGATAAATCAAAAAAAGAACCTCTTAATGTTTATCTAAAAAAAGACCTTTTAGAAATATTGAAAATAAACTCTGATATAGAAATGCTTCATTTTAAAGATAAATTTCTGGGTGTTATTGATGATGAAGAGTTTATGTCTAATTATAATAATTTCAATAAACTATTGAAATTATTTGTTTTCTGGGATGGAAGAAGAATAAGAGGCAAAAACTATAGCGATTTAGATAAGGATAAATTTGCTAATTACACTGGCGATTTTGGCAAAGGACTAAACACAATTTTTCAATACCTGTATTTGGACAAAGAACAAGAAGAGATATATTTGTTTTGGGGTATTTTGCTCAAGCATTATGATCAGATCAAACTTGAAGAGAAGGTCTTTACTTTTGATGACTTATTATGGTACACTTATAGCTATATGTACGAAGAAGATTGCTCATTTTATGACAAGTCAAAGGATATGGTTACACCTGAGTTTTATGAGGCGCTTGCAATGAAAGTGCAGTATATGTTTATAGATGAATTTCAGGACACAAGCGTGATGCAGTTCAAAGTCTTTGCCCCAATCTTGGCTGAAATACAAAGCGGGGAAGGTGCTCATGAACAAAACGGTATTATAATTGTTGGCGATGAAAAACAGTCTATTTATGGCTGGCGCGGTGGTGAAAAAAGCCTGCTTGGCAGCATGAGAGGCTTTCTTGGCATTGAGTCACAAGACTTGAATACATGCTATCGAAGCTATCAAAATATAGTCGATTTCATTAACAAAGTATTTGCTGAAGAGGGCTATCAAGATCTTTTTAAAGGTGGTGATCAAAACTGGACATATAATGATGTGTCTGCTAATAATAAAAAGAAAGATAGTTTGGTAACTGTGGAGCATTTCAAATATGGTAGTAAAGGTGAAGGCGATAAAGATGCCTCATATGTGGATTTTGTCCAGAAATTTCTCGATGCTAATATTGACAAAGAAGATTATAATGATACTGTGATTATTGCTCGTACAAATAACCAATTAGTTCAAATTGAGAGGTTTTTGCTCGAACAAGGAGTCCCCTTTGTACGACAGTCCAGCAGTTCGCTTTTTGACCACGATGTCGTAAAGAGTATAATGAACTTCTTAAACTTTTTGGCTTATGATGATTGGAAAAGTTTTTTAGCTCTCATCCGATCGAATTTGTTTTTGCAAAATGCAGATGAGATTGCAGATATCGCTGGGAATGTAAGGAACTATTACTATAAAGAAAGTGAAGAAAAATATACTGAATTCTTTGATAATGCACTGAAATCTCCTTATTTAAAGCCTGTTTTGGATATCAGGAATAAATGGCAAAAGTTTTTAAAGACTAATGCCCCAATATCATTAACTGAATTGGTAAACATGATCATTGAAGACTTGCAAATAGTTCAGGTTTTTAATAGTGAAAATGAACTAAAAAACTTGTATCTCTTCCTGCAATTGATCAAGGAATTTGACAATATGCCTTCACCTTATGGCAGAACATTGGACGGATTGCTCACCAAATTAAGTGATTTGAAAATACAACAAAGTAAGAAGCAAGAAGGCGTAATTGTTGATAATGCTGTGCAAATGATGACTATACATAAATCCAAAGGTTTGAGCTTTAAACATGTATTTGTTTATATAGATATCTCGACAAGGGCTTTCCCCGAAAGGTCGCTCTTTTATTATAATTTTGACCAAAATTATGAAATAAAGGACTTTAGGATTACTAATATATATCGCTCTCTTACGTTGAAACTCGATTCTGAGCTAAAGGAAAAAGTGGATGCTAAAGAGAATATCGAAGATATGAATAATGTTTATGTGGCATTGACACGACCTGTTGAACGACTGGGCGTATTCATCGCGGAAACAGCGACAAATGCCGATAAAGAAGATGGTAATGCTTTAATTAATTTGAGAAAAAATATAACTGATGAAGATAATAAAAAAGAGGGACATTCTGAAACCTATACGCCTGATTCATACTCTGCAAACGATAAGAAAAAAGATGATATTAACTTTCAGTTTGTCGGACATGACCTTTTAAAAAGTAATAGAGAAGTTGTAAATATTGAGGTGTTGGATCCTGATCAGCTCGTAATACTCAAAGAAAAAATAGAGCAGAAAACAAGTGATTTCTTTGTAAAACGTGCAGCTTTGAGAGGAAATATTGCTCACTCATATCTCGAACATATATATCGAAACACGGATAGTGAAAGAGCTTTTGCACGACAAGCATGCCTGCAAGAATATGCGAATCTGTTGCCTGTTGACGATATTAGCCCTATAATTGAGGCTTGTGATAGATTTTTAAATAAAAATACCCAGTATTTTAATGATGATTGGGATCAGATTTATAACGAATATACTGTTTTTAAAGATGAAAAGATGTTCCGTATTGATAGGATGCAAATCTCTGAAAAGAAGAAACAGATCTTGTTAATTGACTTTAAAACTGGTGGATATGATGACGAACAGTTGAGGAATTATAAAGAGATAATTGAAGGCTTGAATGTGCATGGATATCAGGTGGAGACTTTGTATCTGGAAGTGGGATTAGATTAATAGCTGATGTTTTTTGGCAGCGAACTTGAACGAACTTTTTAACCACTAAGAACACAAAGAACACAAAGGATTTGAACCACAAAGAGCACGAAGATCACAAAGAGCACAAAGGAATTTTAAGTTTAACAGCGAACTACAGCGAACTTGAACGAACTTTTTTAACCACTAAGAACACAAAGATCACAAAGAGGTTTATTATTTGCCACGAATCACACGAATAAGACACGAATATTCTTTTGAAATCAATTAACATTAGTGTTTGATTAGATTTATTGGTGGCTAATAAAGTGTCTGATTTTAGATGTGATATGTATTGATTTCGATACAATAAGCACTGTTGACTCGTTCACTCCATCCCAATTGCGTTTATGCCTGTAGGGGCAAACTATGTGTTCGCCCGATTAATCGATCATAAATTACGCAGTAATTTATACCATATTAAACCAAAATTCCATTTTGGTTTGTAGGGACAATGCCTTGTGTTTGTCCAAAAAACCACCACACAAAAAAATAAACCAGCTACTTACCACTCTCGTCCAGGTAAAACCACAAAGCCCCGCCTTTATGGAGGAGAGGAAAGTTTGTGTAGTTTGTTGTAGTTCGTTGTTAAAATGTAGCTCGTTGATAAGTGTCTTTCACTTTTGTGAAATAAGCCAGCTACGACAATCTTTGTGGTAATTTTTATCTTCTCAACAAAAAAATATTATTTATTAAAAAAAGTTTGCTTTAATGTTTTTATAATTTATATTTAAACAGAAATAAAAGTTATTATATTATAAGCATTCAATATGGCAAAAGAAAGGCTGGTTATAAATCAGTTTTTGACATAAACGAAAAAGGAGATACCTATGAGACTAAGAAAACAAATAATATTCTTAGCAATGGCTTTATTGTTACTAATGGCATTAACAAGTTGTGGAGACAAAGCGACTGAGCCTAAAACAGAAAAAGTAACTATTCCTACAATCACACCTAATGGCGGAACTTATAGTTCAGTCACAATTGTTACTATTAGTTGCCCGACAGAAGGCAGTCAAATTCGTTACACAACGGATGGTAGTGAACCTACTTTATCATCATTAGTCTATATTAGCCCAATTAATATTACACAAACCACAACAATTAAAGCAAAAGCATTCAAAGATGGCTGGAATCCAAGTGCAACAGCAACTGCTACTTTTAATATCACAGTAGCGGGCGTAGTGGCTACTCCCACATTTAATCCTCCTGCTGGTGAATATTCTGTTCCACAAAGTATTTCTTTGTATTGCACAACACCTGGTGTTGCTGTTTATTACACTACAGACAATAGCGAGCCGACCCAATCATCTACACAATTTACCAGCCCTATATTAGTAAGTACAACTACAACAATTAAAGCAAAAGCATTCAAAGATGGCTGGAATCCAAGTGCGACAGCATCTGCTACTTACACGATAAATGTTGTTGCTCCTGAAGGAATGGTTTATGTTCAAGGGGGTACTTTTACAATGGGAACAAACCAGTTAAGCTTATATGAACAGCCAATCCACTCAGTTACTGTTTCCTCAATTTTTATGGCTAAGTATGAAACTACTCAAAATGAATGGAAAGAGATTATGGAAGGCAATCCTAATGGAATAGCTACTTGGCCATCATACAATAACGAAATTGCCAATATTCCTGTAGAAAGAGTAACTTGGTATCAAACTTTTGTATTTTTAAACAGAAAATCAATTCAAGAAAATCTTACTCCATGCTATTCAAAAAATGGTGTGACTGATCCAGATCAATGGGGTACTGATTTGGGAACTGAATTTACTTGTAATTGGCAAGCAAACGGTTATAGGCTTCCAACAGAAGCTGAATGGGAATTTGCTGCAAGAGGTGGTGTAGAATTTACTCAATACCTACCCTATGCTGGTTCAATTTATCCTGATGGGGTTGCTTGGTATAATAACAACTCAGATGGTAAAACTCATGCAGTTGGACAAAAAACACCTAACGAACTTGGTCTTTATGATATGTCTGGAAATGTAGACGAATGGTGCTGGGATTGGTTTGCTTTATATCAATCTGGAGATCAAATGAATCCGATAGGTCCAAGCACAGGTACAAACCGCATTACTCGCGGTGGAGCATTTTATTGGGGCGAAAATCAAGCTCAAATACGCAAACGTAATAATAGTGCCCCTGGAACTCCTATGAAATATATTGGATTTCGATATGTAAGAAATGCTAATTAAGCGTTTTGCGTGATAAATAAAGGATGCAGTCACATACTGCATCCTTTTGCAATATATAATTACAATTTGATCATTTTTTTTAAACAATTATTTTATATTGGCTGTTTTACAAGATACCCGATATCTTTAGTATCAAATCTATATTGTGCCTATCCTATTAATTAATCCATATATTTCGTAGAAATTTATAACACATATTAAATAAAAATGGGGTTTATATTTAAAAGGCTTTAATTCTTAATATTATGTTTGAAAGTCGTCTATCAAACACAATTCACACAATCAAATGGATAATATCAAAAGCAGTATTGCTATTTTTGATCAGGTCTTTTGCAGCTTTATCAGCATTGATTTTCATCTGATAGATATCATTATGAGTGAGTGATTTTATTTCTTTGATGATAGCATTTTTGTGGAAAGAGCTGCTTGCATAGCCGCATTGATATTTTTCGACAATTCTCTTCATTTCTGGAGAGGGACCGATTAACACTGCAAGTCGAGCCTGTATATAATCGAAGAGTTTATTCGGCAGGCAATTGATATAATTGAAAGATTTGGAGTTTAAAAAGAAGAGCCCAATATCATAATGATTCAGCGTACTAACGATTTTATTTACCTCAATAGGCGGCTGAATTGTTATATTTTTCATGTTTTGTGTATATGCTTTTAATTTGTCTAAATAGTTTTGATTGAAAGGAACGAGATAGAGGTCGAGCTGATATGGTTCGCCAAGCTCATGGACAATGTCAATCATCAGTTCGATATTACGCTGAGCAAGGGCTACGCCATGATGCACAATCTTTATTTGTTGAGGATTAAGAGGATTAATCGGCATTTCTTGATAGTCTGGTGTATTGAGTACTATTTTGGGTTTAACAGAATAATTCTTTTCATATTCCTGTGCTATAGACTCGCCGACAGTGAGCATTAGATCTGCTTGCGGGGCAAAACGCCGTGTAAGAAAGTGCATATATTTGTGGAAGAAAAACATCCACATTATCTTATTATCATGCTCTAATGGATAGTATTCGTGTGCATCATAGACGAGTTTGGCATTCTTTTTGATACGCACTGCTAAGGGTAAAGTGTGGATATCATTGGCGATAATCAAATCAAAATCCTGATCTTCTAACAAACTATACGCAGTGCGATTGACAGGTAAAAGCCAATAATATTGCAAAAATAAGCCAAGCTTTAAGAAAAAAGCACCTATGATTTTATATAAAAAAGGGAATTTGTCTGAAACCGAAAGATGTTTGATTGCCAGATTTTGGAGATTGCCAAAAGAAAGAACGGTTAAGTCTTGATCTTTGAATTGGCTTACTTGCTTGAGCACGCGGGCATCTCTGTTGATATCCGAATAGACGATAATTAATACTTTTTTCTTTTCTTGACTTGCCATATTTCCCTCCATGATTCATTATATTTAGTGGGTGAAATTTGACAAGTGATTTTTTTTATAACGAACTGACACAAGTTTAACCGACCGATCATCTGACGTATGTACTAATTACCGATTTTACTAATATTCGATGAAGAAATGACTATATTTAACAGATTTCAGCCCTCCAACATTCCCCCTTCACTCCTACTACACTCCTACTACTTCTCCAAGATAGCAGGAGGAATGTAGGGGGAATGTATAGGTAGCCATACGGGGTTTATCGCAGACGTGCTCGCAACTATCCTTAGTTGCGAATGTAGAAAAGAAAGTTTGTCTGTTGGTGTACAAGTCGGAAACTTGTACATACGAGGTTTATCGCAGACGTGCTCGCAACTAT